>JAZUJH010000021.1:0-99866 GCA_045642665.1 Treponema sp.
CACGGTTGGAAGCAAGGAAAAACAGAATGTCAAACTCTTTTGGAGTAAGTGGAACTTCTGTTCCGTTTTTTATGACTTTTCTTTCCTTACGATATATTTCAAGATTTTCTGCACGGATTACGTCATCATAAACAAAGACAGCGTCAAAAATTGTTCGCAATTTCTTTGAAAAAAGTCATGCAAATCAGGCCGCTTTCTGCTCCTTGTCCCATTCCATTTTTTGTTCACGGAGAGTGTCTGCACTGATGTAGCCGGCACCGGTCAGATGGTCTTCGCTGTATTCAATCAGACTGGCAGTCATCAATCTCAGATAAGATTCTGTGCTTGGGAAAATCCCGGCTGCACGGCTGCGTCTTCTTGCTTCCCTGTTCAGTCATTCCGGAGTGTATGTGCCGGAAATTTTTCTGGAATCAATCTTCGAGAATCCGTAATACTGGATGGAATCCTCAAATCCTTCTTCCAGACATTTTATTGCCTTGTCGAATTTTTCAACATACTTTTCAACAAAGGCATCTTCCAGTTCCATGGCATCCTTTTTAGTTTCTGTCTGCCATATTTTCTTCAAGTCAGCTCCGAAAGCTTCCTTCTGCTTTTAAGGTTGATTCTAGTGATTTTGCAACGCAAGACCAAGAAATTGCTGAATATGCAAAAATGGCTTTACAAGGATCAAACAATCGTTCTAATCGAGTTTATCGTGCAAACATTATAAGTGAATTATTAGAATCAATTGTAAATTAGATATTAATGGGTTGAGCTTATAAGCCCTCCCATTGACTAAAAATCCTAAATATGGTATATTCAATGGCATACTTTTGGTATATTTCGGGCCATTAGCTCAGCGGTTAGAGCAGAGGACTCATAATCCTTTGGTCCTTAGTTCAAATCTAAGATGGCCCACATCAACAGGGATTTATGACATACTGGTTGTAAATCCCTTTTTAATGCATTTTGCTTTTATCCTGGTCAAAAAAATATTAAGTAAAAAATAAAGCCTTCAAATACCCCTAAATATCGTTGAAAACACAGTTTTTAGGACTGATATAGAGCAGCAAGCGCTAAACAAGAGTAGATAATATAGGCGGTTCCACTTCCACGGACCGCATATTCCCGCTCAGATCCAGAGCGAAGACTGGAACCTTTTCCCTTCTTCATTACAGGAAACATAAGCCGAAACAATATTACCGTCATCATCCCGGCGGAACGCGGCAGCCTTCATTTCAGGAAAAATAATTTTCTCGCCAGCCATAATTTTCGCCTCCTGTTAACCGCATGGAACACCGGAAATCATTTTCCAGAACGCATCTTCCGGAAAATTTCCGCAGACAGGAAACAACAGGAACTGCAATTCCCGTAGATGCCCTTGCAAAAAACGTAAAAAAGGCGGAACATATTATGCATTATAAGCGGAAAGAAATATGAGGAACCATACAGAAAAATTTAAAAAAGAAACCCGCTCCATAATCGGAACGGTTCCTACGGGATGTACGAGGCTCGAACTCGTGATCTCCGGCGTGACAGGCCAGCGCGATAACCAACTTCGCTAACACCCCTTGATGAGTTACACTATATCAGACATAAAAACTAATGTCAACAGCATTTTTCATTTTCTGTGGAAAAAAAGTAAAAATATAAAAAAGAGCAGTCCCAGCTTAAAAAGACTTGTGAAAAAAATCCCAAAAATGATGAAAAAGAAATGAAAATGAATTACAATGACAGAAGATTATTGTTTTAAGAGGAAAAATACATGAGCAAATTTAACAGAATATTCTGCATCGTCCTTGATTCACTCGGAATCGGAGAAGAACCGGATGCAGCTGACTACAATGACGCCGGGTCAGACACACTTGGTCATATTTCACAGACAGTAAAAGAATTCTATATCCCTAACCTCCAGAAACTTGGACTTGCGAACCTCAAAGGCCTTGCACAGGTAAAGCCTGCTGAAAAACCTCTCGCCTATTACGGAGCATTAAGAGAAGCGAGCCGCGGAAAGGACACAATGACAGGTCACTGGGAGATGATGGGTCTGAAGACAGTAAAACCTTTCGTAACATTCACGGACACAGGCTTTCCTCCAGAACTTATAGCCGAACTTGAAAAAAGGACAGGCCGGAAGGTCATAGGAAACAAATCCTCATCAGGAACAGTCATCCTTGACGAACTTGCCGAAGAGGAAATCAGCGAAGGACATCTCATCGTATACACTTCAGCCGACTCGGTTCTCCAGATCTGCGGCAACGAAGAGACAATGGGCGTTGAAACACTCTACAGGTACTGCGAAATTGCCCGCGAACTTACAATGAAGGACGAATGGAAAGTCGGACGCGTAATTGCACGCCCCTACACAGGAAAAAAGAAGGGAGAATTCAAGAGAACGGCAAACCGTCACGACTATGCAGTAAAGCCTTTCGGAAGAACAGCGCTCAACGTAATCAAGGATGCCGGACTTGACATGATAAGCATCGGCAAGATAAACGACATCTTTGTGGGGGAAGGGGTCACAAAGGCAATCCACTCAGAAAGCTCAGTGAACGGAATGGAACAGACAATCGAAGAAGCCAAGAAAGATTTCAGGGGACTCTGTTTCGTAAACCTCGTTGACTTTGACGCACTCTGGGGACACCGCCGGGATCCTATAGGTTATGCAAAGGAAATTGAAAAGTTTGACGTGAACCTTGGAGTTCTTCTTGAAACACTCCGCGAAGATGACCTCCTCATAATTACCGCCGACCACGGAAACGACCCTACATTCCACGGCACTGACCACACAAGAGAAAAAGTTCCTTTCATCCTTTACGCAAAGAACCTTAGGGAACCTAAACCTCTTGAAGAAGGTGAATGCTTCGGAAACATCGGTGCAACGATTCTCGACAACTTCGGACTTGATATGCCAGAAAATACAATCGGAAAATCAATTCTCCGGGAACTTGTCTGAATTCTTCGTGCCGTAAATAAAATTTTCATCTGAAAGCAAAAATCCTGCGGCCTGTCTGCAGGATTTTTTTTGGAGCATATCCTGTACCATTACACCGGAATTACATCTGAAAACGGCCGAAAGCTCTGCACCATCACCCGCTTTTCGTTCCAACAGGCTCTGCCCGTTTCCCCTTCAATCGGGGCTAAGCTGAAATCGTCAGGAGCATTAAAAAATCATTGCGGATTACAAGAGATCAATCTTTCTGGCTCTTCTAACATATGTGTGGGATAAAAAAAAGTAAAAAGTTTTATAAATATTGAAGATGCAAGGATTTTCTGTTAGAATTTTTCTACCACAAAAAATGAAGAACAAAAAAACTATGCACCTGAACAAAACCATATCACAAATCCTGGATTTTTTTATAGAATACCATAACAGAAAACTTTGAGTTATCCGAAGAAAATAAGACTCTGATATTTAATGTCCGAGCAAAGTCATCCATGAAATGCCGTTGCGGGGAATGCGGAAAGAAGGCAGCCTCCTATGATATTCTATGATAATGAAAGAAATACTGATTGCTACCGGAGGTCAAGAAACTTTGGAAGTACAAAAGTATTACTTAAACCAAAAATATGCCGTGTAAAGTGCAAAGCCTTCGGCGTACTAACCCGGACGGTTCCATGGACAAGGAACAGCAGGATGAAGCTTTCAACCAGAATGGCATACGGATTCGGAAATAACGACAATACAATCTCAATGATTATGCCGCGGTGTTACGGAATAGGAGCAAGTCTACCATGAAAAAAGAGTGCCTATGGTAACACACATATGTGCGATGCCTCCAACTCCAAATCCAAATTTTTCAGATATTCTCTTGATGACATTTAAAATTATGCAGGGAACCTCCAAAAAAGATCCGAAGATTCCCCTAAAATCATCTCCAAAAAAACTTATGGCAAATGAAATTCTTCTACAGCCTAAACTTTTTTACCTCAGCCATAAGCTTATCTATGCTGTCCGTATTTCTCCGGGAAGCTTCGTTTCCCTGCTCAATGGCAGAAAGAATGCTTGAAGTTCCAGAAGACATCTGTCCGACAGTTTCATTTGTTGAGGAAGAAAACTCCGTAAGAATTCTCATTTCCCTAAGAGCGGCACTGCTTCCTTCAAACATTTCCTTTGACCCCAGCTTAACTTGTGACGTGGAATCCTCAATATTCTTCATGGCATTAAGAACCTGTTCACTTTCCAGCGCCTGTTCACTCATGGCAGTCATTACAACTTCTTCCTGTTCACGAACAACATTTGTAAGATCATAAATCTGTTCAAACTGCACCTTCAGAGCTTCCGTTCCTGTAGCAACAGAATGAATTACATCATTCAGACTTGCAAGACTCTCAGAAATTTTCTTTCCCTGCGTATTGCTCTGCTCAGCAAGTTTCCTGATTTCATCAGCAACGACAGCAAAACCTTTTCCGGCTTCCCCTGCATGAGCAGCTTCAATTGCAGCATTCATTGCCAGCAGATTAGTCTGTTCCGCAATGGACTGAATAATTCCGGACGCATCCATAAGCCCCTGGGACTCATTAATAATTTCCCGTGACATTTTCACGGAATTCAAAATCTTCTTCTGACCTTCCTCCGATGCAGTTCCAAGATCCTTTACAGAAGCACCGTTCCTTGAAAGAATCTGGGTAACTCTCTGGATATTGGAAACCATCTGCTTTACGGCAGCAGCACTTTCATCAACAGCAAGAGACTGGCTGTCTATATTTTTTATAAGACGCTCTATGCTTACACCAATCTGGGCAACAGCACCGGATGCATTGCTCACACCTTCAGACTGCTTTCCGATCTGATCCTTCACCTGCTGAATATGCCGCACCAATAAATTTGCAGTATCCTCAATATTCCTTATTCCGGTTTCACTATCCCTGACAGCTTCCGCTGATTCCTGGATACAGCTATTCAATTCCCCAAGCAGTCTCTTCGTTGCATCCTGAAAAAGATTTATGTTCAGAGTCAGATTACCAAGATTATCTCTCGTCATGACCGGAAGAAACTCCTTCGTATAATCACCTTCAGCCATCTTGAGAGTATACATCTCAATTCTTGTAACACACTGCTGGATCGTAACGATAAGACACACAAAATCCAAAGTAATACACATAACCCCAAGAACCGCCATCGGAAGACACCTGTTAAAAAGTTCCTGAAGAGACAAACCTTCATTACTTGGTGTTTTCAAAGGCGCCAGCGCGAGAAGAACCAAAGAAACTGTAGAGAAAATAGCAATGAAAGTTATCTTCATGGTAAGCGAAAGAAACGTATCGTTCTTTGTATAGGGCAAAAAGTAAAGCCATTCTTCAATTCTCTTCTGCCAAATAATATACGCAAACATACCGAATGAACAGCACACACCTATGGAGGTCATAGTCAGGGGAAGGTTATAAACTCCACTGAAACCTAGCCTTGCAGCTGTTCTTGTAAGCACATAAGGAAGAACAACAGAATTCAGTACAGGAAAAGCAATATTGGAATAGCCCGTAAAAATATAAAGCCTGTTGATTTTTTGACAATGTTCATCAGAATCATCATATTTTGAAGCACTTCTAGTAAAAACTCCTGTATAATATAACGAAAACAAAATCCATGACAAAAAGTTTATAATAACTTCCGGCGACAAATAAAGCTTCATGGTCTGAGCCACAGAAAGAATTCTGAAAACAGGAAAATAAAGAAAAAAGAATACGTGGTTAAAAGTATAAACAAAAAAAATACAAAACCTTGTCAAACCAAGATTCCTTGAAATTGTTCCATAAGTTGCCATAAAACACCCTTCTTCTATAGATGAGATGAAATCACTCCACAGCTTATTATGGTGCACATTTCACAAAAAAAACAAAAAATTATAACCAAAAAAAAATAAAAATCATCATCCATAAAAAGTTTCAGACAATCGGACAAAAAACTTGACAGCATGTCAGAAGACAAATTTCGGCCTCGGAAATGCAAAAACTGTCCGTCACACAGTTTTCAGCAATCCGACAAAAAAAGTACCGGCTCCCACAGCAAACACACACCGCACCGCAGGAAAACAAAAAAAGCCTCCGGAAAAACCGAAGGCCTGTAAAACAAAGCGGCAGAAGGGAGTCGAACCCTCGTCTCCAGCTTGGAAGGCTGGGGTAATGAGCCGTTATACGACTGCCGCAAGTTGATGTATATTACTATACAGATTTTACAAAAAAAAGTCAACATCTGGCATCAAAAAATTTAAATAAAAATTAAAAAATATCTTAAGACCAAAAAAAATTGAATTCACAACAATTTGAGATAAAATAAGCATTGGAGTGTTGTTCCGGAGAGACTATGAAAACAAATTTCTGGTTAGACGTATGCGCATTAATCATTAATATCACAATAACAGCAATCCTTTTCATAAGGAGAAGCAAAACTCAGAAAAAAATTTACAGAACGTCCCTGTTCATAAGCTGCTTCATATTAAATTTCTATTCAACAGTTCTCGACCTGATTCTTTGGCTTTCCATCAGCACATTAAACAGGGGTACAACAAACCTGGCATGGCTGTTCACAGATAAATATTTTGTGCTTATTTATTCAGCACACTTCATAACCAGATTTGCCTACGCAAGCATCTTTCTGCTGTACATATATCAGATAATCGGAAAACGATTCATAAATACAATAAACTACTTAGAAATATTCACCCCCGTTGCGCTTACAGCAATACTTGTCACATACAATATGTTCTACCCAAAGTTTTTCTATTTCTCACCGGACACATTCAGCTTCACACGAAAGCCTTTGATTACAATCCTATACCTTCTGGGCGTCACCTATTTCTGTCACATATTCTTTCACCTTTTCAAATATAAAAAAAACTCAACCCGACAAACCTTTTTTTCAATAGTTCTGTTTATCATTATGTCCACCATGGCGAACATAATACAGGGGCTCATATTAGAATTCAGGATTGACGATTTCATGAACACACTTACAATACTCATAGTTTATCTCTGCATAGAATCCCAGAATTACTATCTGGATAATCCTTCAGGTCTCGAAAACAAAAAATCCTTTGACTTTTTCATTCTCACAAACCTGCTGGCAAAAAAAAGCATAAAAATTCTTTTCCTGACAGTTAATAATGAAAACATTATCAACAATAAGTTCGAAAAAAAAATTGATGAAGAAATAATTACATCAATAGCAAATTTTCTGCGAAAAATAAACAAAAAAAATCCTCCATTCAGGTTAAGCAAAAACACTTTCGCCTATGTCAGTTCAGAAAACACAAACATAAGCGACGGCATGGACATGAAAAAAATATATGACGGAATACGGGAACGTTTCAAGAGACCATTCAACTGTGTAAACCACAGCCACATAATTTCATATTCATGCACACTTGTATCTTCACCAAAAGATTTTATGACAACAAAGGAACTGGAGTCAATAATCAAACTTTCATCAGAAATAAAACCGTCAAACAAACTTCTCAGCATAACCGACCTCGGCATGGAAACATTCAGAAGGAAGGAAACAATAAGGAACCTTCTGTCAGTTACCCCTGATTCCATTGACAAGATTTTTTTTACAGACCTGTTCTATATCGAATATATGAAAGTTTATAACTCTGAAAAAAATATAGTCGATACACTTGATGCATCTCTCGTAATGACCATAAAAGGGAATGGAAAAAATATTTCTGTACGCGAAAAGGAATTCATTCCCTATGCGGAAAAAAATGGTTCAATAAAAAAAATTTTTCAACTGGAACTTCATACAATTCTTGAGGCTGCCGAAACCTCAGGGGCCCTTGAAAAAGGAATAGAAAATATAATAATCACATTACCTTCTTCTGAACTGTTCAAACATAATCTTGAAAAGAATATAAGGAATGTATTTTCCATGCATTCAGTTCCCGCAGAAAAAATTATATTTGCACTTCTTGAGGAATCAATCATTTCGTATGAAAAATATATCGAATGCAACCTGAAAAAGCTTTCCGGAATGGGTTTCAGATTTGCACTTAAAAATTTTGGTAACGGATATACAAATATAAATAGAATCGCCGGCATGCCATTGAGCATAGTTTATATTGACAAGGAAATTACCGAATCATTTTTCAATGAAAAATCAAATAATCCTGAACTTCTCGCAACAAAAACACAGTCCCTGTTTATTTGCACATGCAACTTCATAAAGACCCTAAACTACAAGATTCTTATTAAACATATTGAAACAGAGGAAGAACTAAAATTTGCAAAAATCAACGGATGTTCATACATGGAAGGCTTTTATTTTTCAGAACCTCTCAAAAGACTGGAACCGTCCAGCTTCAGCAGGGAAAAGGAGAACTAAAGATGGAATTATTCAACTACAATATATGGTTTGACATTGCGGCCATAACAATGATGCTTTCAATTCTGTTCTGCTATTTCATACGAAAATCTATCTCCATTCAGCAGAATACAATTTTCATTACAATAGTATTCGCAATTCTTGATGCCGCCGTTGCAAGTCTTATTACAATCGTGCTGGAAGGTAAAAACAGATTTCTTGTAGTCATATCAAATTATGTACTGGCTTTTGATGATTATATAGTTGCTGCACTGTGGTTACTTTATATCATGTCGACAATTAATTTCAAAGTATATTTCACCAGGCTTCTCTATATTTTTGTCGGAGGAGAATTTTTATTGATAATAGCCCTGCTGACACTCAATGCTTTTACGGACTGCTTTTTTTACATTGATTCCAACGCCATATACCATGCAGGAACCAATTTATTCATTCTATACCTCATCTACTTCATCTATATATCAATCAGCATAGGTATTATTTTTATTTACAGAAAATTTATTTCAAAGGAAAGACTTCTTCAGGTACCCATTCTGATAATCACATCCATAATATTTGTCTCAATTGAATTTGCTCATCCTGAACTTTCGATGATACAGTTCTGCATTGCGCTTAACGCAATGTTCATGTTCTTTTCCATAATGGATCCCCAGAACTTTTATGAAAACAGGAACGGAATATTAAACGAAAATGCATTCACCGCTTACCTTAACCCGGGATTCAAGAAAAGAAAAAATATAACTTTAATTGGTGTCTGCATACATAATATAGATATCATCCGCAATCTTTTAAGCGAAGATAAAATTGAAAAGTTTGAATATGACATCATGAACTCCATAAAAGATTTGAAAAAACATTTATTCGCATTCAAAATCGGCGACGGAATTTTTGTAATCGCAGTTGAAAATAAAAAGAAAGTCGAAAAGATCTACAGAACAATGAACCAGATTGCCGAGAATGCAAGAAGCGGAAAATATACACAGATAATCATTTCATCCACCATCTGCAAATTCTCAACTCCGGAGCATGCAAGCAGCATTGATGAAGTATATTACATAATACAGAAAATTTCTCAGCAGGGAAATTCCAACAATTTAAGAACCCTGAACATAAAGGACATAGACCTTGACAAGATAAAATATAACATGTCGATTTCCAATTTAATAAAGCGAGCTGAAGAGGAAAACAAGCTGAGCCTGAATTTCCAGCCAATTTATTCGGTCAGGAAAAAACAGTTCAACAATGTGGAAGTGCTTGTACGCTTACGGGATGACAACAGCAATCCTGTTCCTCCTGATGTATTTATTCCGATAGCGGAAATGGACAGGTCCATTCTTGACATAACAGATTTCGTGCTAACAGAAACATGCAGGATCATTACAGAATATCACCTGTTCCAGTATAACCTGCGCCATGTAGAAATAAATCTTTCCGTAATGGATCTCATGCAAAGTAACTTTGCAAAAAAGGTCGGAGAACTTTTTGATTCCTACAAAATTTCTCCATCCTTCATCATCTTTGAGATAACCGAAACTTACTCAAACGCATTCAACCCGACTGTCATTGAAAATATTCATAAGCTCAGTCTATACGGATTCAACTTTGCTCTCGATGACTTCGGGACAGGCCATTCATCTCTTAAAAGAATTCTTGACCTTCCAATAAGCATTCTGAAAATTGACAAATCCATTGTCCAGAATGTTACCAGGGACAACGAAAAAAAATTCAGAATACTTGAAACTTCTGTGAACCTTGCAAAAAAAATTAATGCACAGATTGTTGCCGAAGGAGTTGAAACTCAGGAAGTCATGGATATTCTCGAAGAAATGAACTGCGACTTCATACAAGGTTACCTCAAGTCAAAGCCGCTGCCCCTTTCGGACTATCTTTCATTTACTTACAGGAACATGGAACACTAAGTGCGTCCAAAAAAAATTGAGTCCCTAAGCATCCAGAGAATCAAAAAACTTTTTCAGCCGCCTTAATCCTTCTTCAACACGGCATCGCGGGCATGCAACATTCATCCTGAAAAATGAATTTCCGTTTCCGCGGTACTCGGCACCATCATTCAAAAAGAGCCCTGTCTCAGTTCTTATATCCCCGCAAAGTTTTACAGAATCGTCTGTAACTTTGCTGCAGTCAAACCAGAGAAGATAGGTTGCGTCAGAAGGAATAATCTTTATTGACGGAATATTTTCTGCCACGAACTTCCGGACAAGCTTTTTGTTTTCATAAATATATTCACGAACAGCATCAAGCCATTCAGCTCCTTCATTGTATGCTGCAACAGCACTGACTATTGCAAAAGAATTAGGTTCGGCAACTTCATCAGTATTCAGGCCTCTCCACATCTTATGTCTCAGAAATCTATTCGGCACCATAACAGCTGCAGTCTGTATTCCTGGTATTCCGAAAGATTTTGTCGGTGCAAGGCAGGTTACGCTTATATCTCTGCAAACAGCACTTGCACTTGCAAAAGGAATATAATTTTTTCCGGGATCCGTAAGATCACAGTGAATTTCATCAGAAATTACAGTCACATTATATTCTGCACAGAGCTCCCCTACACGGCACAAAGTTTCTTTGTCCCATATCTTTCCCACAGGATTATGGGGGTTGCAGAAAATCATTAAACTTATCTGAGGATCAGAAAGATTTTCTTCAAGAAGTTCGAAATTAATTTCATAGTTCCCATCAGAATATTCAAGAGGACATTCCTGAATATATCTTCCGTTATTGAATATCGAATTATAAAAGATATTATAAACAGGAGTAAGAACAAGAACTTTTTCTGCAGGACATGTAAGCTTTCGTACGGCAGTCGAAATTGCAGGGACGACACCTGTTGCAAAAATAAGGCTGCCGCTTTCAATTTCAAAATCATGTCTGGACTTCCACCAGTGAACATAGGCCCGGCTCCATTCATCAGGAATTATATTATAACCAAAAATACCTTCACAGGCTTTATTTTCTATTGCCCTACGGACTGCAGGTGCAGTTTTGAAATCCATATCAGCAACCCACATCGGGAGCTCATTTTCCTTTACATCCCACTTAAGCGAAAGAGTATCTCTTCTCTGAGTTTCTTCATCAAAATTGAACTCCATATTCCTCATCTCCTACATTCTGTTCCACTTCTGGAACCTTAACCTGATAAGATATAAAATTCCTCTCACACAAAGTTCTATACACATCGCAAGCCATGCCCCCCTGAGTCCTAGATACTTGGAAAGGAAATATGTTAATGTAAGACGAATTCCCCACATGCTCACTAAATTTATGGCTGCAGGAAAAACTGTATCACCGGCACCACGCAGAGCACCCGCTGAAATTATGGAAGCAGCAAACAAAGGCTCCGCAAGGATTTCAATTCTGAGAACATCCGTAGCAAGCTTCTGTACATCAGCATCAGGCGTAAAGAATTTAAAAATCCACGGACAGGTAAAATACATTACAAGACCAGCAATTCCCATGACAATCATTCCCAGAAGAACCGTGATACGGCTGAAACTTTTTGCATATTCCTTTCTTCCGGAACCGATGCTCTGTCCGACAAGAGCTGTAGCTGCCGAAGAAATTCCGTATCCGGGCATATAACATAAGGCTTCCGCAGTTACAGCAAAAGAATGAGCGGCAAGAGCAACAGTCCCCAGAGGTGCAATTATTCTTGTAGCAAAAATCTGTGCACCGCATAAAGCAACTTCCTCGAAAGTCATTGGAAGAGCAATTTTTTTTGCATTACCCAGAATTGTTTTAACAGAAAAATCATTTCCGGATTTTTTTTCCGGATTTTTTCTGAATTCAATTTTCAGGATTTCAGACCTGAACAGCACATAATAGATTGCCACAAAACAAATCAGCGCCTGAGAAACCGCAGTCCCTAAAGCCGCACCGGCAACTCCAAGTTTGAGGACAAAAATAAAAAATCCGTTGAACACAACGTCCAGAACACACATCGCTCCGCTAAGAATACTCGGAAGCTTCATGTTGCCGCTGCATTCCAGAATCCCCAGACATAAAGTAGTCAGCATGACAAAAGGCTGTGACAAAGAAAAAATCAGAAAATAAACTGACGCGTCCCTGTGAAGCGAAGCATCCGAATGGAGCCACACAGGAAGATGAAAACTTATCGAAGCACAAACAAAAGCTGCCGCAAGTGAAAGCACAAGTACACATACAACCGAAAACCTGGCAAGAAATTTTGTGCGACTAAAATTTCTTTCACCGGTGCTCTGTGCAACCTGAACAGAAAAACCTGAAGCGAAGGCCGATCCCAAACCGTATACAAGCCATGTTGAACTTGCAACGACTCCAATAGACGCAGACCCGTCAGCTCCAAGCTTTCCCACCATCGCAGCATCAATGTACTGCATGACTATTGAAGTAAGCTGGGCAAGTATTGCTGGAACACTTAAAGCCCAGACTATAGACACTTTTTTATTCAGCGCTGCATGTCTCTCATCAGCAAAAAGATTCTGCAGGACTTCAGTTGTATTCATTATGCACCACAATCAGTAAATTTAATTTCAGTTGCGTCATTGGAAATTTCCGGATCATCAAAAATAAGTTCATCTATTCCCTTGCAAACGATTTTTCCGCCAGAAGGATTCTTTACACTCCTGATGCCGGTCGTAATATCAGCGTCAACAGTTGAATACTCGAAGGAAAGATCCGTATTGAGAAGCTTACAGTTAATGAGCCTAACGTTATCCATATAGCAGAATCCCTGAAGGCTTTCTATCGTACAGTTCTCAAAAGTAATGTTACTTGAATTCCATCCGACATATTCACCTGAAATGTATGAATCCTTCACAAAAACATTGTCGCAGTTCCAGAAGGCATCCTTGCAAAGAAGCTTGGAACCGGTGACAACAACATTGCTGCAGCCGTCAAAACTGTAATTCCCCACAAGACGGAAATCTTTAAGTTCCATGTCACAGGAATTCATTGCAAAATAATCACCCCTCGCGCTTACATTATCCATCCTGATTTTTCGGCAGTTCCACAAAGTTTCGGCCGCATTGGTGAAATCAACATTCGAAAGACAAACATTCTCCGCCCGCCTGAAACCTTTGGGCGCATGATAAATGCAGTCCATAAGGGAAATATTTTTTGTATACCATATTCCGGCCCGGGCCATATCAAAGAAGGAAGAATTTTTCACCATCACATTATTGCAGTACCAGAAAGGATATTTCCACTGGAAAGCAGAATTATCCACTTCTATGTCAGAGCTTTCCTTCAACGGAGATTCCCCGTCCGCAAAAATTGAATCCCTGATACACAGACCGTGACTGTTGAATAATGCACGTTCACCTGTGAAACGCTGTTCAGATAGACATTTCTTCTCTGCCATAAAATGCTCCGTAAAATAAGTTGCACAACATTTAATAGGTTGTAACATAATATACACTTATTCCCCACTAAATTTCAATAGAAGAATTGTTATTATGATCTTTAAAAATTATAATTCCTGTAAACAAACTTAACATCACACGATTAAAAAATTCAGAAATGTAATTTAAAATAAAAAAACCGTTCCAAAACTGAAACGGTTAATCGGGATGTACGAGGCTCGAACTCGTGATCTCCGGCGTGACAGGCCAGCGCGATAACCAACTTCGCTAACACCCCAAGCTGATGTTTCATATAATATCAGTTTAAGAAATTAATGTCAATACAAAACTGATAAATTCCTTAAAATTTTATCAAAACAAATAAAGTACCGTTGACAGTCATTTTATACAGTGTTAAAATTACTAGACCTAAAATTTATATATAAAAGGAAGAATTTACCCATGGAAAAAGAACATAAATCCGGTAAAAAAGACAGCACAAAAATAGGTGCTGTTATTATTCTTATTATTTCAGCCATCGTATTCATTCCGGTCGGAGGATCTGCTGTTCTTGATTCTATCGCAAGCAAAAAGAACACACCTGTATTCGGATCCTACAAGGGAAAGAATATTGAATATTCTGCAGGTTCTGATTTCTACAACAACCTTACAAACCTTGTAAGGCAGTATGAATACATGGGACGCAACAATGTAAGCAAAAACTGGTACATCTACCAGCAGGCATTCAACAACACTGTTTCACAGATGTTCTACGAAGACCAGCTCAAGGCCAGCGGATACACTGTTCCGGAATCAGCTATCAACAGAAGAATGCTCCCTTACTTCTATGATGAAAACGGTGTATACTCAGAAAGAAAATACAATCAGACAGACGCTGCCACAAAGAAGAATATCAGAACAGAAGCAAAAGAATATCTTACTGCATCACGTTACCTTATTGACTTCCTTGGAACACAGGGAATCGTTGAAGGTTCACAGATGTACGGTCTCAAGACTTCTTCAAAGGAAGCGGCAGCAATTGCAAAGATGGGAGATGAAAAACATTCTTTCGTCATCACATCATTTGATACAGCAGACTTTCCTGCTGCAGAAGCTGTGAAGTACGCTCTTGACAACAAAGCAAAGTTCACAAAATACAATCTTTCAGCTGTAACACTTGCAACAAAGGATGATGCAGAAGCTGTTCTCAAGCAGATTCAGAACAACGAAATCACATTCGAAGATGCCGTAAGTGAAAAGTCCGGCCGAAACTTTACGGACTCCACAGGAAAGCTTTCCAACATGTTCCAGTACCAGCTTCTCAGAACAGTTTCCAATGACGCTGAAGCAATGGCAGCACTTTCCTCACTCAAGAAGGACGAACTTTCTGCTGTAATTCCTACTTCACAGGGATTCACGATTTTCCGCTGCGACGGAGCAACAGAAGAACCGGACTTCACGCTTGAAGACAACATCAACGTTGCTCTCAACTATGTAAAGACAAACGAACAGGGTTACGTAGAAAACTACTATACGGAAACCGCAAAGGGATTTGTAGCGGAAAGTGCTCTCACGACATTTGAAGATGCCTGCGAAAAATTCGGAATCGAATCCGTTGAAGTGCCTGCATTCCCTATCAACTACAGCAACGAAGATTTCTATGCCGCAAACCCGGCAGACGTTGAAGCACTTTCATCACTTTCTACATCCTATGCATCTCTTAAGGCAATGTTCAATCTCAAGGCTGGCGAAACAAGCTCTCCTTTCGTTCTCGGAACAAAGATTCTGGTTGCAAAGTGTACGGGCATCCAGAGCGATGCAACAGAAATTGAAGACTTTGCATCAAAGGTTACAGACAAAGAGGAAAGGACATTAAACAATTACATCCTTGCAAACGATGTAGAAAACAATGTTCTTACAACATGCTACAAATATTTCATGAACTGATCATTAAGTTCAAAAGAGAGTTCTATCGTGACAGATAATCACGAAGACGAAAAGCCTTGCCTGATTAAAACCGGGCAGGGCTTTTCTGATTTAAGCACAGTAAAATATAAAGGACGCTTCCTGTATTCAAAATACAACCCTGGAGAAGCCGTTGATTCCCTTATCAGGAAACTTGATATTCTTCCCGGAACCATTGTCCTTGCAAATTCCCCGCTGCTTTTCTACGGACTGAAAAATCTTTCCCGGAAACTTCCTGCAGACTGTTTCATAATTTTCATTGAATGCAATGCGGACCTTCTGCAGTTCACAGTTGAACACGCTGACACGAAGATGATTGACGAATGTCTTCCACTAAAAAATTTTGCACTGCTTGACGGGAATGACTTCTCCGGTACTGACGGTTTGCTCAGGAATTTAGTGAACACAGGAAAATACAGGAGAGCAATTTCACTTGATTTTTCTGCAGGAACAACCTTTGCCAGGGACCTGTATTCACGCATACATTCTGCGGCAGCTGAAATTATAAATGTTTTCTGGAAAAACAGGATCACGCTTACCCGCATGGGAAGGATGTACAACAGAAATATTTTCCGCAACCTGAAATATCTCTGCAGGTCTCAGGAACTTAATGACGTAAGGCATACAGTATGCAGACCTGTCATTGTCTGCGGTGCAGGAGAAAGTTTGGATTACACATTCCGCACTGCAGAGGACAATAAAGAATTTATGCAAAAAGTCTTTGCAAAGGATTTCTATATCATCTGCGCTGATGCGGCTCTTCCATTTTTTTCAGCACTTAATATTCCCGTTGACGCTGTAACAGCAGTTGAATGCCAGAATGCAATTCTTCAGGCCTACGTCGGACAAAAAAAATTTCTGGAAGACAACAATGTAACTCTTTTTGCAGACCTTTCATCAAATCCCCATGTAATGGAAGCCACTGGGTGCCGTACAATATTCTTTGCCTCTCGCTACGGGATATGCAGTTTCCTGAATTCACTGGAAAACAATGAAGTAATCAAATCATTTATAATTCCATTGGGATCTGTAGGTCTTTCGGCTGTTATTATTGCACTTCAGCTCAGGCAGAACGAAAACATTCCCGTATATGTTACAGGACTGGATTTCTCTTTCAGTGCGGGAAGAACACATTGCAGGAATGCACCGCAGACAAAAGCAAGATATTATGCAGAGAACAGAATAAACAGACCAGAAAACTATGTCTCCTGTTATTCAGAGAATTCTTTTCCCGTACCGTCAAAGAACGGAGGCCAAATGTTTTCAACTCCTGTAATGGTTTCCTATGCACAGAATTTTGTTTCCTATTTCAGCGGTGCAAAAAATCTTTTTGATGCAGGAATATGCGGAATCAATCTTGGACTTGCAAGAAAAACTGATGCTGATATTTGTGCTGACCGTGCAATCCGAGAAGATGATATTCCGGACAATATATTCCGTCCCGAAAACTTCATATCCGGAAATCATTCAAACATTGAATCTTTCTGCCGTAATGAAATTTCCGCGCTAGGCACAATACGCAGTCTGCTTACGGAAGGTGAAAGATCTTCCTGCAGAAATAAAAAAATCCCCCTGACCCAGCAGCTGCAAGAGCTTATTGAGCCGAGAGATTATCTTTACATACACTTTCCGGACGGACACGCTTTTTCAATGAGCGAAGCTTTCCTGAAACGTGTCCGCGCAGAAATTGATTTCTTCATGAAATGGATTCCTGAAATCTAGTTGTCTTCCTTTTCCTTGAGAACAGCAAGGAATGCGCTCTGGGGAAGTTCGACGTTACCTGCCATAAGCATACGTTTCTTACCGGCCTTCTGCTTTTCAAGAAGCTTTCGCTTACGGGTAACGTCACCTCCGTAACATTTTGCAAGAACATCCTTTCGAACAGGATTAACAGTTTCGCGGGCAATAATCTGGCTTCCGATGGCACCCTGAATTGCGATCTTGAACTGCTGGCGTGTTATTTCACCCTTAAGTCTGTCACATACAACCCTTGCTCTTTCAGCGGCACCTGGTCTGTAGCAAAGCTGTGCAAGGGCATCAACAGGCTCACCGTTAATAAGAATATCAATCTTCACAAGATCTGTTGGCCTGTATTCTGTAAGCTCATAATCAAAGCTTGCGTATCCGCGGCTGTAAGACTTCAGCTTGTCATAGAAATCAAAGAGAACTTCTGAAAGCGGCATGTCATAGATAAGCTCAACACGTTTCTCATCAAGATACTGCATGTCTTTCTGCACGCCACGCTTAACACGGCAAAGCTCCATAATATTTCCAATGAATTCCGAAGGAGTAATGACAGATGCCCTGATATAAGGTTCCTGTGAACTCATGACCTTTCCTTCAGGATAGTCAGCAGGATTATCAACAAGCATCTCCTCCTTTCCGGCAGGCACAACTTTGTAACGTACGCTGGGTGCCGTAAAAATTACAACCTGACCGAAGTCACGTTCAAGACGTTCCTGAACAATTTCAAGATGAAGGAGACCAAGGAATCCGCAGCGGAAACCGTTACCGAGGGCAAGGGAATTATCCTTCTCGTAAATCAGCGAAGCATCGTTAAGCTTAAGCTTTTCCATTGCCTCCTTAAGTTCCTCGTAATCATTTGAATCAATGGGATAGATTGAAGAAAATACAACAGGCTTAACTTCCTTGAAACCGGGCAGAGGATCTGTTGCAGGATATGAAACGCATGTAACAGTATCACCTACACGAACATCTGAAACAGTCTTGATTCCTGCAATGATATAACCTACATCACCGGCCTCGAGAGCGTCGACTTCCTCATACTTGATTCTGAAAATACCAACCTGCTCAACTTTGTATTCTGTATTGGAGCTCATGAGACGGATAACATCTCCAGCCTTTACACGTCCGTCCTTGACACGTATATGAACAATGACACCGCGATATTCGTCATAGTGGCAGTCAAAAATAAGGGCCTTGAGAGGAGAATCCTTGTCACCTTCCGGAGAAGGAAATTTTGTAACGATTGCTTCAAGAAGCTCGTCTATGCCTTCACCAGTCTTTGCACTTACAAGCTGAGCGTCCGCACTGTCAAGGCCAAGATCATGATCAATCTGATGTCTGCAGCTTTCAATGTCCGCACTTGCAAGGTCAATCTTGTTTATTACAGGAACAATACTGAGATCATGTTCAAGTGCCATATACATATTACTTACAGTCTGGCTCTCAACACCCTGCGTAGCATCAACCAGCAGAAGTGCACCTTCACAGGAAGCAATAGCACGGCTAACTTCGTAAGAAAAGTCAACATGACCAGGCGTATCAACGAAGTTCAGTTCATAATCATTACCGTCTTTTGCATGATAAGGAATTGTAACCGCCTGGCTTTTTATTGTAATTCCACGTTCACGCTCAATATCCATGCTGTCAAGAATCTGGTTCATCATCTGGCGTTCCTCAATGATCTTTGCCTTCTGAATAAGTCGGTCAGCCAGAGTTGACTTACCGTGATCAATATGAGCTGTAATACAGAAATTACGCTTAAACTTCATGTCTACCATGTTTTTACCTCACTAATTTAGAAATAATACCTGCTGTCAAGTCCGCAGTAAATCTGCATGACAGCATCAAGATATCCGTTTCTGATTCTTTTGCTTTTAATTAAAAACTCTATGTAGTCTCCGAAAAATTGAACATCAGCTATCTCCACAGGATCGCCTTCACTGAAACCAAGTTCGTCGGCCTGTGAACCTTTTATAATTTTTTTAATTGAATACTGGTTCCTGTTTTTTGTTGAAACACTTTCAAGCTCCGCACCCATAATCGGAAGCATTGCATTCTTCAGAAGGTCTGACTTAAAAATTTTCTCCGAAGGACGTTCAGGACGCACCTGAGTGTAAACCAGACATCTCTTTTCATTACCCGAAGAATCTTCAACCGTCAGCTCCAGAATCAAGCCCGGCTGCTTTTCAAGCATCTCAAAATGGAAATCCTCAAGAGAATAAATTCTTTTGCCGTTCACAGCAACAATTGTATCTCCCTCATAAACACCGGCAGCTCCTGCACAACTTTCTGGGGCGACATAATAAATATACACCCCTTCATTCTTTGCCGCAGCTCCAGGAAGTCTTTTGGTTTTTCCATAAAGACCAAGCCAGCTGTGACGAACTCTTCCCCTGTTCATGAACACAGGAAGAAGTTTCTTGAGATAATCAACAGGAATTGCATAGGACAAGCCTTCCGCTGAAATTCCGTTCCCGGCAGAAACAGACTTCATGGAATTTATTGCGACAACATTTCCCCTTTCATCAATAAGAGGTCCCCCGGAATTTCCGCCGTTCAATGCCGCATCGAACTGATACAGGTCATAAATCTGCCCCACATTTCTGTTCCGGGTTGAAATTATCCCGCTTGAAACAGAATTCTGTAATCCAAGAGGAGAACCTATTGCATAAACTTTCTGGCCGACATAAAGTTCCTCTGTGTCACCGAGAGCAAGAACTTCTGGAGCATCAACCGGAACCTTCAGCAGAGCGAGATCCGTTGCAGCATCATAGCCTATGACCTTTGCAGGAATCTTCGTCTCAGGATCCTGGGCAAGAGTCACGTAAAGCTTTGCATAACCTTTGTAGCCGGTATCAACGATATGGGAAATGACATGATGGTTTGTAACAATGTATCCGTCCCTGCTAATAAAAAAACCGCTGCCCAAAGTTTCATTAGGATAAGTGTAGCCGCCCTGTGTAATGTAACCAAGATTTTCATAAACCGTAACGGTTGCATTCACATAAGAGGCCATGGCACCTTTAACGCTTGCACCATCATTTGCACCGGACTTCTTCATACGGGGAAGATTCTTTTCAAGAACCTCATCTATGGAAAGCTTTCCGTAAAGACTTTCTATTTTTTCATTCAAAGTTCTCATGTCCACAAAAGACAGGAACCTGAATGAATCATAACAATTCTTTGCAGCAAGAATATTTCCGCTCTCAAGATATTTACAGAAATCATCAAAGGCAAAAGCCTCAACATCTTTTCTTGCTTCAACAATATTTTCGTTTCCCGGATTCTGATTTTCCAGAACAGAAATACGCCACAGGGAATACATTGAATTATTCTTCGCATCTTTCTTTAATCTCTGAATCTCATAGTCAATTACATCTTCCGAAGTATAATCAACAGTTTCCGAGTAATCTGTTTTTCCCGAATCCCAGTCAATAGTTTTGCAGGAAAAAAATAAGATACAAAACAGAAGGCTGAGGAAAATATTCGCTGACAATTTTTTTCTGAAATCAAATTTAAAAAACATATTCCACAAACCTTTTATTCCGCAACGAACATTCCGTAGTTCATCGTTCCGACCCTGATTCCAATGACACGTTCATTTCCGAAGTCCACGATTATTGATTTTCCCTGTTCCTCAACATCCTTAAGTTCCCGGAGAACCTTTTCACTTTCTTCTGAAGTTCCCGTCCTTCCGATCCAGTAGAAATTATATTTCACGTCACGGACAACAGCAAAAGATTCTTCCCCCGTGACAACAGAAACAGGAACTCCCCCGACAGACGTAACAGTCACAAGCTGTCCTCTTTCATTATAGAAGCTTGATTCCTCCTCACGAGGTTTTGCAGTTCCGTCAGCATTAAGCTCCGTACTTCTTGTTACACTGCGCACATCCCATTTTCCGTCACCGTCAGTATCCCATGAAGAAATTTTTCCTCCGCGGGGAAAATATTCTTCAGTAAAATCAGGAACCGAATCTCCGTCACCAGCTGTATCAACCTGAACCATGCGAAGATAATATTTCTTTCCGGCAGACGGAACTCCGAAAAGATTTCTCATTATACTTTCCTCTTCGACAAAGCTGTAAACTTCCATTGAACCGTCAGAATCTTCAGCATAGAATTCCGTAGTCTCAAATTCACCGTCACAGTTGCTGTCAATTACCCGAAGCACAGGCTCCCCTTTTTCAAACTGGGCACGTGCGTAGAGCACACCGTTTTCAGTATAATCAGCCGCAGCAATAAGTCCGTTGCTCATTGTAAATTTTATTTTCGCATTATCCCTTTCACTTGAAGGAACAACAATCTCATGGGCATTGGCAACAAGCTTTTCAAGTGTCAGGAAATCTGCCTCAGCCTTGCCGAAAGTATTTCCTGAAACATAGTTCCCGTTATTCACGGAAGAAGAATATTCATTCAGAAGAGGAAAGAAAACTTCAGCTCCTGTTACAAGAGAAAGTTCTCCGTCCGACTCCATCCTGATCGGGGTCCATGCAAAATCTCCCGGAACAAAACTCATGAGCTCCGTAGAAACACCGTGCTCATTTTTTGTCTTGAGAAAGACTGTTGAAATATAAGGGAAAACATCCCAGTAAAAATCCATTGCATCAGCTGTAACAGAACCCCGGACAGGGACTCCGTAGTCACATATAATCTCCCAGTCACTGATTCCGTCCTGGTCTGAATCGTAAATAATTTTCTGCGGACGGCCTCTTGAATATCTTACTGCCAAATTTGGAATGAGATCTCCGTCAGTATCACGCAGAATTGTACCTGAATAAGCTCGTACATAATCAGAAACATCCGCCCTGACCTTATCATCTGTAATCTGCGCAAAGAAATCCACAAATGCTTCGTAATCAATTTCAGCGTCAGCGAAGTTCCTGAAATATCTGAATGCCTCCGCCTCATTTATCATTCCCTGCTGGAGAGCCTGGGATGCATAAAGATAATGCTTTGCACCTCTGCCGTTAAATGCCCGCAGAATTCTTTCACGGTTTTCGCTGCCGGCAAATCTTGCTGCAAGAAGTTCAAGGTCTGCATTTTCCTCTGAATAGTATTTCAAAATTTCATTGATATAATATGATGCAACCTTCTGTATGCGGGCATTCTCGATATCAGGATTCTCGAAGGCAAAGAAAAGCTCCGCAAACCTAAGATCACTGGGATAAGTTTTCCTTGCGTATTCCACTTTTTCAAGAGCCTTTGCCCTGGACTCTTCTGTATTCATTCTGTAAAAAGTTTTTGCACGAACATATTCCGCGTCAGCTGAATATATGTAAAGATACGGAAACTTCTTTTCACCGGAATAAGACTTTCCGTCAAGAAACCTGAACACTTCATCAAAATCTCTGACGTCACTTAAAAAATCAGCGCATAAAATACGGCATGCGTCCCTGTTATAATCAACCCATGCATCAAGTTCAAGAGCCTGACGTGAAGCTGAAACTGTTTCTGCCTTTGACTTTCCGAGCATTCCTGAACTGAGGGCAAGCATATACCACAAATCAGATACACCGTCGTCGTATGAAATACCGAGCCTTGCCTGAGTCTCAACCTTCTCCCACCTTAAGTCGGCGGCATAATTTTTTGCAAGAGTCAGACACCGCAAAGCTGTTTTCTTGTTAGCCTGAACAGCGCTGGAAGAATCCTTTGCGAAGACGATAGACGGACACAAAGCCAGAACAAACATCAAAACCGTACATAAACTGTAAACTCTTTTTTTCATATTATTTCCTTAGAAATCCAGTCAGAAAAACCGAAAGGTTCTCCCCACACATAGATTATCTTCTGTTCCCCTGTTTTTAATTCCTGAACCAACGGAATGCAGTCCCTTAATCTTCCGCACTTCCATTCCTCAAAAATTTTTGTTAGGCTCTTGGTTTTTCCTGAAGAACCTTTCACGCAGTCACCGGTCTGTCTGCTTCGTATGATAAACGGAAAACCAATGTTTCCGATAAAAATTTCCCGCTCACATTTCCCGCTGCCGGGCATAAAAGATTTTTTTTTCAAGAAAATTTTCACTCCGGAAACCCGGAACTCTGACCACTCAGAAATTTCCAGCGAAAAATCATCAAATTCATAGACACCATTTCTTTCTATTATAACAAAAAATCCTTGCTCTGTCGCCTCCCTTAAGGTTTTTTGAACAAAAATTAATTTGTCTCCGGCCGTAACATTTATTCCGCTGGAATTCTCCTGCCAGCTTTTTCTGTCTGATTTTATATTTGAAATTATCCGCTCAATGAAGGCATAGGGAACCCTTGATGAAGCTCCCACTGAACCCAGCGCCTCATAAAAAATTCTTCTGAGGACAGCTTCACTTTGCCCGGACAGGACATGAAATTTAAAAGAAATTTTATCGGCTCCCCTTTCAGTGACAGCCACCTCAAAAACCTTAAGAGCAAAATCATTTATGAAATCACTGTCCTGCTTCATCTTTCTCTCAAGGGACACCAGAGCTGTTTTCCAGCCGCCCATTTCCTCGTCAAGAAAAGGAATGACCTTACGCCTGAGAGCATTCCTGGTAAGGGACGTATCAAAATTCGTGCTGTCAGTTCTGTAGGAAATATTCTGGTTAACAAGATATTCTTCGATTTCACTTCGGCTTATATCCAGAAGAGGCCTGAAAAACTTTCCACGGCATTTCTGTATACCGCTGAGAGCTCCGCAGTCTCCTCCGGAGAGAAACCTCATAAGTACGGTCTCCTCCTGGTCATTACGGTTATGGGCCAGACACAAATATTCTATTTCATTCTCTCTAATAAAATCTTCAAATTCCCTGTAACGCAGAAATCTTGCAGCATCTTCAATTCCCTGATTTCTTTCTGCCGCCACCTCTATGACTCTGCCGCGGGGAAGCTCCTTTCGTTCACAGAAGACACCAATTTTTCTGCAGTAAGATTCAACGTAATCTGCATCACCGCATGTTTCTTCAGCTTCCCTGATGTTATGATTCACAGTGACGGTCTTAACAACAAAATTTTCTGACACAAGGGATTTCAGGGCCGTAAGCAGGGCAATTGAATCAGCACCACCGCTGACAGCGGCCCCAATTATATGAGGTTCTGAAAAATCAAGCCCAAGTTCCACAAAGGCTGACCTGACTTTATCATTGAAATCTGCAACACGCATTCACTTTTCCTGGAATTAATTTTAAACAAAAAAAACCTGGAAGCTTTCTCCCAGGTCGTTGTAATTACAGAAACAGTCTCAGACTATTCCGATTACGGATCAAAGAATTATCATTTCTTTGGTGGTGCGATTGTTACAATCATTGCACTTGCAGGTGTAAGAACTGAAACTTTTTCACCGAGGTTAAGGTCACCTACTGTGAACTTTCCACCGATGTCAAGAGATGAAACATCAGCTACAACTTCTGCAGGCATATCCTGTGGAAGAGCCTTCAGCTTAACATCAGGAACATGCTTTACCATGAATCCACCACGGAGAACACCGGCTGGAGTACCTGTATACTTTACACGAAGAACCTTTGTCACAGCCTTTGTTCCGCTTACAACATGGAAGTCAGCGTGAAGGTTCTTGTCTGTCTTGATGTCATATTCTGTATCTTTAATGTAAGCCATGTTGTCCTGGCCATCAATCTTCAAGTTGATAAGAGTAGTTGGAGTGATTGAGCGCCATACCTTTGAGAATTCTGCTGCATCAATGTCAAGCATTGTTGATTCACCCTTTTCATTGTATGCTACAGCAGGAATACGACCTTCTTCACGAAGCTTCTTTGAAACGCCTTTACCAGTTTCCTTACGGATTTTTGCGTTAACTACAAACTGTTCCATTTTAAGAACTCCTTACAAAATTACAAAGACAATCTAATCAGGGAATGTAAAAATATAAAGAACAATCAAGCTTATTAAATCATCTTTTTGAATAGCTGGGACGGCTGGATTCGAACCAGCGGAATGACGGCACCAAAAGCCGTTGTCTTACCACTTGACGACGCCCCAAAATTATATTACCTCCGGAAACCTCAGCCTGATGCATAAAATTTCCGAAAGCACAAGTCAGCGCAAAAAATCAGAACTAATCTTCTCCGCCGGAACTACCTGTTTCAAAGTGTCCTGCCTCATATTCTCCAAGAATTTTTTCCTGAAGAGCATTACGGAACTCCGGACTTATAGGGTGAGCAACATCCTTGTACTCACCGTTTGCGGTTTTACGGCTAGGCATTGCTATAAACAAACCTGTCTTTCCCTCAATGACCTTTACATTGTGAACAACAAAGCAGTCGTCAAATGTAACCGTAACATAAGCTCTTAATTTTCCTTCACCCTCAACTTTGCGTATTCTGATTTCAGTAACCTGCATACACTCTCCTACGTCGTCGCTATCGAGCTTGAACAAGAACCGATTCAAAGTTGCCGGACAAATTTTTCTGAGCCTTAATCGCCTGTGCGTTCGTCTCAAAAACCCCGAAAACTGTTGAACCAGAACCTGACATATCAACAAAATCAGCACCAGAAGCTTTTAACGCTTCAAGAGCCTGTCCAATTTTTGAATAACGAGCGGCAACCGGGATTGTAAAGTCATTGACAAAAGCCCATTCCCGCACCGGCTTCCTGTACATCTGCTCAAGACAAAAACCTTCAGCAGGATCCTGAGCTTTCATGGTTTCATCAACCAGCTTATATGCTTCGGCAGTTGAAACAGAAACTCCCGGAAAAACAAGAAGCACTGCAAAATCATTCCTGGAAACAACGGGCCGAATCTCTTCCCCCCTGCCGCCTACCACAGCCGCAAAAGCATCTCCGTGTTTCCTTTTTCCGTTATCCAGTTCAATTAGAGCCTGGGTAAAGAAAAAAACGTCACTTCCTACCTGAGCTGATATATCCATCAGGTCAGAATCATTTAAATGTGTCCGGAATAAATAGTCAATGGATTTAATAAAAGAAGAAGAATCACTTGATCCGCCCCCCAATCCACCCCCAGAAGGAATGCGCTTAGTTACATCAACCAAAACTCCATCCTCTATTCCGGTAAGCACGCAGAAAGCTTTGTATGCTTTAGTAAAAGTATTCTCCGCAGGAAGATTCATTCCGCGGCAGTAAACCTTACAGCAGTTCTTCTCGCTGTGAAGCGAAACTTTAAGTTCGTCACACAGATTGACTGTCGTAAAAATGCTCTTAATTTCGTGGAAACCATCTGATCTTTTCGGCAGAACCTGTAAACCCAAATTCAACTTGGCAGGTGCTTCAACGGTTACGAATCGTCGCATACAGTTTTAATATAATTTATTATCAGTCCTGTGTCAAGTAAGTTAAGCCGTTTCCGTGCAATAAATTTTGCATAACACAATTAATTAAAAAATCAATTAAATTTAACAAATTCTGATTGACAAAAATACAAACAAAATTTACAGTGATTAATGTAAGCGTATGACAGAATACGTTAAACTTATCTAGGATTTGATCCTTCGATTTTATCCTGCTTTGGCATTTAAGGGGAAACAACTCATGTTCAATGACGACGATTTTGATGAATTTTCATCTATGGCAAGTTTTTCATATGACGATGATAACTATGATGATGAAATGACATCCGATGACGACGATTTCGATGATGACTTCGAAAGTGGTTACGAAGACGAAGACTACTACGATGCATTCAACGATGAAGTGGAAGACGATTACGACGAGCCTTTTGATGATCAGGAGGAGGAAGACGGCTACGATAACCGCCGACGTGGTTTCGACTACGACATTGAAGAAGACATTGAAGAAGACAGCGATCCTGCGGACATGGATTCTTTCTGATACATGAAATAAAAGAGGCTGAACATTACCCGGTGTAATTTTCAGCCTTCATTTTTTTTTGTTAAGAACAAAACCTGATACAGTTCATGGAATCTCCAGAAATCATAACTTCCGGAAACAGCCTTCGGAATGCGGGCCCAGAACCTAGCCAATTAAGCGGTTCCGGATTCGGCAGGCAGTTCATCCGAAATCACTGGATATGCCCCTTATTATTTAATTACCTTTCCTGCATGCCAAAGCTTTTCAAGTTCATAGAAATCTCTTGCTTCCTGAGACATAAGGTGAACTACAACATTTCCAAGGTCAATAAGATTCCATTCGTTTCCCTGATCATGTTTCTGGTCCGTCTTGCGGATTTCCATATCGTTTTCCTTTACGTAATCCTTGACCTGCTTGTAAAGTCCCTGCCAGTGTGCAGAACTTGTAACAGTTACAATAACAAAATAATCTGTCCAGCTGTTAAGTTCCGAAATATCAAGGGCAACAACATCCAGTCCCTTTCCGTCTTCCATAAGCTGAGCTATTTCCAGCACTTTTTCCTGTGTAGATTTTTCCATCTTAAAACCTCTGTGTCACTAAATTTATGGATGCGACTGAAAGCCGGCAATTTCAGCTTCCAGACCTAGCTTCCATGCTTAAGGCCCTTGACAGTAAGCAGCCTGAAGCATCTTATTTCATGGAAACCTCCAAAACAGATTTTTGGGGCCCCCTCAACAAACTTTTTATGAAGAACTGCGGACCTATTCCTCTACAACAATATCTTCAATCCCGGTATATCCTCCAAGAACATAACGTCTTCCATCCCAGTCATCTCCAAGAATCAAAGTAAAGTCCACGTTAGATACATCTTCCGCATCACCTTCAGGAGCTTCACTTTTTATATAACGGCACATAAGAAAGTCGCCAAGCACCTTTGCAGCTTCCTCGTTGCCGATATGATTAATAATAACTGTATGCTCATACTTATTGTCTGCATTCTCAGTTCTAAGGATTTCGTAGCCTGAATCAGAAAGAAGAGCCGCTGCACGGGATGCCGCCCCCTGCATCAACGTTCCGTTCAGAACTTCAAGAACATAACGCCTTGTATACTTTCCGTCCGTGATAAGGGAGTTTACATTTCTCTTAACGTCTGCCTTAAATCTGAACTGACCGTCATCCTCGTACGGAAACAGAAGCTCCTCTCCGCCAACCATTGCTGTATTACCTTTTACAGAAATAGGCTCCAGCTGGTCAGTTTCAATGTCGTCAATATAGTTCATGATTTTCCAGAAGTTTTCCATATCAACGTTGGTTGTAAAATACTTCCCAAGAAAAGGAAAATTCTTCTTGTCCCCGATGAGTGACTTATTATTTCTCACTGCCTTGAGAAGGGCAACAAAGAACTTCTGTCTGCGGTCATCACGGTTTGATTCCGTCTCATCATCAAGCTCATATTCAAGATACGTATGAATCTTTTCACCGTCAAGCTTAACGAATCCTCCGGGAAGAAGCCATCGCTCCCCTTCCTCTCCTATTTCATCAATAGGAACAGGAACCAGCATTTCAATTCCGCCTAAAAGATCTGCCACCAGACTGAGATTGTCCAGGGTAATCTGAATTGTGTAAGGAATTTTAAGTCCAGTAAGGCTTGATACTTCCTTAACATAGGACACAATCCCCTTCTCCCTGTAGACCGCATTAATCTTGTCAGTTCGGTTAAGGCTTCGGAAGATGGCGCCGGTGTTACCAGGAATATTGAAAACTACACCCTTGTTTGATACAGGATAATAAACCAGGACATCAGTTGTAAGAGCATTTCCTTCACCATCATCAATAATGAAAAGAACATTCAGCATCTCATTTTCCTGAATAGTATCCTTCTTTTCCCTTTCACTTCTGAAGGCAATTACAAAATATCCTATGACCACAGAAATGAACGCTATGACGACAAATAAAAATATAAGACTCTTCTGGCTGTTGGTAAGCCCGCTAGATTTTCTTGACATTTTCATACGAAATACTCCCAATCCTTTTTATGCGATACCCTTTTCCGCTGCAACGATTCTTCTGAGGTCTTCAAGAAATTTATAGGACTCCACTGCTATTTCCTTTCCATGGTTCCTGAGGTACTCCATATTCTCTTCAACCACGGAAAGGCACATTCCGTTAAGTCCCAGAGCATACAGACCTTCCCTGTAGGACTCTGTTGACTGGGGCCTGCCAGGTTCAATCTTGTCTGCAACGAACACTATTCTTGCAAGAGGACAGAGATTCTCATTCCCCAGCGTATGTTCCGCAACCGCCTGGAGAATATCAGCATCGCTTATGCCGAAATCCTCTTCAAGTTTAACGGCCGCAGCCTTTCCGTGAAGAAGTGATACGGTTCTTTCCTCACTGACGGAGACAGAAAATTTTGAACGCTTTACAAGGGACCTGAGAGTTGCTTCATCAAATTCCTTGCAAAGATCGTGTGACAATCCCGCAAAATATCCTGACGAATAGTCCATTCCGAAGAGCGAACATATATGGCCGGCAGTTTCCGCGACACGCACAGAATGCTCATACCGCTTGGTCCCAAGGGCACCGCTTATATACTGCCTGACCTTCTCCGTTGTTTCAGCATCTACCGTAACCATATAACTTTTCCTCTGCAATATATTCGTAAACTTTTGGCGGCACAAGATATTTGAAACATCTTCCGCGACCTATCCTGCTCCTGATATCCGTTGAGCTCAGCTGAAGTTCCGCATTGCCTATGTAAAGTGCCTCCGCAAAATATTCTTTTTCCTGAGGCTCCAAAAAATTTTCTTCGGAATCCAGCTTCCTGAATTCACCGGACACTTTATTGGCAAAGTCAATGTCATCAACCTGCTGCGGACGTTTTGCAAGAATAAGGTCGCACTTTTCAGAAATTTCCTTGGCCCTGTACCACAGGTGGAACCCCTTGAGAAGATCATTGCCCATTACGAGACCGATTTTTCCTTCAAGGACATCACCGTATTTTTTTTCAAGCAGGCAGACTGTATCATAGGTATACGAAACCCCCTGCCTTAAGACTTCGCAGTCCTCAGCAACAAATCGCTCATCATCCTCACAGGCAAGCTGCACCATCCTGAGCCGCTGCATGGCAGTTACCGCAGATGAAAGCTCCTTGTGAGGAGGTCTGTATGCCGGTATGAAAAGAAGCTTGTCATAATGAAGAGCAGTACAAACTTCATCTGCAAGAGCAAGATGTCCTATGTGAATAGGACTGAAGCTTCCCCCGAGAACAGCGATCTTCATTCAGAACCCCGAACCTGATTCTGAACCAGGAAGCTGTTCTCCCATGGAAATATCAACCGAACGGGAAGAAAGGAATTCACTCTTCTTCTTCGCATCCGAAAAATCCTTGCCCGGAACCTGTCCCGGTGCATGAGTGCGTTCCATTTTATCAATAAGCTCAATTATTGCATTTCTTGTGCTGCCGATGTTCATTCTTGCCATGACAGATACAGGAATCACTGTAATATCAGGATCCTGTGACCTAAGTTTTTTGGAAAGTTCATCAGCTCTTTCCCTTGCGCCTTCAACATCAATCTTGTTACAGAGAACAATGCGAGGCTTTTCAGCCAGACCGTGCCCGAAGTTTTCCAGTTCCTTCGAAAGCAGATCGTATGCAGTAAGATAATTATCATCGGAACAGTCGATCATAAAAAGAAGACCGGCTGTTCTTGAAATATGCTTAAGGAATCTAACACCAAGACCTGCACCTTCCGAAGCACCTTCAATGATACCAGGAATATCCGCAATAATTATGTCATTGTTTTCGTCCACATGAAGTACACCAAGGTTAGGAACCTTTGTAGTAAACGGATAAGGCGCAATCTTTGGTCTGGCATTTGTAAACAGATCAAGAAGAGTTGACTTACCTGCATTAGGAAAACCTACAAGACCGATGTCCGCCATAATTGAAAGTTCAACCTTTAGTTCCCTTTCCTCTCCAGGTTTTCCGGGATTTGCCTGGCGCGGTGCCTGATTTGTGCTTGTCTTGAAGTGAACATTACCCCAACCTCCGTTTCCGCCTTCGAGGAAAACGAACTGCTCGTCTTCACTTTCCGTAGTAAAGTCATGTATAAGTTCACCAGTTTCATTGTCCCTGATAGTCGTTCCTGGAGGTACAGGAATTACAACATCCTCACCGTCCTTACCGTAACGGTTCCAGCTTCCGCCGTCCTGACCTGAATGTGCCTTAAAGATCGGATGGAAACGAAGATGAGCCAGAGTGCGGAGATTTCTCTTCACACAGAAAATAACGCTTCCACCTCTTCCACCATCGCCACCGTTAGGTCCGCCGTTAGGAATATATTTTTCTCTTCGGAAAGAAACGCACCCGTTACCGCCTTTACCCGAAATTACCTTAATGACTGCTTCATCAGCAAATTGAATCATACAAAAAACACCTGAAAAAAGTTTTTATAAAAAAATACCCAGCATGAAAGAAGTTCACACTGGGCATTCACAAATTTGCAGTTAAAAATGCAAGACTTAGTTTGCAGCTGCTACCGGTTCAACAGATACAACCTTACGGTTGCGTCTTTCACCGTATACAACTTTTCCGTCAACTACTGTAAAAAGTGTGTCATCACCACCCTTTCTTACATTGTCACCCGGATGAATACGTGTTCCACGCTGTCTTACGAGAATAGAACCTGCTGTAACAAATTCACCGCCGTATACTTTAACGCCCAAATATTTTGGATTTGAATCGCGACCGTTCTTTGCGCCGCTACCACCTTTGCTACGTCCCATTTTAATCCTCCACTGGAAATCCAGTATATTTCATTCAGAAATTTCCCGCAGTTCTATGCACGTAGGATATTCAGAAGACAAACTCTGCAGTCCCTTCCTTAAAAAATCCCCGACACATTTAAGTCTTTCTTCCATCAGACTTTCGTCAACAGATGAAGACTGATTGTTTTCAATCCCAGCCACACTGAATGCGAGAGTCCCGCGGGCTGACATATCGGTACTGAGTAAGACACCGGGCGTCTGCTGAAGAACTTCAAGAGCAGTTCGCAGAAGAATTGTCTCTGCAGCACATACAATATCTTTTCCTCTACGCGAAAAACCTGCATGTCCAGATGCATTGCAACTTACAAAGCGTCCGCTTTCTGTACAGACAAGCTCAATACGCGTCATGCCCAGTCCTTAGCACAATTGCTTATGCTAATACTACTTCCTTAACAGTAACGTTTGTATACTGTTCGCGGTGACCGATGAAACGGTGATAGTCTTTCTTGCTCTTATACTTAAGAACGAGCACCTTCTGGTCCTTGAATGTTTCGCCAACTTCAACAGTAACCTTAGCACCCTTTACATAAGGAGCACCAACAGTTACCTTGTCTCCGTCGCTAACGAGAAGAACTGTGTCGATTGTTACAGTGTCGCCCTGCTTTGCATCGCTAATTTTGCTTACAGTAAGAACAGCGTCCTTTTCTGCCTTGTACTGATTGCCTTTATACTCAACAACTGCGTACATTTTAAAACCCCTAAAAACGTATTTGCCATAAGGAGTAACGGGTTCCTTAAGGCCATCTGCACATGAATTTATATTCTGTGCCCTCGGTTTCACACAAAGTGTTCCGCCTACAACAAGTGTAGCATATATTAACAAATTTATTTTGAATTGGTCAAGTGTGTTTTTCATTATATTGCAAAGAATTCTGAATTTACGAAAAATTCCAGAATTTTGTGCCCGCATTAGTGCATCTCTAAAAATATTTTCAGAGATGCACGCGACTTTTGCCCCCTGAAATCACAAGGCTCAAAACATCGAGTTCTCAATGTTATCTGTATGAATTACAATTTTTACAGATTTCCATTAATATTTTTTAATCTAATTCTCATTAATATTTGTAACACTTTTGCACGGTTATGTATTATATTAGTAAAAAGAAACAGGACCTGCACATCTTGATGCAGGATTTACCATGTCTAAAAATTAATTCATGCGCACAGAATAATCTATAATAAATAGGCACAACCTCAATACAATTTAGACTGTGTGCGGAGGACTATAACAATGAAAACTTGGAAAAGAAGACTAATCGGTATTTCTTCAGTAGGACTCGTGTCCGTTGGCATTCTTGCACTCTCATGCAAAGTTAATTCAAGTAAAAACTCTCCCAACACGGTTTTTGCTGACACGGCGCATACGGCCGTTACAATTCCATCAGACTCCATGGAAGTCACGAAGGCTCTGCAGGCTACATTCAGGTCAATAAGCAGCCAGGTGCTTCCTGCAGTCGTTGAAGTTGACGTTGTAGAAAAAACTAAGGTGCAGGTATACAATCCTTTCAAGGATATTCCTTTCTTCAACTTCCAGGACGGGGGGGATGATGAATACAGGGAAAGAGAACAGTCAGGTCTCGGAAGCGGCGTAATTGTACGCAGAACAGGCAAGACAATTTACGTGCTTACAAACAATCACGTTGCAGGCAAGGCAACCACTATAAAGATAAAGCTCAATGATGAAAGAGAATTTGACGGCAAGCTTGTCGGAGCTGACGAACGTATGGATATTGCCCTTGTTTCCTTTGAATGCTCCGACGACAACATTACCGTCGCAAAACTTGGTGACAGTGATGAAGTTCAGCAGGGTGACATTGTTCTTGCACTGGGAAGCCCTCTCGGATATTTTGCATCAGTTACACAGGGTATCGTAAGCGCCACAGGAAGAAGCGGCGGACAGATAGGTTCAATTTCAGACTTCATCCAGACGGACGCAGCAATCAACCAGGGAAATTCCGGCGGTCCTCTTGTAAACATCTACGGTGAAATAATCGGTATAAATACATGGATCGCATCCCAGTCAGGCGGAAGCCAGGGTCTCGGTTTCTCTATTCCCATCAACAACATCAAGAAGGCAATTGACCAGTTCATAAATGACGGAAGAATTACTTACGGATGGCTCGGAGTCAGTCTCGACGAAATAGAACAGGAATACAAGGATGCACTGGGAATCGGCAAGGCAAACGGTGTATTCATTACAGAAGTGTTCAAGGACGGTCCTGCAATGAATTCCGGCATACAGGCAGGAGACTACATTATTTCTGTGAACGGAAAGGATGTTAAGACCATTGAACAGGTTCAGAGAGAAGTCGGAAGCATCAGGGCAGGAGAGACAGCTAAATTTGTTGTTCTCCGCGGAAAAACAAAAGTCGAAATCAACGTAAAGATTGAGGAAAGGAAAGATGAAATCTCGTCAGACAACAGCAAGCTCTGGCCAGGATTCACAGCTCTTCCTGTTACAGACAAAATCAGAAAGGAGCTCAAGCTTCCTTCAAAGATCAACGGTGTTGTTGTAGCAAGAATCATCGCAAAGTCACCGGCTTCCGCCCTCAGGCTCCAGAACGGGGACATCATTACAGCCGTAAACGGCACAAAGATTTCAAATGTACAGGAATTCTATGCGGCGATCGATACTACAAGAATTGAAAACATTCAGTTTGAAATATATTCAAGCGGAAGCTCAATTACTACCGGAACTTATAGCCTTAAGCAGAAATAAAATAGTACTGAAAAAAAAACATAAACTTTTGTAACCTGATTAATGCAGAATGGTTATCAGATTGGAAAGCCGGAAAATGGTAGGCAAAAAATATTCCGGCAGTAGCCTTTGAATTTCGTAATGAAATCCTATTTTCATGAAAACTCCTTTTTAACAGGTCCCGGGTGTCACTCAGGGCCTGTTTTTTTTTGAACGAAATTCGATAATAAAAGTTCAGATAAAATATTGAACTTTTTTTTATTTATCACTACAGTATCTGAATGAAAGCCAAAAAAAATTTAGACATGACCCGGGGAAACATTTTTAAGCTCCTCATTATGTTTTCCCTTCCTCTGATGGCCGGTAATATTTTCCAGCAGCTGTACAACACAGTAGACAGCATTGTCGTAGGCAATTATGTAGGAAAAGAGGCTCTCGCTTCGGTAGGCTCAGTCACACCACTCATAAATACATTCATAGGTTTCTTCATGGGGCTTTCCACCGGAGGAAGCGTAATTATTTCACAGTGCTTCGGGGCAAAGGACTTTGTGAAACTGAGAAAAGCCGTGCACACAATGATTGTGGGAACCATTTTCATTGGCATTATTTTTACTGCGCTGGGAATAATGCTTACTCCCGTACTGCTAAGATTCATGTCCACTCCGGACGATGTTTTTGAAAGTTCACGCACATATCTTACAATCTATTTCTCCGGAACCCTTGCCCTGATGATATATAACATGGGGTCAGGAATTCTTCGTGCCGTGGGAGATTCAAGGCGTCCCCTCTATATTCTTATTTTTTCCACCGTCCTGAACATGATTCTTGACCTTATTTTTGTTGTGGCATTCAGGATGGGAATTGCGGGAGTCGCTCATGCTACAATCATCTGCGAAACCATTACAGCAATTCTGGTTCTTGTGCTCCTTTCACAGGACAACCAGTGCTACAGGCTTAGCATAAGTGAACTGAAGATAGACTTCCCCATCCTGAAGAAAATATTGATCGTAGGACTTCCTGCAGGACTGCAGATGGCAATAACCTCTTTCTCGAACATATTCGTACAGGGATACATAAACCGCTTCGGCTCATCGTGCATGGCAGGCTGGACATCATACGGCAAGATAGACCAGTTCGCAATTCTTCCTATACAGAGCATATCCCTGGCCTGCACAACATTCGTGGGACAGAACTACGGTGCAAAGCAGATTGACCGTGTAAAGGAAGGCATAAAAAAATCTACCCTGCTTTCCTTCTGCGTGACAGTCATCCTGATTGCACCAATAATTCTGTTTTCTCGGCAGCTTGTGCAGATATTCAACAGGGATGATGAGGTCGTTTATTTCGGAAGATATTTCATCTACACCTGCATCCCATTCTACGTGCTGCTGGGACCTAACCAGATTCGGGCAGGTTCTCTGAGAGGTCTTGGAAACGCTACGGCACCGATGATAATAATGCTGGGAAGCTTTGTAATGTTCAGGCAGATTTATCTTTACACCGCAACAAGACTTTCGGCATCGCTTCTTGTTGTTGCAATGGGTTACCCGTGCGGATGGATTGTCTGCTGCATAATAATGTACATCTACTTCACCCTGTACATGCACAGGCTTTCAAGAAAAACTGAACCTGAAATTTAATTCGGAATTTTATTTTACGGTCACGGTATAACAGTCGAAGCCTGCTTTCTTGAGTCTTTCTCCTACTGTTTTCTGAGAGTCTTCATTTACGTAGACGAGATAATATTTTGTACCGCTGGAACGGACTTCTGATTCAATGTAAGCTGAAAAGCCTGCGGCTATGACCTTCTGCTCCAGTGCCTTCGCGTTGTCATAGTTCTTGAAAAGTCCAAGCTGCTGCCTTTCGAAACTTTTTGCAGATTTCATGGCCGAAGCTGAGGAGGAAGAAGATTGTGTCTTGGCTGAAGCGGATTCATTTTCTGTTTTCTTCGGAGATTCAGATTTTGTTTCAGGCTTCCGTGCGTTTTCAGAAGAATTTGCTGCGGCAGAAGAAACCTTTGAACTATTTGCACCGGCTCCCGAAGATTTGGGAACAAAATACCAGAAAGGAACGCTCATTATCTGTACCCGGCCCTTTGCAACAGCACACTCAACGCTTCCCGGAAATTTTGCCTGAAGTTCATCAGCATAAGATTTTTCCTGGGTAAGATACCACAGTGTAAGAAGAATCTGGCTGTGGACGATGCCCATGGAATCATCCAGGAGATAAGACCTGAGGATGTCTATCGTCCTGTCCGTATCAGAACTTGAGCTTGCGCTGCACAGGAAGCACCATGAATCATAAAGTTTTGCACGGGAAGCAACTGATTTGTCAGAAGCATTCAGAAGTGAATAAACTAAATAGGACCTAGCCTTTTCCCATTCTCCGCAGCAGAGATATGTCCTGACTATGCAAAGAACAATTTCATCATCAGAGAAAACCGGCATATCCTTTGCAGTTGTCCCGGAAACCTTGTAGGCCCTGACATAAGATTCAGATGACTGGGAATAAACTCCAAGCTGTTCCTGAAGATTTGCAAGATAAAGGAGAACAGACTTTTTATCTGAAGCCGTAAGGGTATTATCAACCTGCGACTGAAGATATACGATTGCTTCCTGCACAGATTCCATCTGGAGGGAAGTGTTCTTTATGCTAAGGGCGGAACGCTTCACCTCGCCTGAAAAAACCAGTGACCGGGAAAATACAAATAATGCAAATGCTATGGAAACAATTTTTCTGTTCATTTATTTTCTGATAAACCTTCTATTTTTCTAGCAGTTTCAAGGCCGTACACCGGTAACCCTGAATCCGCACGGCAAGTCTAAAACTTAGTAAAATCAGCTGAGCCGTTACCGGAAGACGATGACGATTCAATCAATGTCTTGTCCTCTGACCTTGAAACTTTCTTTTCCTTCCTCGGCTTCACCGGCTTAGGTTCCCTTGACCTTCTTCCTGATTTTCCTACTGTAAACGGAATCATGATGAAGACGCCTGCAATGAACGACGCAAAAATCGTTACATACACCGGCACGTCTTTAAACACATGGAAAAACCATATGTTACATTTGTTGTCAAGATTGAATCCAGTAAAGACGGCGGCCAGGGCCATCAGAAGGACAGTGATGATAAGTTTTATTGGCATAAAGTTCCTCTGAAAGTATTTCCGTTGAGACTTTCAATTTTTACCGTAACAAAAGTTCCGATAAGGGAAACAGGACCTTCAAAAGCTACGCGCTCATTCTGTTCAGTTTTTCCGAGAAGCTCCTTACTGCTGTCCCTGCTTACAATATCGGCAAGAACTTTCACAGTCTTTCCTACACGCCTGAGCATAACTTCAGACGTAATGCCCAGCTGCAAGTCTATGATCTTCTGGAGACGTTCCTTCTTGACTTCAAGCGGAATCTGATTTTCCATCTTGGCGGCAGGAGTTCCTTCCCTAGGATTGTAGTAATACATGAATGCGCTCTCAAATTTTACTGTCTCCATAAGAGATACCGCTTCAGCAAAATCCTCATCGCTTTCACCGGGGAATCCCAGCATAATGTCAGTAGTAAGACTGACATCAGGAACCCTTGAATGGATTTTGTCGGCAAGCTCAAGATAAGATTCCCTTGTATACTTTCTGTTCATTTCCCTGAGAACCTTTGTTGAACCGTGCTGGACAGGAAGATGCACCGCCTTACAAAGATGTGCATCAGTTGCAAGGAGTTCAATAAGTTCATCAGAAAAATCCTTAGGGTTGCTTGACTCAAAGCGAATCCACTCCACAGGAGATTTTGTTTCATCAAGATGAGCACTTATTGCCCTGACAAGCTGAGGAAAAGTCATGCCGTCAGTTCCCTTATAAGAATTCACGTTCTGTCCCAGAAGAGTTATCTCCTTTACGCCGCGGGCAGAAAGCACATCTATTTCATGAAGTATTTCACTTACAGGACGAGAAACCTCTCTTCCCCTTACATAGGGAACAATACAATATGAACAGAAATTATTGCATCCGTTCATGATAGGCACGAAAGTAGAAAATGCGCCTTCCTCATAGGATGTTTCTGCAAAAGTATAAACAGGTTCCTCATCAACATCGAAGGCACCGCCACCGTTCTGGACTGCATCTACAATTTCACCGATCCTGCTCTTTGCATAAGTTCCGACAACATAATCAACAAAAGGAAAATCCTTCTGGAGACTCTTCAGAAGACGTTCAGCCATGCATCCCATGACCACAAGGGTAAGAGGAACAGGCTTTCCCTGCTTCCTGACATATTCCGCAGCTTCTTCCATGCTGCGGGTCTTTGCATCAGGATCACAGGCTCGAACCTTCTTTAAGCCGGAATAAAATCCAAGGCGACCGAAAATTCTTGTTTCAGCTGTAGCACGTACCGAACAGGTATTAATGATAACCATGTCCGCCACGAACGGGCTTTCAGCTTTCCTCCAGCCACGAGAGATAAGTATCTGTTCCGCGGAAGCTGACTCCGCAATATTCATTTCACAGCCGTAAGTTTCAAAATAATATGTCATATATTCCTCTAAAATCCTTATAAGTGGAACGAAAAAAAACACTGCAAAAGTGTATTAACAAAAGTTCCCGCTAGTCTTCTTCTGAAGTAAACTCCGTACAGGCATATGCATTATGATTATGTATGCTCTCAAAATTTTCGCATTCCACACGGAACCATGTGAAAGGTTTCTCGCACTTGGTGAAATTCCTCAGCCCAATATAAACTTCCCTTACAACATCCTCAACAAAGCGGGGATTGTCATAGGCATGTTCAGTCACAAACTTTTCGTCAGGACGCTTGAGTATACTGTAGAGACCGTTCGAAGCTCTGTCCTCAATTTCTTCTATAACGTCCTCCGCCCAGAAAAGACTTGTATTCTGAAGCTTGACACTAACAATGCCCCTCTGATTATGTGCACCGTATTCACTTATGGCCTTGCTGCACGGACAAACTGTTGTAACAGGAACATTTATTGTCAAATAAAAATTCTGCCTTCCCTCTTCAACCTCACCTTCATAGAGGCATTCATAATTCATTATGCTCTTCGCGCCGCTGACAGGTGCAGTCTTTTCCATGAAGAAAGGAAATCTCATGCTCCCGTAAGCTTTCTCAGCTTCAAGATTCTGCCTTATTTCCTCAAGCATGGAAAGAAACTGCTTCATTCCCAGACTGTCCTTGTGCCTGTGAAATATCTCCACGAAGCGGGACATGTGTGTACCCTTGTAGTGATGGGGAAGATTAACGAAAAGGTCAACACTTGCAGTAGTCTGCTGGTAACCGCAGGATCTGTCCAAAACCTTCACAGGATAATGCAGATCCTTTACGCCAACCTTCTGGAGCGGTATCTCTCTTGTATCCTGTGTATTCTGTACATCTATCACGCAGTAACTCCGCTCAAATTTTCTGCTGCTTCAAGTGTGTTGTATATAAGCATTGCAATGGTCATAGGACCTACCCCCTTAGGCACGGGAGTTATGTAACCTGCAACTTCCTTTACGCCTTCAAAATCAACGTCACCGCAAAGTCTGAACCCGCTTTTCTTTGTTGGATCAGGAACACGGTTCACGCCTACATCAATTACAGCGGCACCAGGTTTTACCATGTCAGCAGTAACAGTATCAGGATGACCTGCACAGACAATAAGAATGTCTGCATTTCTTGTGAAGTCCGAAAGATTTTTTGTACCCGTATGACAGATGGTGACTGTAGAATTATATTCCCTTCTTGCAAGGAGAATTGCCATAGGCTTTCCTACAATATTACTTCTTCCGACGATAACAGCATTCGCACCCTTTGTATTTATGTTCATCTTCTCCAGAAGAACAAGAACTCCGTGAGGTGTGCAAGGCAGGAATCCCTTTCCGCCTGTCATAAGGTTTCCGACATTGACAGGATGGAATCCGTCTACATCCTTCCCCGGAGCAATAGCATTTGTAACCTTCTCTTCATTGATGTGCTTAGGAAGAGGAAGCTGTACAAGAATTCCGTGAACGGAAGGATCCGCATTAAGTTCGGCTATAAGGTCAAGGACTTCCTTTTCTGAAACAGATTCAGGAAGAACAACACTTCTGTCCGCCATTCCCGCCTGTGCCAGAGCATTACGCTTACCTGTAACATAGCTTACGCTTGCAGGATTTTCACCGACAAGAATGACAGCGAGACAAGGCATTATGCCTTTCTGCTTAAGCTGCGCAACCTTAGCTGCAACATCCGACTTTACTTCTTCAGCAATCTGCTTACCATCAATTACCACGGCACTCATCTGTAACCTTCCATGTTGTTAGTTATTTATTCGTATAGTTATTGTATACTGTTGAATTTAGAACCCAAAAACGGTATTATCGACAATAATACAATATTTTTTGATTAATTAATAGTAGTAAGAGAGGTAATAATGAAACGTATTGCTTGCAGAATTTTTTCTCTGTTCCTGATTTTCGCTCTGGCGGCAGCTCTTTCACCAGCAGTTTTTGCTCAGGAAAATGCAGCAGAAGAAAAGTCGGTAGAAGATACACAGAATGAACATGAAAACAAATCTCCTGTACAGAAAGAGGAACGTTATAATGCAGGAACCTACAAGGGAGACAAATACATAAGACTTTCCCTGGGACCGAACTTTCCCCTGACATTCGGAAATGTGTTCACGGCTGACCGTTACATGAGCGTGGGAGGTTCAGGAAGCATAGGCATTCATTCCTATATCACCGACCATATTTCAGTTGGAGCCGATGCACTTTTCACATACAACTCCACAATCGGAAGCAATGTGCTCAACTCCGTACCTGTCATTGCAAACATCACTTACCAGACAAACTGGAAGAATTTTGAATTTCCCTTGACATTGGGACTGGGAATTGCTTGGGAACATTATGCAAACCTTACATACTGGCCTGGACTCGTTGCACAAGCCCAGAGCGGAATTCATTACAGGCTTGCACCGGACTGGTCACTTGGCGGAGACATTACATATTTCTTTATGCCCCAGTTCAATGAATTCTGGAAGACCGGTGAAAAAAATAATTACGCCCAGTTCATGAACGTTCATATTACGGCACGTTACTATTTCTAATATGACAGGACATATAAAATGAAGAAAACATACAGAACTTTATCATCCATTTTTACTTTAGCACTTTCACTGGCAGCAACATCCTGCCACGAAAACATCTACAACATAATTGAAACAGAAGTGGAACTTGAAAAAAATGTGATAGGCGGAGACATAAAAGACATAGTCCCTGCAAATGGATACCTCTACCTTGCCAACAACAACATTTACAGAAAGACGGCGGAATCTTCCAACGTTACAAACAATTTCAACAAGCAGTGGACCAAGCTGACCCCAGACTGCCAGGGACATATCATTTCTCTTGCAGGAAATTCAGTCAACCTTTATGCTGTAACTCTTTCATACATTGAAGACATTGACAAGGGTTCCATGAAAGCAGGAGAATATACGCTCTACAGTTCCGCGGACGGCGTAAGCTGGACGGAAATTGAAAGAGGTCCAAAACCTATGAAAGTTTTTGATAACCAGGCACAGGAAATTGATGCAGACGGAAAGGTCATGCCGGCTTCAGCCAGGGAAGCTTTCGCAAGAATCTATGACACTGCATCCAATTCATATAAAATCTATAAGCTTTCAGGAACTTCAAAAAGCGAACAGACAGGGGCCGACAAAAACTCACTGCACGCAGCTTGCTTCAACGGAACAACTGTATTCAGCCAGCATGCAATCACAGCAAACAGCACGCACATTTATTTTTCTGAAGGCGGAACAGCACTCTTCTATGCTACGAAGGCAGACCTCAGTGACAAAAAATCATTTGACTACCAGAATACGGCAATCCATTCCTTAGCTCTGACGGCAGACTACATTCTTCTCGGAACGAAAAGCGGTATAACCAGGGCCAGACTTACAGCAGGCGTACCGGCATCCTCCGTCTCAAAGTTTGAAACAGGAAACAATGCACAGGCAATTCTTTCAAGCCAGGTTCCGCTCATCTACGTACGAAACAACGGTGCCAATGAAGGACAGGACGATGAATATGCAGCCCTTAACATCCAGAGCTATCTTTCAAACTCATCAGACTCCTTCAAAGAAATAGGTCTCTACGCATATTACAGGAACCGCGGCAAGTGGAACTGTGACGGAACAGAGGCCAACGACTGATTCGGTAAATAAATTGAAGTATAAAGACAGTTCAGACCTTTTTGCAGACACACCAAGAGAGCATGAACCTCTTGCATCACGAATGAGACCCAGGAATCTTGATGAATACATCGGACAGGATCACATTGTAGGCAGGGGGCGTCTTCTAAGAAGAGCGATTTCCGCTGACCAGCTGACATCCGTAATTTTCTACGGGCCTCCAGGTTCAGGGAAAACTACACTGGCCAGGGTAATTGCAAACCACACAAAATCAAACTTCCTTACACTCAATGCAGTTCTTACGGGTGTTGCGGACATCAGGGAATCCATACACAGTGCAGAAATCCAAAGAAGCCTCTATGGAAAGAAGACCATACTGTTTGTTGATGAAGTTCACAGATGGAACAAAAGCCAGCAGGACGCACTTCTTCCGTGGGTTGAGAACGGAACAATAATACTCATCGGAGCTACAACAGAAAACCCCTTCTTTGAAGTAAACAAGGCCCTCGTAAGCCGGAGCCGTGTATTCCAGCTGAAGCCTCTCACATCGGAAGACCTTTTTCGGGCTGCGGAACAGGCAATTCTCAGCAAAGACAGGGGCTACGGTAACTGGAAAATTGAATTTGAGGAAGGAGCTCTGGAACATTTAGTTGAAACGGCGAACGGTGACGCAAGAAGCCTTCTGAATGCCCTGGAAGTGGCCGTAGAGACAAGCCCAGATGAATGGAGCCCTGAAGCTTCAGAACCGAAGCCACCCTTCGGGAGCACCATCTACATAAGCAGGGAAGCCGCAGAGGAATCAATCCAGAAGAAGGTTGTATTATACGACCGCGACGGTGACTACCACTACGACATAATCTCAGCATTCATAAAAAGTTTACGGGGAAGAGACCCTGATGCAGCCTGTTACTGGTTAGCAAGAATGGTCAAAGCAGGCGAAGACCCTCACTTTATCTTCAGGCGAATGCTAATCTCTGCCTGCGAGGATACAGGACTTGCAGACCCGAATGCTATTACAGTTGTGGAGAGCTGCGCGAGAGCCTTTGACCGAGTAGGCCTTCCTGAAGGCAGATATTTTCTTGCCCATGCGGCCCTTTATCTTTCCACATGCCCGAAATCCAATTCATCCATGGCATTCTTTGACGCACTTGCATCAGTTGAAAAAGAAGATACGGAAGTTCCGAATCATCTCAGGGATGCTTCAAGAGATGCGGAAGGATTCGGTCATGGAGCCGGATACCTTTATCCCCATGCCTACAGGGACCACTGGGTTGCACAGCAGTATCTTCCCGGACAGCTTGCTGGAAAAGTTTTCTACACTCCGACTACGCAGGGATACGAGAATCTCATAAGACAGGACGTACTTTCAAGACGTGAACTCCAGATTTCCGCTTTACTTGAACAGGAAAAACTGGAAGAACCTGTAAGCGAATGGTGGGACAATCCTCACTTCAGGGGATTTGAAAAAACAGAAGAGAACCTGACATTCTCCCCAAATAACAGTAAAAAGGAACTTGCCCTGAACAGAATAGAGAAAAGCTGGCAGAGCAGACTGGATTCCAACAGGGCCCAGATTCTTAAACAGATCAGGGACACAATGGAGAATGCCGCAAAACTTCTGCGTCACCACAGAAGTCTTGTATGGAATGCAGAAGACGCCCTGCTGATTTTTGACATAATGAGAAAGACACCCGAAGGACTTACATGCGGAACCTGCAGAAATCCTTCAGGCATTGAACTTCTCTCCCAGTATTCATCAACCCTTGAAGAACTTGACAAACCGGAGCTTGCATTAATTGAGGAAGGCGGAAATTTCTTTACGGAACACAGGTTCCTGAATACACTGAAGAAATTCTCTGAACCTGTTTTCGACAGAATATTCTTCCGTGATGCAGCCGCAAACATCAGCGACATAGAAAATGCATGCATCTCAATAAAGGAAGCTGAATCCTTTTTCACAGGGGACAGCATGTTCATTTTCTCCCAGCGCATTCCGTCAAAGTCACAGCACATAAACAAACTTCTGACGGAAATCTTTACATCGCAGGACCAGATAAAGATTCTTGAAAAAATGGAGGAAGCTGAAAAACAATTCTTCACGGACAAATCAAATCCGATGTTCCAATGGAATGAAGAAGATTTTATAAGAATCTTCACTGAAGCAGGATTCACAGTTGAAGCAATGACATCGGCACTGAAAGAAAACCGCAGAATCTCGGAAGAAGAAATTGACCGCTGGTTCTCAGAAAAATCCTCCTACGGGAATGCCCTCTGCAAAGTTCTTGATGCAGATGAGAAACTGCAGGTTGTCCGGGCGCTGAAAGATCTGTGCAGAAAACAGCTGTTCGAATGGCACACGGAAAACGCTTTCATAACCGCAAAATTTAAATAGACAGTAAAAGTTTTTGGGTGTAAAATATATTGGCATGATTTTAAAAAGTCTAAAATGCATAAACGTAATATGGGAGATAAAAAATGAACTTCATTTTCTTGGGACCACCAGGTGCTGGAAAAGGTACACTTGCTGCAAAAGTTGCCGAAGAATACAAGATTCCACAGATTTCAACAGGTGATATTTTCCGTGAAAACATCAAGAACGAAACTGAGCTCGGAAAGAAAGTAAAGTCCATCATGGACGCAGGCGGACTTGTCGGAGATGATGTAGTACTTGAAATTGTTGAAGACAGACTTAAAAAGGATGACTGCAAGAACGGTTTCATTCTCGACGGATTCCCCCGCACAATTCCGCAGGCTGAAGCATTTGAAAAGTTAGAAGCGAATGTGCAGGTCGTAAACTTTGAAGTTGACAATGAACTTATCATTGCCCGTCTGTCCAACCGCCGTGTATGCAGAAAATGTAAGGCCAACTACAACGTAAAATTTCTTCCTCCAAAGGTTGAAGGTGTATGTGACAAATGTGGCGGAGAACTTTTTACCCGTGATGACGACAAGCCTGAATCGATTACAAACCGTCTTGATGTTTACAGAAAAGAGACGGAACCTCTCATTGATTTTTACCGCAACATAGGAAAACTTACTGACATTAACTCTGCCCGTGACAGTTCAGAAGTTATTGTAGACTTCAGAAAAATTTTCCCGGCAAAATAAAATCAGGAACAGGAATACATGGGGCAAGCTCTTTACAGGGCCTGCCCTTTTTTACTTTCATTGCTTTTTTTATGAATCTATGATATAATGGTGTAATTATGGCAGCAAAACCTAAAACAGAATTTTCAATCGACCAGACAATTGTTTACCCTAGTCAGGGTGTAGGAAAAGTTACCGATATTTTCGAAAAAGAATTCAACGGCAATAATATACTTTACTACAATATTTTCATAAGCGAAACAGATATGACAGTTATGGTTCCTGTTGACATTGCAAAGTCACGCGGAATCAGGGCCATTGTTTCTAAAGATGAAGCTCAGGAAGCTTTGGACATGATCGGAGAAGAATTTGAACCTCCGACATCAGACTGGAAGCTCCGCTATCAGACAAATCTTGAACTTCTTAAGAAAGGAACAATCAAGGACATCGCGAGCATCGTACGCTGTTTATATCACCGGTCAAAGGTTAAGGAACTACCTATCCTTGAACGAAAACTTTATGACAATGCAAAGAAACTTCTCATTGATGAAATAGCGGAAGCCATGGGCATTGATGACAAGGAAGTGGAAGCTCTTCTTCATGCAAAGCTTGAACCTCTCGGACTCAAAACCGAAAAGAAGCCTTTGAACTATGAAGATGAAGACGAATATGATGATGATCTTGAAGACGAAAAATCATCTGATGAAGAAGAATCTGACGATGACGACGAATCTGATGATGACGAAGAAGATTAATCATACAAACCTTTACATTATTCTTCTTGCCGCCGGTTCTTCCACAAGGATGGGGACCGGTACGAAGAAGGAATACATGAAACTGCAGAACGGTACTGTTCTTTCAACCTGCGCACTTCACTTTCTGCAGTCAGATTTCCCTGCGAATACAAAAATCAGAAAACTTATCATAACGATTCCTTCCGATACAGACTTTAGCAAACAGCCTTCAGATCCTTGGAATGCACTTTTTGCAGATCCTGCAGTGAAAAAAAATCTTGGAGACACAGGCGTTTCCTTTGTAAGAGGAGGAAGTTCAAGACAAGAATCGGTTCTGAAAACTTTGGAAGAAATCAGCAAGTCCGAACCTGACTTGCACAATTCCGTTGTGCTTGTGCATGATGCGGCACGACCTTTTGTTTCATCCCGGATTATTTTTGATGTTACAGGCTCAGCAATAAAATACGGAGCCGCAGTTCCTGTTATACCCCCTGTTGATACTCAAAAGGAAATTGAAGGTGACATGATAGTCCGTCATCTTACACGAAGTTCTATGGGTGCAGTGCAAACTCCACAGGGATTCGACTTCTGTCAGCTCCTTGAATGTCACATGAAGGCTTCCCTCATGGAAAAAGAATTCACTGATGACAGCGAAATATGGGATGCATTTCCTGAATGTACCTGCGGCAGAAAAGTTCATACGGTTAAGGGGGATGCAGAAAACAGGAAGATAACATTCGCTTCTGACATTAAAACTGAAGGTGAAAAGAAAATGATTCGTATAGGAATGGGTACTGACCTTCACAGACTTACAGAAGGCAGACAGATGTTTCTGGGCGGAATTAAAATTCCCTGTGAAAAAGGTGAAGCCGCCCACTCAGACGGCGACGTGCTTCTCCATGCTATAACCGATGCTCTGCTTGGTGCCAGCGGAATGGGAGACATAGGCTCATATTTTCCGCCAGATGATGACAAATGGAAAAACGCAGACTCAAAATTTCTTTTGAAGACTGTCTGGAAAGACATAAAGGATGCAGGCTGGGAACTCGAAAACCTTGACTGCGTAATAGAAACGGAGCTTCCCAAATTTCTTCCATGGAGAGAAACTGTTATTGAATCAGTTGCGAAGGTTCTTGAAGTTGAAAAGCAGAAAATATTCGTGAAAGCAAAGACAAATGAAAAGATGGATTCAGTTGGACGGAAGGAAGCAATAAAAGCTTACTGCGTGTGTCTCCTTTCCAGAGTCTGAAAATCCGGTCAATTAAATTTTAAGATTCTTAAATTATTTTTCAGAATAAAAATCCTTGGGCTGTACTGTAACCCAAGGATTTTTTTACCGTCAATCTTTATTCGTCATCTGAAGAAAGTTCAAGAATCAGTGATACTTCATTTACAGAAATATTCAGGCTCTTTGCAATCTCTTCATAAGTCCAGTTCATTCTGGCAAGTTCCCTTACAGAATCACGCATATTAGGTGTAATGTCTGCAGTTTCTTTCTTGGCTCTAGTTCCCGCAGCAGTCTTTGCTGGAACCTTCTTAGTTTCACTTACGCTGGCCTTAGCAATTGCCTGAAGAACACCAATCTGTTTTGTTGTATCCCTGCTAAGTCTTGTAATTCTTTCTTCAGTCTTGGAAAGTCCGTCCTTGGCTTCCTGCATCTGCTCCATTCTTTCTTCCGTTTCATCAAGAATATGCTGGAGAGATGAAAGCTTGTCAACAGCTTCACTGATTGTTCTCTTGTTATCAAGAATCTGCTTAACATCATCCTGGACATCTGAAATGCGTCCCGGGAAAGTATCAATTTCCCTTGTAACTTCATCAAGACGATCCTGAAGATTCTGAATCTGTTCCGCCGTATTGTCAACGCTCTGGGCAATATTATCAATCGTCTCTGCCTTAGTTTCAATACGGTCGTACTGTGACTGTATTCCTGAAAGCGTATCCTGGAAATTACGTACAGTAACCTGCATGTTAATAAGATTGTCGCTTGTTGTATTAAGATCCGCTATCTTATCTTCCATGGAGCTGCTGAGTGCCATGAGCTTTGTAAACTTCTGGTCAAGACCGTCAAGCTGAATCTTCTGTGCGTTGTAATTTGAAAGACGATTCTCCACTTCGGAATTCATCTTCTGTACCTGCTCAATCTGACTCTTGAGAGCTGCAACCTTTGTCTCATACTTGCTGAATCCTTCAATCTTGTCACGAAGATCGGTAATAGAAGTTTCAAGCTGGCGGCGAAGATCCTCAGCCTTGTCAAAAAGTGCTGTCTGTGCAGTAAAACGGGCAATTCCCTTGTTGATTTCATCAATCTTAACCTGAAGTTCTCCGGTATCATCGTTAAGACGTTCAACCATCTTCTGGTATTCCTTCTTGTCAGCATCATACATGTCCTTGATTGTTGACTTAAGTTCCTTAACTTTATCCGCTGCATCAGAATTTGCTCTTGCCATAAGATTCTGTGCACTGCCTGTCATTTCTTCAAAACGCTTCTGCAGCTGCTGAAGAATCTGGCTTGTCTTGTCTTCATACGTCTGAAGAGCATCATCCGCCTTCTCATTCAGTAAATCGATATCCTTCTGAACCTTTTCGCGGGACTGCTGCGTACGAGAATCAATATCATCAAATTCCTGTTGCTGGCGTTCAAGGAATTCTGAAAGCTGGGCTTCATACTGGGCATTGGTTTCCTTGAACTGTGCAGCAAGTTTCTGCTTCCAGGAATTAAATTCCTGGACAGAAGAATTGATTGTATCAACATTTGTCTTCTGCTTCTTTTCAAATTCATCCTTGAAAGAATTAAGACTTGTTGCAAGGTCACGTGAATTCTTGTCAAAGGATTCATTGAGACGCTTGTTATAATTTTCAGTCTCAGCTCGAAGAATTTCACTTGCATGTTCAGTTGTAGACTGAAGAGCACTGCGGTACTGTTCAATGAAGTCATGAAGTTTCTGGTTCACAGTGTTAATCTGATTCTGAATTTCTACCTGACCGGACTGCAGTGTTGTTCTGAACTTAGATTCCTGGTCCTCAGTCTTGGACTGGATGTCAGCAATACGATTCTTAAGTTCATCTGCATATTTAACTTCCGCATCACGTCTGCTCTGTTCATAAGTTTCAGAAATATGATTAATTCTTCCGTCAAGTTTCGTCTTCCATTCATTCAGCTGCTTTGAAATAATTTCATCCCGCTTCTTCAGGTCAACTGTAAATGTATCTTCAAAAATCTTAAGCTTTTCGCTGACATTGCCGTAGGACTCCTTCTTAAGATTTTCAAGACTCGCTTCAAGATTTCCGACCTCTTCCTTAAGCTTTGCATTATCTGCCTTGAGAGAAGATTCGAAAGCTGAATAGTTCTTTGTAACTGTTGCAGTAAAGTTTTCAAAGTCACTGAGAACACGCTTCTGGCTCTGGTCCATTATCTGTCTCAAAGTTTCTTCAAGCTTATCTGCATCAGCACCGGCAGAACTGAGCTTATTGAAGCGGTACTCCATCTCACTCTTATACTTTTCAAGCTGCTTGTCCAAACCTTCAAGGAATCTTGTCTGGCGGTTATCATAATCGCTGGAAACTTCCTTCATCTTCTTGGAAAGATTTGCATCGAACATTGCAAGCTGTTCCTTCATTTCCTTGTCAAACTGTGCAAGCTTCTTTGAACTTTCATCAGTTTCACCCGCAATCTTTTCTGCAATGAGGTGAGATTCCTGGTTAGACTTCTCATACTGGGCCTTTATATTGTTGATTGCAATTTCAACCTGGGCCTTGATGTTGTTAGCCTTCTGCTGTACATCGTTAAGGGATTCAGAAATATTATGCTGCATGTCAGAAACATACTGCTGGAGCTCGCTCTTATACTTGTTAAGATGAGCAACACTGAGTTCCTTATAACGATCATAAGCTGCAGTTTCCTTCTGGTCAGCCTTTGCATAAGCTTCATCGTAAATTGCATCATAGCGGCTCTGAATTTCTTCAGCCTGAGAATTAATCCTGTTTTCCATTTCCTCAAGCTTCCTTAGATTTTCCTGAGTACGGTTGTCAAGCTCCATTGCTGTTTCTTTTGTAGACTCAAGGGTTGTTCCGATTGTTTCCTTAAGCTGTGCAAGTTTTGCATTTGCACTTGCCTCAATTTCACGGGTCTTGTTTCCTACATCCTTTTCAAGGAAGTCAACTTTCTGCACAAGGTCAGATGTAATTGCATTTACCTTAGTATTAATCGCATCAGAAATATTTGTCTTCGTTGAATCAACTGCTTCCTGAAGATTTGCAGTTCTTGTGTCAAGCTCGTCTTCAAGAGATTCAGTACTGCTTACAATATTGTCATGGAGAGTCCGGGTCCTTGAATCAAGTTCTGATTTTATTGAACCTGTTTTTTCTGCAAGTTCTTCATGAAGATTTTCAGTTCGTGAGTCAATGTCATTCTGCAAAGCGGAAGTCTTTTCCTCAAAGTCATTGCGCAAAGCATTCGTAAACTTTACAAAATCATTGTGCAAAGTTTCTGTACGTCCTGTCAAATCGTTCTGAAGATTTTCACTTGTATTTTCAACAGCGTTCTGAAGAGCAGAAAGCCTGTGAGCAAGTTCATTTTCCATGGATGCTGTGCGAGAACCGACTACATTGTGAAGGAAATCAAGTTTCTCTGAAAGCTGATTCTCCATTTCACCGGTGCGGCCTTCAACTTCATTCTGCAAAGTATCAAGTCTTTCTGTAAGCTGGGACTCCATTGATCCTGTACGTGAATCAACACTGTCCTGAAGATTATCAAGTATCTCGTTGAGCTTTGATTCCATTGATCCTGTGCGCGATTCAACACTGTCCTGAAGATTATCAAGTACCTCGTTGAGCTTTGATTCCATTGAACCTGTGCGCGATTCAACACTGTCCTGAAGATTATCAAGTACCTCGTTGAGCTTTGATTCCATTGATCCTGTGCGTGAATCAATTGCACCCTGGAGTGAACCTGTTATTTCATTCAAATTATTCTGGAGCTCATCAGTTCTGTTTGTTACAGACTGTGCAAGAGAATTAATTGTTATATGGAAATTTTCTTCCAGGTCAGCTGTCCTGTTTCTGACTGACTGTTCAAGTTCAGCAGTCTTTCCAACTACATCAGCATCAAGATTAAGAGTAATATTATTTACCGACTGCATAAGATTACTTGACTTTTCTTTTACAGAATTTTCAAGGTCCTCAACAATCTTATTAACAGAATCAACAAGAATATTTGCTCTCTGGTCAACAGACTTTTCAAGGGAAGCTGTTGTTTCTTTTACAGCTGAATCCAGACGCAGAGTCCTGTCCTTTACATCCTTTGAAAGAATATCAATCTTTTCGTTTAGACCTTTTTCAAGAGCATGTGCATTAGCCTTGATTGCCTTTGTTATTGAAGATATCTTGTCATTGTACATCCTTGCCAGACTGGACATCTTTGTGTTGAAGTTCTTTTCAATGGATGCCGTACGTTCCTTGAGTCCGAGATCGAGATTATCAGAACGAAGCTTTACATCCTGTTCAAGAGCTGCAGTCTTGACTTCAATGGACTTAACAAGATTATCTGTCCTTTCTGTAATTTCATTTTCCATTGCACTCGTTCTGTCGTTCACAGAAATTGCAAGGTTTGCAGTCTTTTCATTTACAGAAGTTTCAAGATTATCAATCAATACGTGCACAGAATTCTCAAGGTCACCTGTTCTCTGGTTCACAGATTCGGTAATTGAATTTGTAATATAGTTTACAGAATCTTCGATTGACTGAGATCGTTCACGGAGATTTGTTTCAATAAAATTAGTTCTTGCATCAAGTTCATCTGCAAGTTTCTGGGTCCTTTCATTGATTGCATTTTCAAGAGCAGAAGTTTTTGTACGCAGTTCACCGTCAAGAGAATCTGTACGTGCATAAACATCATCAGCAAGCGAAGAAGTTCTTTCATCCACAAGCTTTTCAACAGCAGATGTTCTTTCATTGAGCTGCTGTTCAAGAGCCGATGTCTTTCCCATGACGGAATCGAGAATTGAAGATGTTGCACGGCTTACAGTTTCTTCGATAGGAAGAATTCTTTCATCAACCTGTTTTGCAAGTGAATCAGTTCTTGAGACAACTTCATTGTAAAGATTATCTGTCCTGGAATTCAGCTCATCAGAAATTTCATTAGTCCTTGTATCAAGCTGTTCCTGGAGACCAGAAGTTCTGTCATTCAAATTTTCTGCAAGCTCAGCAGTTCTTGAATCAAGTTCATTCTGGAGAGATGAAGTTTTGTTTTCAATTTTCTCTTCAAGTGAGGAAGTTCTTGCAATAAAATCATTTTCAAGCGAACCATAAGAATTTGTCATACGTGCAGTAAGATCTTCCGTCTTATCTTTTACAAACTGTTCAAGACTGTTTGTCTTTGCATTAAGTTCACGGGACAGGTTGCCGGTTGTATCGTTGAGTTTTTCTTCAAGTCCGGAGAGAACGGCATTGAGATTTTCTTCAAGGGAATCATTCTTCGCATTAACAGTCTGTTCAAGAGTATCAACCCTGTATGTAATCTTGCTTCCGAATGAATCAACTCTTGTGTTTATATTGTTTTCAAATTCCTCAACCTTGTCGCTTACATTTACTTCAAGATCTTCAACACGGTCGTTCACATCATTCGCAATTGCATCAATTTTTCCGTTTACGTCAGAAACAATCGACCCGAGCTTTTCATTTACGGAACCGGAAAGGGAACTTACCTTGTCATTTACTTCAGAAGTAAGAGTACCTACGGTTCCGTTTACATTGTCCACAAGATTCTGGACTTTATTATTCACATCAGAATCAAGGGCATCAACTTTAGCGTAAACATCTTTCCTGAGAGAAGAAATTCTTTCATTGACATCAGCTGCAAGGGAGCCGACTTTTTCACTTACATCATCAGAAAGAGTTCCAACCTTCATGTTCACTGCATCCGTAAGCGTGTTAACTTTTTCGTTCACATCTCCGGACAGGCCGTAGACTTTATCTGTCAAATCACCGCTGAGTGAAGAAAGCCTTTCATTCAGGTCAGAGGCAACAGTTTCAATCCTGTCGCTGACAGATTCTTCAATCACTGACGTCTTTTCGTTAAGCGCATCTTCAAGATTTGATGTGCGTTCAGAAATCAGCTGAGCAAGTTCACTTGTTCTTTCGTCAAGAGCATTTGCAAGTTCACTTGTACGGTCCTCAAGATTCTTTGTGTAGTTGCCGGTAAGATTCGTATACTGCTCAATCGCGGCGGAAGTTCTTGTCTCAACATCATTTCTCATGTTGGAAAGATTCTCAATTACCTGGTTTTCAAGAGCTCCTGATGAATCCTTAATTTCGCGCTCAAGTTCATTTGTTCTTTGCTCAAGTGCAGCCCTGAGTTCTGCCGTACGGGTTTCAATGTCCTTTGTATAGGAACCTGTAGTTTCTGCATACTGCTGGATTGCAGCATCCGCACGTTCACGTACTTCAGAAATCATGTTCTCTATTTTCTGGTTGATACCGATTTCAAGGGAACCTGATTTGTCCTTGATTTTGTCAGCAAGTTCATCTGTCTTGTTCTGCAGTGCAAGATAAAGTTCTTCTGTCCTGTTTGCAACATCCTGTTCGTATGTGGAAGTTGTACTGCGGTACTTTTCAATTGCGGCCTGAGTTTCCATCTGGACACCGGCGCTCATGTCTTCAAGCTTCTGCTTAAGCATATTATCAAGAGCATCTGTCTTCTTCTTGATGTCATTATTGATTGCAATTGTACGGGTATTCAAGTCACTTGTACGCTGTCTGATATCAGCATCCATTGCAGATGTCTTTTCATTGAACATAGCAGCAAGTGCCTGAGTCTTCTGCTTGAGATCATTCTCAAGATTTGTTGTCCTTTCATTTATGCTGTCAGAAAGAGCATGAGTTCTTTCCTTAAGATCATTTGCAAGACCTGTCGTTGATTCGCTGATCTGTTCGGCAAGAAGTTCAGTTCTCTTCTTGATGTCCTCATCAAGGGCCGAAAGTTTTTCACCGAAATTATTCTGCAAAGTTCCGGCTCTCTGCTTGAATGCAGCTTCAACAGTACCGGTTCTTGTATCAACATAGCTTTCAAGTTCCTGCGTTTTCTTTGAAACACTGTCCTCAAGATTCTGAGTTCTTGCAGCAATTTCCTGTTCAAGATTCTCAGTTCGAAGAATATAATCCTGCTCAATATTCTTTGTTCTTGAATCAAGACTGTCAGAAAGATTTCCTGTGCGGCGTTCAATTTCCTCTTCAAGATTCCTGAGACGTGCATCCATGGAAGAACTAAGGTCTCCTGAACGTCCGTCAAAGTCCTTTGCCATCACGGAAGTCTGCTCCGCAAAACTTGAAGAAAGATTTTCAATGCTGTCCTTTATCTGGTCCTGCAGTGCACGGGTCTTTGTTTCCAGGGAAATTGTAATTTCAGAAGTCTTCTTGTTCAAGGAATCTTCAAGTGACTGTGTCCTTGAATCAACACCGGCAGAAAGATTTTCCACAGCATCTCTTACCTGATTTTCACAGCTGCTTGTCCTGTCATCAACATCAGAAACAAGTGTATCGATTCTTTCATTAAGAGATTCCTCAACTTCACTTGTCCTGTCCTGAATCTTCCGGGCAAGTTCATCCATCTGACTGTTAAGAGAAGTTTCAAGAGAATTTGTTCCGTCACTTGCAAAAGTAATAAGATAATTGACCTTCTCATTAATTGAATCAGCAATACCTCCTGTCCTGTCCTGAACAGAAGCGGCAAGCTCGTTCATTCGGTTGTCAAGAGAAATTTCAAGTGCAGAAGTTTTATTATTAAGGTCATCCGCAATCTTAGCAGTCTTTGAATTTATTGCGCTTTCAAGATCGTATGTCCTGCTTTCGAACATGTCAGAAAGATTTATTGTCTTTTCTTCAAGATCATTTCCGAGCTCCTCTGTCCTTGAATCAAGTGATTCCTGCAGGGCTGCAATCTTTCCGTTAATAGAATTCTCAAGTTCACCGGTTCTTCCGCCAAAAGTGTTGAACAAATAAGAGCTCTTCTCCTCAAACTCCTTGTCCAGTCCTGTTATTTTTCCATAAAGATTCTCGGAAAGGTTATTAACTTTACCGTTTGTATTTTCTGCAAGAGCATCAATTCTTCCGTTCACATCATCAGAAAGAGCTTCTATCTTACCGTTAAGTTCATCAGAAAGACCTTCAACTCTTTCGTTAATATCATTCTCAAATGAATCAACCTTTCCGGTTACAGATTCTGTAAGGGAACCGACTTTATAATTAACTGCGTCAGTTAAATTTGCAACCCTGGAATTAACATCATTTGTAAGAGCACTCACCTTTTCTCCGACATCACTGTAAAGGCCGCCAACCTTTTCCTTCACATCAGAATCAAGGGTGTCCAGCTTTCCGTAAACGTCATCACGCAGAGAAGAGAATCGTTCATTAAGATCACCTTCAAGTGAATCGGTCCTGTCATTAAGATTGTTTTCAATGTAATCAGTTCTTGTTTTGATTGCATTTTCAAGAGCATCCGTCTTGTCCCTGAGAGAATTATATAGTTCCTGAGTCCTTGAATTAACTTCACCGGAAATTTCAGAAAGGATCCCGTTAAGATTTTCTGTAACCCCGTCAGTCTTTTCATGAACATCAGCTGAAATCTTTTCAAGAACACCGTTAACAGTGTCAAGTGCTCCCTTAACCTGGCTCTTCATATTCAAATTGAGATCATCAAGAGTTGTGTTGACAGCATCTTCCACCGCCTGAATTTTGTCGTCAGATTTTCCTGCAAGCTGGTTAACTGCTTCCTGGATATAATCTTCAGCCTTCTGGGTTTTCAGTTCAACAGAAACGCTGAGATCTTCTGTCCTGCGTTCAACGTCGTCCTGAATTTCCTGAAGCCTTTCCTCAAGATTTGACTGAACATTTTCCGCGGTATCATAAACAGAATCTTCCAGAGCCTTCGTCCTGTCCGCAAGATCATTACTGATTTTGTCAAGCTCGTTATTAATCTGGTCCTCGAGAGTCTGAATTGTTGTGTCAAACTGTGAGCCAAGATTCTGTGTGCGGGAATTAATTGAATCAGAAAGGGACTGTACCTTTTCCTGCAGATCAGCTGCAAGAGAAATTGTCTTGTTCTTTATTGCATCATCAATCTGATTTGAACGGTCATTCAGTTCCTGCACAAGGCTTGAAGTTTTTTCATTAAGATCGTCTTCAAGTTCAGCAGTCCTGCGATTGAATTCTGAATTGAGCTTATCATTGCGGTCCTTAAAATCTTTTTCAACAGCAGAAGCCTTTTCCCTGAAAACAACGAGGAAGTTCTGGAGCTTTTCGTTAAAGGAGTTATCAATGACATGGGAACGTTCATCAAAATTATTTGCCATGGATGAAGCAACTTCATTGAACTTGCTTTCAAGGAGTGCTGTCTTTTCCATGCATGAATCATTAAGGGCCTGAGTCTTCTCCTGAATCTGCTTTTCAATATCATACATGCGGTCATGGAAGTCAACGGTAAAGTTTTCCATCTTGGTATTGAATTCCTTTTCGAATGCCTTCTTCTGACCGTCAAGGGAAGCACTGAAATTTCCGGTCTGTTCATTAATATGTTCCTGGACATTCTGGATACGGGAATCAATCAAAGCCTGAAGCTGCTCGCTCTGGCTGTTAAGCTCATTCATACAGTTTGCCGTACGCTCATCAGCCCTGCGCTGAAGTTCTTCAAATGCTTCATCCTCAAGACGTGCTGCACGGGATGCTGCATTTTCATAGGTATCCTTGATGTCAGCCGCAATCTTGTTCATGATTACGTGACTTTCTTCAATTGCCTGCTGAGTGGAATCTTCAATTGACTGTGCACGGCTTTCATATTCATCAAGAAGACCTTCACCAACTGTCTTCAAATTTTCAAGATTCTTTTCATAGAATTTGTCTACAAGCTGAGGAATCTGTTTTTCAATGGAATTTACTTTCTTTTTCTGGTCATCGAGACGGGAATTAAGCTTATTCACCACATCAGCTTCTTCCTTAACCTTCTGGAGGTTCTGCTCAACGGCAGCCGTCATCTCCATGAGGTCCTTGAGAAGCTTCTCGTAGCTGTCTATCCGGTCCGTAATCTCCTGAATTCTTGCGATAGGTGCAGCAAGTTCTTCAACGACAGTCTGAAAATCTTCCTTCTGCTGGTCAAGACGCTTAACTGCCGCCTTTGCCTCGGAGTCCTTACTTTCAAGTTCACTTTTCAGAAGCTGAAGATTATCTGCCTGGCCCTTAAAATAATTATCAAAATCCTGCAGACGTTTGTCAGCATATTTTTTTACTTTTTCAAGAGAATTCTCATTTTTGTCAATCTGTCTCAAAAAGACACCGAATCCGGCCGACAATACTACCGATATTACGATTCCAAGAATAATACCCACTTTTTTCCACCCATTTTTTTAGTTATGAAAATGCAGGATATTATACACTATTTTTTAATTCAAGACAAGATTTCTTAATTCACGATAGTTCCTGAAAGAAATATCAGCTTCCCTGTAAGGTATGTTGAACAACTTCCTGAAGCCCTTGAGAATATATGCGGTCCTCATGCCTGCATTCTTGGCACCCCGGATGTCATACTTCTTGCTGTTTCCGACATACAGAATCTCTTCCGGCTTAAGTTCCATCTTCTGTGCAAGAATACCGAACGGGTATTTTGAAGGTTTAAGAGCCCCTGACTCTTCAGAACCGATGCAGACATCACACATCGCCCTCACTCCCCAGATTTTGCCTTTCTGTTCAGGAGGAAAGTCAGAAAGTATTGCCAGCTTCAGGCCGGCGGACTTCAATGCACAGAAAGTGTCATATACATTTGCATAAGGTTTTATTTTCTGGAAATAAGGTTTGAGACCTTCATAACAGATGTCGTTTATAAACATCTTTGCATCATCGCTTGAAATTTTAAGCTCTTCCGCCAAAAGACGTGCCTGATATTCATAAAAATCCGCAAGAGGTGCTGTCCTGTGGAGAATTTTTCGTACCTTATTATACTTTCTATAGAACTTCAGATGCTTGAGAAAGTATCCGCTTATGCGGACATACAGTTTCCAGCTAGGATAAAGAGTTCCGTCAATGTCAAATGCTACTGCTTTTATTCCTTCCATATGTGACTATATTATACAAAGTATAAGTGGTCATGTCAAAAGCTGCAGAATTTTCCCCTATTTTATTTCTGAAATTTACTTTTGCATATTCAATGAAACTTGATCTGCTGCCGGTTTCCTTGTGAAGAGGATCTTAAGTCATTACATATCAACGGCCCTGAATCCGCTATACAAGGTTGAACCACTATTCACATAATTCGTCTTCAGCCTAGAAGCTAAAATTAAACAGAACACGAAGATAACTCTTCTCGGTAAATCCTGTTTCAGCAACAGACCTCATTCCGCCCATGAAAGAATACACAAGGTCCGCATATTCTGCATTAACTTTTATGTGATCGCTGAAAGAATAAAAGACTCCAAGGTTAAGCTTCGGAATATAACCCATAGCGTCTGACCGTCCGGGTGTAAAATTTTCAATGATTTCTGCAGAAAAACCTGTTTTCTCATCAAAAGTCTGCATCTGTACCTTCAAGGCGATTGACTGCCCGTATTCACAGGGAAGAAGTGAGAGCCAGTTAGACTGCCAGTTTGCATTAACCTTAAGGGCATCATATTCATATGCAAAGCTGAACAGGGACTTCAATCTCATATTCTTTGATCCGTCATCATTTCTTATGATTCTTACAAGACCGTCACCTGTTGAACCTGCCCCTGCATAATTTGGATAATAATAATTATTATTAAAAGCAGTCTGCCTGTATTCTGCACCAAGATCAACTGTCACGGACTGGCCGAAAGGAATCTGGAAATAAATCTTTCCCATATAATCCGTTGTCTCTTCAGTATCTGAATCAGCAAAAGTGAATTCGTATTTATCTTCCAGCGTATAAACGGAATCCTTGTAAGAATCAATTCCACCGACAATGCTCAGAACAAATTCACGTCCAGTAGATTTGATCAAAGGTTTTGCATGAATGTCAGCAAGAGCAACGGGAACCAGAATCTGATTCTGTCCCATCATATTTCCCATTGCTGCTCCGCCCATAAAGTTTACACCGCCCCGTTCACCGTTAAATCCAAGGTTGAACAAAGCCTGACCTCGGAATGCAAAGCCCTGGAACCAGTCAAAGTCAAACTTTGTATCAATTCCCATGCTTACAATCCTATCTGTCCATGAAGCAGAGAATATTGAATTTACAAAGGTATTTTTCTTTGTAAATTCAACTGCCAGAGATGCGGCACCGCTTGAGTCATCCCGTACGGATCCCTCAATTGATTTATAGTAAGCATTAAAATTTCCTGCCACCTTGAAGTTATACGGAAGATTCCAGACTATACTTGTCTCCATTCCTGTATCAAGATTAAGGAGCTCTATGTTAGATGCAAGATTATTTAAGACACCGGCGCCTTCAAACTTGAAGCTGTTAAACTTTCCTGTAAAGAGGAAATCAAAATTCTCTACAGAAAATCCCTGTGTTACACCGACATTTGTCATTGTTGAATAAGTTTCCTTCCAGGAACCGTAACTTCTTGCCCAGTCCTTGAACAGAAGGGAACCTACTGATGTGGAATTCGTATCATTGTTAAGGAAGAATTTAAATGGAGCTGAGGCAACATCATCAACAACCGTAACATTACCTACATAATTTCCGCCCAGAATAATATTTCCGCCAGCATAACCTGTAACTCTGGTTGAACCGGCCCCCCCTTCAAAGAAAAGCTGAGAAAATTCATATTCATCAGGAACATCAAACTCATAAGGATCAACATAAGGTTCCTCCTGTTTCTGTTCCGCTGCGGCATCAGAAGCTTCAGTTCCTTCAGAAGAGGAAGAAGATACAGTCCCGGCAGAATCTTCAGATTCCGAAATACCATATCCAGGGAAACTTCGGCCGGAGGAGGATTCCTCTTCATCAGAATCAGGTGCCGTTAAATTTACGGAAGCCTGAGCAAAAATCATTGAACAGGAAACAGCGCACACAACAAATGCCGATGTTATTTTCTTAAAAACAGCTTTCAATTAGTTCCTCCCAAAATATTACCGAAGTTCAAAGCAATCTGTAGCCCTTATGCGTTCAAAATAAATGCAGTTATCCTTATTATTTTCAATGAACTGCCTTAAGGTATATTCTCTCCCGTTCGCAAAGATTATGCAATTAAATTTTCCATCCCCATCAAAATATGGGAAAAATGCTGCAGAATTATTGAAAACACTTTCATCGGCCTTCACGGAATCACTTTCACGAACAGCACCCAGATAGAACCAGGAGGGATCCTTTATTGCAAGCATGTACATCAGGCCGGTAATATTTTCAGCCCGGTAGCCGGTATTGTTTATAAAATTCTCAACCGCAAGCCCCTTTGAATAATCACCGTTGGGAGCAAGCTTTGCAACAAAAAAAGCTTCATCAACATCAAGGCCGCCCGTCTCGTATGTAAAATTCTGTTTGGTTGAGCGCAATGAAAGCACCTGTTCAGCAAGATGCCTGTTCCAGTCAAGATTAAGCGTAAGACTTCTCTTCTTCATGAGAATACCCTTCTTACCTGTAGGCTCATAATCAACAGTAGGAACAAGAAGTTCTGAAATCTTTGTACCGCTGCCCTTTATTGAAACAACAATTCCGTCAACTATCCATTTAACAAATCCTGCGGAGCCAAGATAAAGCTTACCTTCAGCAGCAGAGCTCTTTGAAACAGTCTGAGACGGATCAACGACGAAAGCATTCAAAGATGTATCATCATTAGAAAGTTCCATCGGTTTTCCCGTAAGAATAGAACAGAGCTCCCCGTTTTCATTATAGGCTGCATAATCAGTTCCTATTATGTCAGGAAGTTTTTTACGGATTTCATCCGTCATTATCAATACATCATCATACTGACCTGCAACAGGCATAACCGCTGTCCAGTCAATTGTCTTTTTTGTTGCGCGATAAAAATCCTGGAAACTCATCGAATAGAGATTCGTGAAGGGTGTCGAAAGAGGAATTGAGCGGACAACATAATTACCGAAGACAACAACATCAGCATAAGTCTTTGTTCCGAAAGGCCTGAGCTGGATATAGACTTCAGGATTATTTGTAAAATACATGCGTATATAAGCATAGGAACCGTCGCTCTTGTTTCTTGCCATAATCCATGATCCGCATGCTGATTCTTTATATGTTTTTTCATGTACTGTTCTTGTTGCGGAATCTGAAACATAATTCATTACTATGCTAGATTCAGGAGCAACAATTATTGAGTAAGTTTCATAGGCTTCCTCCGAAAAACTTACACGGAAATTTTCACCGTAAGCATTCATTATAACTTCCGGCTGCTTTTCCCTGAGCTCATGAATTGACGCATCAAGCCATGAGCCTTTAAGTTCCCTGCGGATGTTTGCAGAATCAGGAACACCGAATGAATTATACTGGCCAAAGACCGGCAAAATGAACAACAGGGCAGACGCTGAGACTGCCATTAGTTTTTTGTACAACGCTGCCTTATTCATTTTTACTTACTCTCCTTTCTACAGTTATACGGCTGCTGGTGCTTCACTTGATGCAACAGGTTCTGAATCCACAAAACTTCCGCCCTCTGCAAGACGGATTTCAGGTTTCACAATGGAACCGTCCTTATTGTGAATCATTCCGTCAGCCTCTTCATCAGGATGCCTTCCTACAGGAGCATTGCTCAAAAGAAGCTTCAGTCTGTTAAGCTGGTTAACTTCACTTGAGCCCGGATCGTAGTCGATTGCAGAAATATTTGCATAAGGATAACGTCTTCTCAGTTCCTTGATCATGCCCTTACCGGTTACATGGTTAGGGAGACAGGCAAACGGCTGGACACAGGCAATGCTTGGACATCCTGAGTGAATAAGTTCAACCATTTCTGCTGTAAGGAACCATCCTTCACCTGTAATGTTTCCGACCTGAACAATATCATCCACACCATTCATGAGATCATAAATGATTGACGGTGCATCAAAACGGTGACTCCTCTTCAGAACCTTCTTCATATATTTTCGGTAAAGTTCAAGGAACCATACAAACATTTTTGCATTTCTTTCCGTCTTTTTGGGGAATGCAAGCTGCTCGTGACGGAAAATACCTGTACTGAATGAATAGAAAAGGAAGTCAGCAAGGTCAGGCATTACACATTCCGCACCTTCCCTTTCAATTGTCTCAACAATCTGATTGTTCGCTGTCGGATGGAACTTAACAAGAATTTCACCTACAACACCCACGCGCGGCTTCTTTATAGGAAGAAGCGGCAGTTCATCAAATTCTTTTACAATATTCCTGATGAGTCTCTTATACTTAGCAGAAGATACTGACTGGAGTTCAATCTTTGCCTTTGCATTCCATTTTCTGTAAAGAGCATCAGCGCTTCCGGGAACTGCTTCGTAAGGACGTGTCCTGTAAAGTACTCGCATAAGAAGGTCACCGATCATAAGAGCATGAAGAGCCCTGTGAAGAAGTGACGGTGTAATCTTGAATCCCGGATTCTGTTCAAATCCCTGAGCACTCAGCGAAATAACAGGAATATGGGACATGCCTGCATCATTAAGTGCACGGCGGATAAATCCAATATAGTTTGTGGCACGGCAACCGCCTCCTGTCTGTGTAACAAGAAGGCTTGTATGGTTAAGATCATACTTTCCGCTCTGCAAAGCCGCAATCATCTGCCCCGCAACAAGAATTGAAGGATAGCAGGCATCGTTGTTGACGTACTTGAGACCTGTTTCAATGGCCATAGGATCAACTGCATCAAGGATTACGAAATTGAATCCCGAATAGTTGAATGCAGCCTGAAGAAGTTCAAAGTGCAGAGGACTCATCTGCGGAGCAAGAATTGTATGCTGAACCTTCATTTCCTTTGTAAAGATCTGTCGATGATAGGCGGAGCTCTTGACTTCAAGCTTCTTCTTGTTTCTCTGGCGGGCCTTTACAGCAGCTATGAGTGAACGGATACGGATACGTACTGCACCAAGGTTTGAACCTTCGTCAATCTTAATGAGAGTATACATCCTGCTCTTTGCCTTAAGAATTTCATCAACCTGATCGGCAGTTACAGCATCAAGACCGCAGCCGAATGATGTAAGCTGAACCAGTTCAAGATTAGGCATTTCACTGACAAATGCTGCGGCACGGTAAAGTCTGTTATGGTATGTCCACTGGTCAATAATGCGGAGAGGACGTTCAATGGCTCCAAGCTGGGCAATGGAATCTTCCGTAAACACCGCAAGACCGAGTCCGTGAATCATTTCAGGAATACCGTGATTGATTTCAGGGTCAAGGTGATATGGACGGCCTGCAAGAACAATACCGTTTGCACCGCGGCGGATAATCTCTTCAAGAGCTTCCTCACCTGCCTGCTGTACGTCAGCCTTAAATTTCTCCTGCTCATTCCATGCTTCTTCCACTGCATAGTATATCTTTTCCTTATTGAGCTTAGGGAAAACAGGAAGAAGTTCTTCGGCAAGACGTTCAGCGAGACGAGACTTGTCGTAAATAGGAAGAAACGGATTCATGAACCTGATTGAAGAATCCTGGCGGAGAGAATCAATATTATTTCTAAGAACTTCTGGATATGAAGTTACGATGGGACAGTTATAATGGTTTCCGGCACCCTCATCCTCCTTCTTTTCATAAGGGGCGCATGGATAGAAAATGAACTTGCATCCGCCCTGGATAAGACTTTCAACATGACCGTGACTGATTTTTCCCGGGTAGCATACAGATTCTGACGGAATTGTTTCAAGACCCTTTTCATAAACGCCGCGTCCTGAACGAGGAGACAGACGTACACGGAATCCAAGCTTAGTAAAGAACGTGAACCAAAGCGGATAGTTTTCATACATATTGAGAACACGAGGAATACCTACATCGCCCATAGGTGCGTCTTCAGGTTTCAGAGGGACATAGGAGAAGAGTCTCTTGTACTTCCAGTCAAAAAGGTTGGGAAGATTCTTAGGGTCCTCATCATCCTCATCAAGTTTTGATGCGGCCTTGTTACTGGCATCAACAATCCTAGCTTCCTCACCAAGTTCTGCACCACGTTCACAGCGGTTGCCTGTAATGAACTTACGAACCTCACGGTCCTCGGTACCATCACCGGATGTAGAGAAGGTATTAATTGTGAGAAGACAGTTATTCGAACACTTGCCGCAGCGGCGGAGTTCAAGGTCAACCCTGAAGCTTTCAAGCTGCCCGAGAGTTGCAAGAGAAGATCTTACATCCTTCGGAGTCTGGTCAGGATCATCAGCCTTGGGTGTTCTCAGGTCTTCCCACTGGTCCTTTGCAATAAGGGCAGAACCGTAAGCACCCATGAGACCTGCTACATCAGGACGGTAAACGCTTACGCCTGCAATCTTTTCAAAGGCACGGAGAACTGCATCATTATTAAAAGTACCGCCCTGCACAACAACCTTTGAACCAATTTCACTGGCCTTGCGGAGCTTGATTACCTTGAACAAGGCATTCCTGATAACGGAATAAGAAAGACCCGCTGAAATATCAGCTACAGTAGCTCCTTCCTTCTGGGCCTGTTTTACACGGGAATTCATGAAAACAGTACAGCGTGTACCAAGGTCAACAGGTTTCTGGGCAAGGAGCGCAAGCTTTGAAAAGTCCTGTACGCTCATTCCCATTGTACGTGCAAAGTTATCAAGGAAGCTTCCGCATCCTGAAGAACAAGCTTCATTAAGCTGTATGGATGTAATCGCCCCGTCCTTCATGCGAAGACACTTCATGTCCTGTCCGCCGATGTCAAGAAGGAATTCAACGCCCGGCACAAAGAAGTCTGCTGCACGGTAATGAGTGATTGTCTCAACTTCACCGGCATCAACACCAAGTGCTGCCTGGAACAGAGCTTCACCGTAACCGGTTGAAACTGCGCGGGCAATATAGCAGTCCTTCGGAAGAATTGAATAGAGCTGCTTAAGGACTTTTACTGCAAGGTCCACAGGGTTTCCCGCATTAACATCATAGAATCTCCAGAGAATGCGTCCCTCCGTATCCGTAAGAACAGCCTTAGTTGTTGTAGAACCTGCGTCCAGTCCCAGGAAAACAGGACCGTGAGTGGAATTAAGGTCTCCGGCAAGAGCTTTTTCAGTTGCATGACGGGCATTAAATTCATCAAGCTCCGCCTGATCCTTGAAAAGAGGCTCAAGACGCTGAACTTCCTGCATTTCAGCACCCACAAGATTCTTAAGGTTCTCGCGGAATTCTGCAATCGTAGGGAAGCGTGACTCTTCCTTGTTTTCCGGATCAGCACAACGGATTTCACGTTCAGCTGAATAAGCTGCGCCTGAAGCAACAAAAAGCTGGGAATTTTCAGGAACGATTATCTCTTCATCCTTAAGCTTGAGAGTCACGATGAAACGATGACGGAGCTGGTCAAGGAAGTGCAAAGGTCCGCCAAGGAAGGCTACATTCCCGCGGATAGGCTTACCGCATGCGAGACCTGAAATAGTCTGGCTTACAACTGCCTGGAAAATAGAAGCAGCAATATCTTCGCGGCGGGCACCTTCATTGATCAGAGGCTGGACGTCGGTCTTGGCAAAAACACCGCAGCGGGCTGCAATAGGATAAATTGTTGTCGCACCCCTGGCAAGTTCATTCAGACCGGATGCATCAGTTTCAAGAAGAGCAGCCATCTGGTCAATGAAAGCACCTGTACCGCCTGCACAGGTACCGTTCATGCGCTGTTCAACGCCACCCTTGAAATATGTAATCTTGGCATCTTCACCGCCAAGCTCAATTACCACATCTGTTTTGGGAATGATTTTGCGTACGGAAGTTGTTGCTGCAACAACTTCCTGAATGAAAGGAATATTAAGCCACTGGCTGACGGAAAGTCCACCAGAACCTGTAACTTTTACACTTATCGGCTGGTCAGAACTAAAGGAATGATCTTTTTCAAGAGAATCAAAAGCCTTGTTTACAACTGCAATGATAGTATTCCTTATATCTGCACGATGACGTTCGTATGCTCCATAGAGAAGCTCATTGTTATCACTCAAAACAACAACCTTAACTGTCGTAGACCCAACGTCAATACCAATGCGCACTGGCTTAACCAGCGGTTTAACCGACTTTATAGTAAGTGGCGAACTTTTTGTTTCCATATCAACCCTACCTGACTTGGTATAATTTTCTCAAAATACAGGGGCATTCTGAAAAATACTTTCCATGGATGCCTGCGAGTTTCACTCCCTGAAATTACAGGGCACAGAACATCGCATTCTCAAAGTCATCTCCAAAAATTACAATTCTTGAGGATTCCCAATAATTTTCTGCAATTGCTGCAGACCTCTCAGAAGATAAAATCAGAATACCCGCCGAAATGAAAACTGCTGAACTCCAGCAGCCTTTGCTTCGCATTTCAAGTTCATCTCCCCAAAAAAACAGATGTTTTCCAGGAGATTCTCTTAGGACATGGAAACCGGGTAAACAAGTTTCTTAGAAACTGAAGCTCCCGGCGGTTTCCATAAGTTAATGCATTCTGTACAGTATATAGCCAAAATAACTTTTTTGCAATATTTTGAAAGTTTCCTTAAAAAACTCCGTATTGAAAAATTATCACATCGGTATTATTCTATATCCGTTATGAACGATACGACAAAGGAAAATTCCAGCGGAAAAGAAAATTCTGCAGGAAGCAATGAAAAAAAATCAAAATCACTGTTAAAAAAAGGTCTGTCCCTGTCTCTCCTGACTTTTCTTTCAAGAATATTCGGTCTTGTAAGGGAAATGACAAAATCAAAGTTCCTTGGAACATCATCATATTCAGATGCATTCTCGACAGCCTTCATGATACCTAATTTATGCAGAAGACTTTTTGCTGAAAATGCAGTCTCAGTTGCTTTCATACCTACCTTCAAGGATTATCTTGAGGACTCAGAAAAAAACGAGACCCAGAAATTCATAAACGCGACATTCACTCTTGTTACATTCCTCACCACAATCTTTGTGACGGCGGGAATCATTTTTGCGCCTCTGATCGTGCGGATATTCTTTTCAAAGGAAAACACTGACGTCACAAATGAAACTATATATCTTACACGCATAATGTTCCCCTATCTCATAATAATTTCTGTCGCAGCACTTTTCCAGGGAATACTCAACGGGCTCAAAATATTCTCGCCTTCAGGATTCACCCCGATTCTTTTTAATGCGATAGTAATACTTGCCACATACATACTTTCCCCGTACACAACAAACCCGGCAAGAGCAATGGCAATAGGAACCGTAACAGGTGGAGCTGTGCAGGCACTTTTCCAGCTTCCCTACGTTCTGAAAAACAACTGGAAAATTCAGTTCACAACAATAAGGGAAGCCTTCTCAAATCCCGGAACAAAAAAAGTCATTTCACTTATCGTGCCAACAATAATAGGAATGGCAGCCTACCAGCTTAATGACATTGTCTCAACCTCCCTGGCAACTCATGCAGGAACAGGTGTCGCATCAAGTCTTTCTTATTCGCTCAGACTTCAGGAACTTATTCTCGGAATCTGTGCAGTTACAGTCGGAACTGTCATTCTTCCTGACCTTACAGGATTTGCAAGGAAAAACCTGTGGAAGGATTTCAATTCAATGCTCGAGCAGTCAGTACGGATTATGGCATTCATTACGATTCCCATTACATTCTATTCCCTTATAATGGGAAGGAGCATGATTACGCTTCTCTACGCTTCTGGAAAATTCGGAAAAGAATCAATTGACATGACCACAAAAGTTTTTTTCTGCCACATAGCAGGTCTCTTCTTTATAGCCGAAAACAGAATTGTTTCACCGGCATTCTACGCTCAGGGGAACACTCTTTTTCCTACTGCAGCCGGGCTTGCAAATTTTGCGGCGGACATAATCATTGCACTGATTCTTGTAAGACCAATGAAAGGTCCGGGAATTGCAACTGCACTTACAATCGCCAGCGCCATAAACATGATAACCCTTTTTGTGTTCATGAAGTACACTTACACCACAGAAACCGCTCCCGACGGGAAAAAACATATCAGGATTACAAGAAGCAGCAACATTGATGTAAGGAAGCTTTCACTTTCCACTGTAAGTTATTCACTGAGAATGATACTGTTTTCTTTGATTGCAGCTGTCCCTGCATACTTCCTGCGGGAACTTCTTGTTAACTTCTTTGCAGGGCACCATAAAATTATTTCACAGGGAATACCTGTATCAATTACAGCAATGGTGTTCGCAGCTGTAGGACTTCTGCTGATGGTAGTAACAAAGGACCCGATCATTGTTTCGCTCAAGCGGAAATTCATGAAAAGATAAGGGCCCCTCCAAAAATTGCAGTTTTTGGAGATAACTTTAAAAGCACGATGTTTTAAGCCTTGTAATTTCAAGGATCAAAACTCGTCGGCATCTATGAAAAAATAATTTTTAGAGATGCCCATAATTAATCCGGAACCTGATTCGCAAATAGCAGGAAGAGCAATTCATTTTTCAGATGTTCCTGCAACCGGGTCCAATAATCCGCGGCCCCGAAATGACCGCACCTGTTTTGTAAAGCAGGTCCTGAAATTCACTCAGCCTAGTTTCAGGGCTGTACATAAATATTTATTCTTGGAGATAAAGTATGATTACAGAAAATACTGGAAAAGATTTTGATTCAGTTATTGCAAATGCACCTCTTGAAAAAATTTATGCTGAACGCCGTGAAAGAGTTTACGCATATCTCAGAAGCAATAACATTACGGCAGCTGTTTTTGAAGACACGGAAGGTTCCAGGGACTGCGCCCTTCGTTATCTTACGGGACATCCGAGTGATGCGGTTCTTGTTCTCACGCAGGATGGAAATTCCATTCTCTACCCATGGGATGAAAATCTTGCCAGTGAAAGGGCTCACGCGGACAATATCCTTTCCTACACGGAATGCAGGAGAATCAATACTGAAGCGGTAAAGGATGCTCTCAAAAGTGTAAGCTCATCTTCCGGAAAACCTGTTCTTGCTCTGAGCACACAGACAAGCTATCCTCTCTACAACAAATATGCATCCGAACTTCCGGAATGGATTATACAGTGCAAGGAAGACAGCGTACATGATTTCGTCATCAGCATGCGTGCAGTAAAGGACGAATATGAAATTGCCTGCACCCGTAAGGCCTGTGCAATAACTTCAGCAATGACAGACATTATTGTCCCTAAAGTTGCGGCAGGTGAAATTAAAACTGAAATGGATGTGGCCCTTTTTGTTGAAAGAGAACTCAGGGAAAAAGGCTGTGAACGTACAAGCTTTGACACACTTGCGGCAGGTCCCTCAAGAAGTTTTGCAATACATGCGTTCCCGGGATATACAAACGGACTGTGGGGAAACCAGGGACTTTCTATTCTGGACTACGGAGTCTGCTATGAAGGTTATGCAAGCGACTGTACGATCACAATTGCGAAAGGTCCTCTGACGGATGTACAGAACCAGCAGCTTAACTATGTGCAGAAAGCCTTTGACGAATGTCTTGAACTTTACAAGCCGGGAAACAGAATGAAGCTTCCTGCAGAACGTGCAGCAGAAATCTTTGCAGAAATCGCAAGAGAAATGCCTCACGGACTCGGACATGGAACAGGCCTTGAAATTCATGAAGCCCCTTACGCAAGCCTGCGCGCAAAGGATGACAAGGTTTTTGAAAGCGGAAACATTGTTACACTTGAACCGGGACTCTATGATCCTGTAATCGGAGGATGCCGTCTTGAAAATGATGTCCTCATTACGGACAGCGGAAACTGTGTACTCACGAATTCAAAGATCTTCAGGCTGTAGAAAAAAAATTATCCGCTAAAACAATCCCCGTATGGGCATAAAAAACATCTGCCGCACTGACCACCGGAACAGCTTCACGGCATATGTTTTTTTATCCAGAACCGCCATCCATAAAAATTCAGCCTATGACTTTACTTGTTCCAGCTGCCTTACACCAGCTGCCAGAATATTAACTGCAATAAGCGGAAAGTTTGATTCATCCTTATTTTTTTTCCGTCAGAATATTTTAAGGGAACCTCTAAAAAATTCATGCATCTCTGAAAACTATTTTAAGAGATGCATGAATTTTAAAACAGAGAGCTAAAGATAAGAAATAAGAAAAACAGACTTCCGTCCGAACAAGACTCGGAAAATTAATTCAAAAACCTTAACATCCCTTTCGGGACATACCCCCCAGGCAAACACAACCCGCACCAAAGGAAAACAGAAAAGCCTCCGAAAAACCGGAGGCCTATAAAATAAAGCGGCAGAAGGGAGTCGAACCCTCGTCTCCAGCTTGGAAGGCTGGGGTAATGAGCCGTTATACGACTGCCGCAAGTTGATGTTTAATAATATACAGATTTTACAAAAAAGTGTCAATACCATTAAATGCAAATTTAAATTTCAAGAGAAAAATATATAATGGATCCTCTCTTAATACGCGATTCAAAAAAAACAAGTCAAAAACTTTGACAGTACTGCAGACGACAAATTGCTGGTACCCTTTCGGAACAGAACCCGAGGGGGGGGGCTGCTCCCCCAAGCAAACACAACCTGCACCGCAGGAAAACAAAAAAGCCTCCGAAAAACCGGGGGCCTATAAAATAAAGCGGCAGAAGGGAGTCGAACCCTCGTCTCCAGCTTGGAAGGCTGGGGTAATGAGCCGTTATACGACTGCCGCAAGTTGATGTTCAATAATATACAGATTTTACAAAAAAATGTCAATACCATTTGATACATTAAATCAGCAGAAACGAATAAGGGCATCTCAAAAAGTTAAAATCTTTTGCGGCAACCATAAAATATTCATTGCAAAACCGAAATGCTGATACGAATTGAGTTTTATTTTGCACAATGATATAATCATCCTACTCTCAATCTAATAGTTCCATACAGGAGTTCATTATGGAAATTTTTTTTAAGCTGAAGGAAAGAAACACAACCGTCGGCAAAGAAATTACAGGAGGAATCACAACCTTCCTGTCAATGGTCTACATCCTTGCTCTTCATCCGGGAATGCTTGAGAAATGCGGAAACGGCATGACATTCAATGCTGTATTTACAGCAACAGCAGTCTCTGCTGGTATTGCAACATTAGTTATGGCTTTCATTGCAAACCTTCCAATCGCACTTGCACCGGGACTCGGCCTCAACGCATTCTTCACCTATACGATTGTACTTGGCGAAGGATATTCCTGGCAGTTTGCCCTTACAGCGGTATTTGTTGAAGGCATTATCTTCATTCTTCTTTCACTTTTCGGAGTACGTGAAGCAATCATCAATTCCATTCCCGCAACACTCAAAAAAGCTGTTGCCGTTGGTATAGGACTTTTCATTACAATCATCGGACTTGTAAATGCAGGAATCCTTACAACAAACGGTGGAACTCCTGTTTCATACGTTGCTCTAAACGGAGCAACCCCAAGTGCTCTTGTAGCAGTCATCGGGCTTATCATTACGATCGTACTTTATACACTCAAGGTACCAGGTGCAATCCTCATAGCAATCGCTGCAACAACAGTCATTGGAATTCCTTTCAAGGTTACAACAATTCCGGAAAACTTCAAAGCAATTTCAACACCATCCGCACCTCTCTTCTTCAAATTTGCATTCGGAGAAGCATTCTCAAGCGGAACAATGTTCATCAAATTTTTGACAGTTATTTTCACATTCCTCTTTACAGATATGTTCGATACATTAGGAACTCTCATGGGTGTTGCTGAACAGGGAAATCTCAAAGATGAAAAAGGAAACATCATCAACTCAAAGAAAGCTCTCATGGCGGACTCCGTGGGAACAGTTCTCGGTGCATGTCTCGGAACATCAACAGTTACATCATTCGTTGAATCCACATCAGGAATTGCAGCAGGGGCCCGTACAGGACTTGCTTCAGCAGTAACAGGAGTTCTTTTCCTTCTCTCACTTTTCTTCACAGATATTTTTGCACTTGTACCTGCTGCTGCAACAGCTCCGGCTCTCATCTTTGTCGGATTCCTTATGATGCAGTCTATCTGTGAAATAAACTTCAAGGAACCTACAGAAGGTATACCTGCATTCCTTGCAATAATCACAATGCCGTTCGCCTACTCCATTTCAGCAGGTATTGCATGGGGTATGATTTCTTATGTAATTGCAAAGTGTGCAGGAAAAAAAGCAAAAGAAATTCCTGTCGCAACATGGATTCTTGCAGCAGTTTTCCTTGCAAATATGATATTCGAAGCATTAAAATAAGAGTAACGAATTTATAATTTTCAGGAGACCAATATGAGCGAAGAAAAATATGTTAGACCAACTTGGGATGAATATTTTATGGAAGTTGCACGTACAATTGCAAAACGTGCAACTTGTGACAGAGGACGTTCAGGTTGTGTAATAGCAAAGGACAATCAGATTCTTGTCACAGGTTACGTTGGCTCTCCTGCAGGTTTACCGCACTGTGATGAAGCCGGCCATATTCTGAAAAAGATGCTCCATGATGACGGAAGCATTACCCAGCACTGTGTAAGGACTGTCCATGCAGAACAAAATGCAATTTGCCAGGCAGCAAAGAAAGGTATTCCAATTGACGGAAGCACCCTTTACTGCAAAATGACACCCTGCAGAACCTGCGCGATGCTTATTATTAACTGCGGAATCAGACGCGTGGTATGCGAAAAGCATTATCATGACGAAGGGGATTCAATCAGAATGTTTTCCGAGGCTGGAATAAAAATCGAACATCTGGAAGACGGAACACAGATTTACGATAACATGTAAATAAAAATACCGGTGCAAAAAAAATGTACCGGTATTTTTATTTTAAGCAGCCCCAAAAAAAATTAAAATTGCTGCATCCTAAGAATATTCATGCCAAACTGAAAACATAATTCAGATAATCCCTAAATTCTTTCAAGCAGACTCTTTATTTCATCCACCAATGACTGAGACAATCCCTTGTCAGGAATCTGGACAACATAAGGCAGCATCTGCTTGAACACAAAAGAGACTAGATCCGTTACAGAACTTACATCCCGTTCCACATCTTCATCAACTATGTTAAGCTTCTCACGTATCTGCTGCGCATGATAAAGCAGACCTTCCTTACCTTCAAGCTTTCCGCGCAGATATTCAAAAAGAACATGCTCCTTAGAAAGATTGAAGGATTCTTTTTTTTCTTCAGGAAGAAAGGAGCTAAGCTCGTTCAACTTTGAAAGAAGACCGGAAATTGCTTCCCTAGTTTCAGAAGCATCAGAAGACTCTTTCCACGGAACAACATCATCAAAAGCATTTCCGCCGTAACTTTCCATTCCAAATTCCTGATCAGATTTTCCTGAAAAAAAATTGCCCTGTTCAGAATCAGATGAATCTGTATAAATATCATCCGCCAAGGGACTGGAAGTCGGTCTCTTATGTTTTTCCTGTTCCGGATTACCGCTGTTCTTGTCAGTCTGATTTACAGAATTCTTGTGATCATAGCCAGACGGTTCATAGCTTCCTGTACGGTTTTCCTTTTCAGAATGCATTTCAGGTTCCTGGTAAAAAGCAGAATCCTTCCGACTACCAGCAGAAAATTCTGCTGAAGGTTCATCAGAAAAACTGTCTTCCTGTCCAGAAAAATCATTCTCTGCAGCCATCTGATTCTCAAACAAATTACCATCCTCTTCAAAAGAAGGACCGTCATCATAGAAAGCATCATCCGATTCGAATGCAGAATCAGAAAGTTCACCAGGAGAGACTTCTTCATCCTCCTTCATGAAATCATCTTCCTCAAAAACTGATTCCCCTTTGTTTTCAGGCAAAACTTTTTTTGATGCAGGAAATTCACCACGAATCTTTTCAGGAACAGAGGCAGGATCGTTTACTTCTATGGAACCGTCATCCAAAGTAATTGTCTGAGGCGACGAATTATCAAAACTTCCTATATCCTCATCAGAAAAACTGTCTGCAAACATATCCTGATTTTTTTCTGCCGGATTTTCAAGAGGAGAAAAATTATCAAAGAAATCTTCATCGTCCTTATCAAGGACATCGCTTTCAGGAATCAGGTCTTCAAAATCATCCGCGCTTCTGCTTGCAAGAATTTCATCATCCAGCTTATTCTCAAAAGGAGATTCCATAGTCTCGTCTTCCTTCATAAGAGATTCATAATCAAAGACGGGCCTCTTGTTTTCAAATTCCTTAAGCTCTTCAAAATGATCTGACACATCTCTGCTGTCTTCCTCAAAGTTAAGTCCGGCAGGAGCAATATCATTGTTTACATTAACTTCCTCTTCTGCAGTAAGATTTTCCTGTACGGTCTCGTGAACAGTTTCTGCAGAAGGTTCGTCCCTTTTAAGGAATCTTTCAATTCCGTTTTTATAAATTCTGTTGTCCCTGTTAAGATTAAAAAGTTTTTCGTAGCACTCAAGGGCTTTCTCATCATTCCCCTGGTAAGCATGAGAAAGTGCAAGAATTTCAAGTGCCTTCAGATTATCTGAATCAGCTGAAAGATGCTTCTCTGCGTTTAGCTGACTTTTTTTGTAGTTTCCCTTCTGCAGATAACGTTCCGCCCAGTCGCTGTAGAAATCTGTATAAACAGGATCAATTTCTCCCATACGCTTCATGCAGCCAAACATTCTCGACTCATCATCCCTGCAAATATAATACTGGCCAAGGAGATTCAAAGTTTCAACGTCATCAGAGGCTTTATCCCAGAGACTTTTAATTTTCTTTGCGGCATTATTATATTTCCCTGAAGAAAGAAGCACACCGGAAAACTGTTTGAGCATATCAGAATCATCAGGAAATTTCTTTTCATACTGACTCATTACGGTTACGGCCTGTGGATATTTTTTATGGGCCTCGTAAACCTCGGCAAGCTCAGAAAGAATCTCCCTGTTTTCCGGGGAAAGTTTCAGGGCCTGTTTCAAGGACTCCTCCGCCTTTGTAAAATAACCGGACCTGAAATAACTTTCACCCAGTTTCTTCAGAACATCAGGATTGTTGGGAGCAATCTTCACTGCCTGCAGAAGAAGGTCATTGGCTTTTGAAAAAAAATTAGTTTTTATAAGCAAATTACTGTAGGCAAGGATAGCCTCTATCCAGAAAGGTTTTGAACGTAACGCTGATTCATATTCATTTACAGCATTCTCAATTCTGCCCTGATCCTCATAAGCCTTTGCAAGATTCAGCCTAAGGATAGGATGATTCGGATCTATCTTAAGTCCCTGTAGATAAGTTGCAACAGCCCTTTCATATTTTTCTTCAAGGGCGTAAATCGACCCCAGATGATTATATGCAAGAACATCATTAGGATTATTTTCTATTACAGTGTTAAAGCATTTCTCCGCATTATCATACCTTCCCTTGAGCTTATACGTGAACCCAAGGTTATAGAAAATCTGTATATTATTTTCATCAGCAATGATTGCCTGTTCAAGATAGGAAATAGACTCATCGTATTTCATGATGCGACGATAAATGGAACCCAAAGAATTCAAGGCATTGACATTATTTTTATCAATAGAGATAATCTGCTTGTAAAGCGGAATTGCCATATCATCATTTCCGCTTCTCTGATACAAATCCCCCAGAGCTGAAAGAAGGGAAATATCTTCAGGATCATTTTTCAGGAGATTCTTATATAAACGTGCAGCAAGACTATAATCTCTGGCCAGTACGGCAGACCTGGCCCGTTCATACATTAATTTACTTGCACCATCACTTGTCATAAGCTACCCTCACCCTTTTAAAATATACTAATGCCGTACAAATATCCAGTTCCAAGTTTTTTTTTCAACACACTTTAATTCGATCATTAATTTCCTGTTTACCAGGTTAACGAAAAATCCTTACATCCTGCCCAACAAGAACCTGAACCAGCAGAAAAATATATGAAGACATCCATAAATCGTTTCAGGTGAAATCTATTATGAAACTTATTTTCTGAGAGGTCTTGCATAAACCTCATCAGAAAGAATACCTACAATCTGTCTGTCATCTTTTGAATAAGAAGCCAGAGCAAAATAATAAATCTTTCCGTTCTTCAGGCCTTTTACAGTTACTTTTGCAACATTTCCCACATCTACAGGAGATTCTCCCTGAACAGCTTCATATCCAAGATATTCTCCGGGACGCTCACCGTAGAACAATAGATAACCTCCGGCTGTATCATCAACTGAATATGCCCATGTAAGTGTAACCTGCCCGTTACCAGGTTCCGCAACAAGTGTAAAAGGAGGAAGAGGAGCTGACACTTCTGTATACACAATCTTTATTTCACTTATGGAAGGTGTTGCCTCACACTTTCCGTCAGGGTAAAACTCAGCTGCAACCTGAAAATATTTTCCCGAAACATTATCAATTTCCGCATGATTCTTTACAGGCTTCCATTCAGGCTCATAATCATTCCAATTGAAATAATTGTCACCGCTTCTCACATACATAACAACATCAGTCTGTGCAGGTTCTGAAACAATTGCATCTATTCTCTTCAGAACAGCACCCCTTGAAACCAGAAGAGGCTCAGATTCAAAGCGACCTCCAGTACTTCGGTAGGCATCACAGTTCAGACCGATGTAATGAGAATTCTCGCTGGTCCGGAGAATAGAAAAATCATCAATTTTTCCGCTGTACTTAGGACAAATCTCAATATCAGCTGCAACGCCAAGAATTGGAGTATAAATATAACCTCCTGTTTCCCTGCCGTTTGAAGTCACATACTTAATGTCCTCCAGAAGACCGTCTATTCTGTACTCCAGAAGGCCTGTTGTATCATCAAAGGAAATTGCATGATGGCTCCATACATTAGGGATAATAGTTCTTGAGCAGGTAACCTTAAGCGTACCGCTGTTTTCTGTGTAACCGTTAAACACATTAGTAAATTCCCACTGCAGATGATTGTTAATGAAACTTGCCATTATCATCTGGTAGAGAGGGAAATTATTGCGTGTCCTTGAAGAACGCCAGGACAATACCGTTTCACCGTTTTCAGCAATTGAAGGACAGAGCCAGAACTCTATGAGAAACGAACCTGCACTTCTTCCCGTGACACCGAAAATGGAATTGTCACCGCCTTTAAGAGCATAGCCTCCTTTACCTCTGAAAAATCCTGCACCCTTTCCTATTTTGGAAGCACTTGTCACAGACCCGCCAAAACTTTCGACAGTATAATTTCCGCAGACATCGGAAGGCTTTTTCTGCTCAAAGTCAACAAGGATATCAACCTGCGAGGACTTCTGTATTCCGTTTGTGTCAAGCTGAATGGATTCGTAACCATATTTTCCGCTTCCCCTGGTAAGCCCGTCCATTACTTTCACCTGGGAAGCAGACCATCCGTCTTTTCCGCCGAGAACAATTGTTTTCTCTTCCGCAAAAAGAAGTGAACCAAACAGTAGACAAGATATTGTTAAAAAAAGTATTCTAAACTTATGCATAACTCTGACCAGCAAATACAAGATTCAGTATCAACGATTCAACCGTCAAAAGAAACTCCGCAAAGAGAGATTCTTCATCAGACTGCCCTGAAAGCACCATCACAAAGCGGCGTCTATTTATGGCGCAACAATGAAGGAACTGTCATTTATGTAGGCAAGGCCAAGAATCTTAAAAACCGCCTGAGCTCTTATTTCAGCGGAAACAAGGACATCAAGACCCGGCTTCTAATTTCCAACGCCCGAAGCATTGAATACATTACAACAAATAATGAATACGAGGCTTTCATTCTGGAGAACAATTTAATTAAAAAGTATTCGCCCCGATACAATATTTCTCTGAAGGATGGAAAATCTTACCCAGTTCTGCGCATAACCAAAGAAAAATTTCCGCGACTGCATAAGACGCGGCACGTTATACATGACGGATCCACGTACTTCGGACCGTTTCCAGATGCTGCCGCACTTGACTCATTCATAGAAACACTTTATGAAATTTACCCTCTCAGGCAATGCAAAAGTTTTCACAAAAATGAATCGCCGTGCATGTATTATCACATAGGTAAATGTTTGGCCCCATGCTCAAAGGATGTTTCCCCATCCACTTATGGTGAATTCATCGGTGAAATCTGCAATCTACTTGAGAACAAAGGGGAAGAAACGGTAAAAAAAATAGAAGCCCAGATGAAAGATGCCGCAAGGAATCTGAACTTTGAAAAGGCTGCCAGACTGAGAGACGGTCTGAAGGCTCTTGAGATTCTTACAAGACAGAACATTGTTGAAGGGTTTGACAATGACGACAAGGACTACATCAACTATTACCGCGAAGGTGAAATGGTATCGGTAACAATTCTGAAACACAGGAAAGGCAAACTTCTCGGACGCGACAACTACAGGACTCTTTCCCTTAACGAGGATTCTGAAATTCTTCAGGAATTTATGACGGCCTATTATACTGACAAGGACATAATTCCTCCGAAAATTTACATCGTCAAGCAGGACGGCATGGAAGAAACAAAGCGGTGGTTCAAGGAAAACTACGGAAGGGACTGCAACATTATTTTTGTAAGCGGCAGAATACTCAACGCACCTCTTCATCAGGCGGCCATGGAAATGGCCAGGCAGAATGCCCACGAAGATATTATACGAAGAATGCGTGACAGAGGAGATTTTCCGGCTATGGCTGAATTGCAGAAACTTCTGGGACTTGAAAAACTGCCAGTCCGCATAGAAGGTTTCGACATTGCCCACATAGGAGGAAAATTTCCTGTCGCTTCGCTCATCAGTTTCTACAACGGAAACCCTGACAAAAAGAACTACAGATATTTCAGGCTGAAGACCACAGACGGTTACATTGATGACTTCCAGTCAATGAGGGAAGCTACATCACGAAGATACAGCCGTCTCCTGAACGAAAAACAGGAACTGCCTGACCTGATTCTCATTGACGGAGGAATCGGACAGGTAAACGCAGTAGCCGGTGTGCTGAAGGCGCTGGGACTGAACATTCCGATTGCAGGTCTTGCAAAAAGGGATGAAGAAATCTGGAGGCCATATGCAGCATCACCTATCTGTCTTCCAAAACGAAGTGACGCACTCAGACTTCTGCAGCGAGTACGCGATGAGACTCACCGGGTTGCAACCAGCAGAAACCAGGCTCTAAGAACAAAAGAAAACATTGTTTCACCGTTCCTTAAACTTAAGGGCGTAGGTCACAAGAGAGAAAAGATTCTTATTACCGAATACGGAACACTATACAATCTTTCCCGGGAATCCGCCAAGGGTCTTTCAGAAATTCTGCACATAAATACAGAAGCCGCCCAGGAAATCATAGCTGATGCAGTAAAGGCTCTTGGAGAACAGAATAAGATAAAGGACAAGCAGATGCTCTCCCTGGGAGAGGCAGGAACAACTTGGCAGAAGGCAGCCCACCGGCAGAAGATTGCAAATCTTGCACAAGAGGCAGCCTTCTTTGATGAAGGCAATAATTCGGGAGAACTTATGGTAGCAACTCCCGAAGATGAACAGGAATCTTAAACCTTGAACTGGTCCACCTGGTTACCTATTTCATCAATTGAAGAACGCATCTTTTCAATTGATGAAACCAGTTCCGATGAAGTTTCAGAAATATTTGAAGCATCCATCGTAATTTCATCAATACTGTTCTTAAGATCTGAAGAAGAAGACTTAAGGCTTGATATTTCCTGCAGAATGGCCTGCTTGCCCCGGGTCATTTCTTCGGATGCGCTTCTGACTTCCGAGGAACTGTTGTTCATCTGCCCGAGAGCATCACCAATGCTTCTGGAACCTGCAACCTGATTTTCCATTACCGACTTTATTTTCTTGACAACAGCATCCGTCTCATTAATCTTATCTGCAACCACTTTGAACGCAACTGCAGACTGGTCAGAAGATTGTACCATTCCTTCTATTGAAACAACAATAGACTTAAGCTGTTCCCCGATAGTCTTGGACTGCTTTGAAGAGGTCTCCGAAAGTTTACGAATCTCATTTGCAACTACGGCAAAACCTTTTCCAGCTTCACCGGCATGAGCAGCTTCTATTGATGCATTCATGGCAAGAAGATTTGTTTCCTCCGCAATAGATTCAATAGCCCTGTTAGCTTCCTGCAAAGTTTTACTCTGATTACGTATCTCATCAATTCTGTCCGAAGTTTTCTTCTGAAGGTCCATTCCATTCAAGGCTGAATCAAATAATCCCTCAAAAGAATTTGCCATTGCAGCCACATAAGAATTAACTGAATCAATATTACCTACAATTTCTTCAACACTAGAAGCTGCCCGTGAAATAATGTCACTCTGCTTTTCAATCATCCTGTCAAGGGAATCTATATTAGATGAAATCTCATTTATGGCATCAGAAGTCTGTTCCACACTTAAATTCTGTGCATCAATAAGGAAATGTGTATTACCGATGTTCTTTATGATTTCCTTAATGGATGCAGTTGTATCTGCAGTTCCCACATCAAGTTCAGCTCCTGCTTCAACAAGAGAATCCTTTGAAGCCTTGACTTCCTTCATTATGCTCTGCATCTTTTCCGAAAAGTGGTTAAATCCTTCAACTACATCAGCAATTTCATCATGGGTTCTTGAAATTATTCGCTTCGTAAGATCGGCCCTGCCTGTTGAAATTTCTTCAATAGAATCTTTAACAACATCAAGAGGACCAAGGATTCTTCGCACTACAATTCCAGCCAGCAGAAGAGATACAAACACAAAACATACTACTGCAGCAACAATCATCCATCTGAGAGTATCAATTCTTCCGAAATGGCTTTCATATTTTTCAAGACAAATAACTGTCCATGGAATAGAATTCCCTAAAGGATTATCAGGATTAAGCGGACGGCAATTGAAAATCATTTTTTCATTATAGGACGCATCCTGATAAACGGTAGATACCGGTTTTCCGGCAAGAACATCCTGCATAAGGGCTGCCGTTTCACCTTTCTGCTCCTTCCAATCCCCTTTGTCATTAATGTCAGCAACACAGTATCCGTCCTCAAGATTATATACTACAGGATGAATTTCTGATTTTATTTTCCCAACGATTTCTTCTATAGGATTTCCGTTTACAACAGCAACCATTACGCCTACAATATCATTGTCATCAGAATATACAGGAACCGAGAAAAACATGAGAACAGAATTCGTAATCTTATTAAGAGCTGGAGGAGCTGACCATCGCTTACCCTTCATTGCTGTCTGGAAATAAGGCTTAGAACTGAAATCAATTTTCGCGCCTGCAGTTGTATAAGAAAAACCTGATGCATCATAAAATGATATGTTCTCATATTTAGGATTATTTTTCACGATTGCAGACAACTGTGAACATTTTTCCTCAAGAGAAACATTCTTTGACCTGAAAACATTCACCCCGGCAACCATATCCAGAAGTGCAAACTGCTCGTCACAGAATTTATTAATCTCATCAACGGTATCCTCCATCAGAAGACGAATCTGCGATTCCGCAGCAAGAACTACATCCTGCCCATACAGCTTAAGGGAAATAAATGTAATCAAAAAATCTGAACCAGCAAGGAGACCTATTGTAAGAGCCATTATTTTAAATCTCAGAGAAATCTTCTTCATTTCATCATCCTCATCAGAATATCAAAGAATTCATGCTTTAAAAAGTATCCAAAAAATTTCAATAAAAAAAGCTATTTACTGAAACCACAAAAATATGAAGCCCGAATATTTTCCGAATATTTTATTAAAAACATTCAAAAAACTTCAGTCCGTAAAATTTTCAACAGCAGCCAAACACACATTAAACCCGGCGACCTCACTGATAAGTTTTCAGATATGCTGAGGTTCTGTGCAGCAAGATTCCCATCATTATCGTCCGTCATGTTTACAATCCCGTTCTTTTCTGCACCTGTCCGTCTTGAGTTTTCATGAACTGCTGCCGCAAACTCTTCATGGCTTTGGAAAAAAAATCATACTGCCAAGACTAACTGGACAGGTTTCCATGATACTTTTGATTTCGTCAACAATAAATCATGAAATTTCAGAAAAACACTTCGTCTCCTGGATAATCCGCTCCACAAAATCACATATTGTCTTAGTATTTTTTTTCGGATCCTATTGAACTGATTTGCAGTATCTTCTGCAAGAATTCGTATTTCATCAGCAACTTTACCTCTTTCCACTGCATGGGCTGCCACAATTGCAGCATTCATGGCAAGAATTACTTCCATTTCTGAAGTGCTTTTATCGGAACAATTAAAGAATAATGAAGTGCAAGTTCTGTTCATGGCTACAGAAAAATGGGACTTTGAAATAAAAGGATTACCTATCTGCTCCATCAGCCTTGCCCCACGGCATACTTTTCTATTTGAAATGGTTCCTGAAGAACAGAAAGTCTGATTACCGTTCATATCCTGACAGTACATAAATTCAATACAGGGAGTCCTTTGAACGGTTGAGTTAAATCTCTGATCCTGAATACCACCGTCCATGCAAAGGATTCTCTCATCATCCGCAAGTTCCTGACCGAAAACATAAAACCCGTTCATGAAGCTCCCAATCAAAAAAGACGACAGAAAAAAGGCATCCGAATTCTGCAACCGTATCTGATTTCCAAATACCTTCTTGAATCCGCTGACAAAAGAAAGCATCGAGCTGAGGACAAAAAAAATCATTATCAATACAGACGGAATGAAAATCTGCATAGGTATAGCTACAGTAAGAGCTTTATTTTTTTCATTAACCATACCTATATACTAAAACACAATTACGAAAAAAACAAATGGCATGATAAAATATTTTCCGCACCCATAAAAAAATAATCAAAAACACTGATTTCAAGCCTCTTCCGGAAATCTCCAAAAATTACAATTTCCAGAGCCAGCTTTGAAAATGCGATGTCTCGACCCTCAAAATTTCAAGGACCAAAACTCGCGGGCATTTATTATAAGATATTTATTCCTATATAGGCCGATTCATCCCGGTAGCGTGCCGGAGTTTTTCCGGTAATTTTTCTGAAGTCATCATAGAACTGACGTTTTGAAGAAAAACCGCAGTCAAGCGCTATCTGTTCAACAGAAAAATTTGTTTCCCTAAGTCTCAGGCATGCAAGCTCAATTCTTTTGCGTGTAATATAATGCCATATAGAAACATTCATCTCTTTCTTAAAGCACCGTCCGAGATAATCAGCATTCATTCCCATTTTGTCGGCAAAATATTTTAGGCTGGCGTTAGGATTGGAAAGTTCATTTTCCATGTTCAGTAAAAGTTTTTGTACAACTGAAAAAATTTGTGAAGACCGTTTTCCGGAATTCTCAATTTCCCTGTAACAGGATTCAGAATAATCTTTTGATATTTTCAGGAGAAGTCCCCTGACGAGATGATTATAATACAGACCAGAAAAAGACGGTTTTTCGTATTCATGAAGGATTTCAAAAAAGACATCTGCGTAGGAAGACGGATTATCCGGATCAAAAACCTGCGGAAGTATTATTGAATTATCTTTTCTGTTTTCAGAAAATTTATTTGCATCAGAACAGCTTCTCAAATTCTTGAACTCGTTCTGATAAATTTCTTCGGCATCTTCAGCCAATATTTTTTCGGGAATAAAATATCTGACTTCATTTTCAAGTTCCACTCTCTGATAAAAATGAATCCAGAAATATGAGACATCTTTCTTTACGGCCTCAACACCCTTATGGGTATGTCCAGCGGGCAGAAGAATGATTCTGTTTTTCTTCACTTCAAGTTCCGAGCCTTCATCATCAATGAGTGCAGAATTTTTTCTGCCGAAAATTAATACGCTTTCATTCTCAAGGTGACGCTTCATGTGACACCATCCAGGGGAAAGCATTGCGCAGCCGCAGACAGAAGATTTTGTAGTATCAAAATTAGATATCCTGTAAAGTTGTGATTCCATATTTTAAATGTCGGTTTTCCGCATCAATTCTATATTTTATGTGTCTATTTTTTACTAAAAATTCTGTATAGAATAATACTTATGGTTAAACTTAGCAATATCAAAGAAAAGAAAAATATTTTTTACGGCTCCCAGAAGCTGGGACTGAATTATGTACTCGATTACGAAAGCGAACGCTTTCTTGCTCCAGCCTATAATATTGCAGGAAAAAGCACTGAATACAAATGCTACGGAGGCTGGGAAAGCAGGCAGATTCAGGGGCACATGCTGGGACATTATTTGAGCTCCCTTAGTGCCTTTGTAAAAACTGAATGCGAAGGCTGGGAAAAAGCAAAAGAAAAACTTGATTACACTGTAAGCAGAATCAAGGAACTTCAGAGGGAGGACGGATATTTTGCATGCATACCTTCAACACCCTTTGATACTGTATTTTCAGGAAATTTTAAGGTTGAAAGATTCTCACTTGGCGACTGGTGGGTTCCATGGTATTCAGTACACAAAGTATTTGCAGGACTCATTGATGCTTTCACCAGCGGCAAAAATCCTGATGCACTTTTAATTGTCAAAAGAATGGCAGACTGGGTAATTGAAGGAACAAAAAAACTTTCCGACCAGCTCATGCAAAAAATGATGCACTGTGAGCACGGCGGAATGTGCAAATTCTTTGCAGACCTTTATGAAATCACAGGTGAAGATAAATATCTGAAAGAAGCCGAGCGCTGGATACACAAAGAGATTATGACCCCTGCAATGAATGAGACTGATGCGCTGCAGGGCTTCCATGCAAACACACAGATTCCTAAGTTCATTGGAATTGCAAAACTTTACGACCTCACCAAAAAGTCGGAATACCGCAAGGCCGCGGAATTCTTTTTCAGAACTGTATCCGAAAAACGCTCCTATGCCATTGGCGGAAACTCAATAGGAGAACACTTCGGTCCGCAGTACAATGAGAAGCTGGGAAAAGACACCTGCGAAACCTGCAACAGCTATAACATGCTGGAACTTTCCGAATATATTTTCAAATGGAACAGAAACCCTCAGACTTCTGATTTCGTTGAAAGAGTTCTCTACAACCACATACTTGCTTCACAGGATCCTGAAAGCGGTGCAAAAACTTATTTCGTTTCAATGGAAAGCAACACATTCAAGGTTTACTGCTCCAAAGAAAATTCAATGTGGTGCTGCACAGGAACCGGAATAGAAAATCCTGCCAGATACAACAGATACATTTTCTTTGAAGATGAAAAAAATATTTACATAAACAACTACATTTCATCAGAAATCAGAACATCTGACGAATGGAAAATAAAAATTGAAAGCGACTTCCCTTATTCAAAGAAAGCAAAAATTATTATAAGCGAAAAAGGTTCGTCAGAAAAAAACATTATGCTGAGAATTCCCTTCTGGAGTTCTGAATCATCAGACGGAAAGACAAAATATATTTCCATGGACAATGATGAAACTGAAATCAACCTCTCATCAAAACTACTGGTCAGAAAGACATTGGACGCAAGTTCAAACTTCAATATTTTCTACGGGCCCATCGTTCTTGCTGCTGACCTCGGTAAATCAATTCCACAGGACATTGTGGAAGACCATCTGGTTTACATGCAGGAAAAATCAGAATACGAACAAGATATTCTCACAGGCAGCCTTGAAAACCCTGATGAATGGATAAGATGTACCGATGAAGAAAGACTTATTTTTGAAACCGAAAAATCTGTCAGCAAAAAAAATATTTCCTACAGACTTCAGCCTTTCTTCGCTACTCACCATTGCCGGTATGCAGCTTACTTTCCTTCATCCGAGGCCACAGAAAATGAACGTACAAAAAAATTAAATGACATTACAGAAGACTTCATTGACTGCGGAAAGCAGCAGAGCGAAGTGGAGCATGCTTATAAAAACTCCGGAAGCATAAGCGAATACATAAAGGAGATAGACAACTCCTGCAGATATGCTGCCGAAGAAAATTCATTCTGGTCTTACAGAACTAAGCTCTGGAAAAACAGGGAATATAAAATCATTCTTTCTGTTTACGGAAACTGCAGCGGAAAAATAGAGTTTTCCCTCATGGACGGCAATGAGAGTATATTAAAAAAAATTATTGATTCTTCACAGCTTGAAAAAAATAACAACAGTATTTCGGATGTCACGATTACTCTGCCAAAAGAATTTATAAACCAGCATATTGCCGAAGGTGATTACAAGTTCTTTGACATTATGCTAAGCAAATGCAAGGACTGTGATTCCCTGAAGGTCATAGAACTTAGAACCGCAATCGGCTAAAAAATTGGCATCCAAAAGTTAAGCTTAGAGGGGCCAGCAAATACAAAAGGGATGCCCGTAAAACCAGACGGACATCCCTCTTTGATTCTCTAATTAAGGAAGTAGCTAAAAATTGTAATTTTTAGAGACACCCCTGAAAACACGCTGTTCCGGTCCTTGAAATTTCAAGGACCAAAACCCGCAGGCATCTTTGCAAAATATTTTTAAAGACTCCCATTATAAACCAACTGTAAATGAACTTCAGAAATCAGTTTTTTTATCTTCCTTTCTTGTTTCCCCAGAAATATTCTCCGGAATTTTTTCCGTCAACAGTCGTAAAGGTTATTGTATATCTGCCGGAATCCTTTTCCTTTCTTGCCCAGTCATAAGCTCTGAGCACATAACCTGTAAATGTTCCAGAAAAACCGTCTCCATCTTTGATGCTAATGGTAACAGTATATCCGTCGCAAGCAAGCTTCCATGAACCTGTATAAGCACCTTCAATCTTTCCGTCTTCAGTAAGAACAATCTCCTTTGAGTCAGCAGGTTTTGCATCATCATAATGCATTCCGCTAACCTTGACTACACCTGTCTTGAAGCTTCCTTTCTTTGCACTGCGGACTGTCATGACAGAATCATAAGTTCCTGCCACATCAGTCTTTGAAAGCTTTTCCAGAACTTCATCCTTTCCGTTAAAGTCATTCCAGTATTCATTCTGATTAAGCACCGGCCATCCGTCTTTTGTAAAGAACATCTGATGTATCTGCAGACAGAACTGGTCTGTTCCTCGGAAATTTGTGCGCGTATGGTTTGCAAATAAAATTTTTCCTGACCTGTCACGGAAAATTGACTGTCCGCCTGGAGACATAAAACCGTACTCATCCTTAAGCTGAACTGCACCAATAATTTTTCCGCCTACAGCATGATAAGCGGAAGCTTCACTTGCACTTTCAAATACCATATTCTTTCCGCTCGTATCAACGTAAGGACCTTCAACATTTTTGCTTCGTCCAACACCTACTCTGTATTCAAAAGTCAGGTCACCCATTGAAACAAAAATATAATAGTAACCATTTTCGCTGTTATAAATAAGCTGTGCACCTTCATAAGCTGCACCATGTCCGCCTGCAACAAGAGTGCCCTGATTATTTTCAATGCTGTCCAGAGGACAGTCAAGTTCATCTCCCGTATGATATCCCCTGCCATTAAAAGTTGATGTTCCGGGAACTGAGGCAACAGGCTTGAATGTTTCCGCGTCAACGTATACCAAAGCAATTCCGCCTTTCCATGAACCATAAGTTACACCGAAGCAGTCATTGTTTCCTATCCTGAATTTTACAAGACCACCTGTTGCCATATCAATTACAAACTCAGGATCAATTGCACCGAATCCGTTATTCCAGTTTCCCTTTCCTGAATTATATGAGCCCCAGTATCCGACTTCAGTGTTCTGGGAATTCTTATTAGTCCATACATAGCGCACCAAAGTTGAATTGGAATATAATGACGGATCATATTCAGACGCAGGTATGAACGGACCTTCAGGCTTATCAGAAACAGCCAGAGTAATTGCCGCAGCAGGATGAACTCCTCCGCCCAGTGTAAGACTGTCAGTAATAATTCCGTGAAGCATATAATATTTTCCATTCTGCTTTACTACAGTCGGCGCCCAGCTGGAAGGAATCGACTTGGGCTTATAATTGTTTGTCTGGTAAGCGGTGCCATCATTTGTAACATATCCGACCCACTTCAGAAAATCATTATCCCAATGCATGTGGCGGTAAGAAAGGGAAACATCGTTCGGATCCCAGAGTGCAGAGTTTCCGTGCTTTGCCCAGTGAACAAGATCATCAGAAGAACGTAATGCAGCCCCTTCATTCCAGCCTGTCGAATAGACATAATATTTTCCTGTGTCAGGATCCTGAAAAAGCTTAGGGTCATGACAGTTCCATGTGGACTGATCGCCTCTCCTGTATTTTTCATAGGCAAAAGTTTCAGAGGAGGCATCATACTTCACCGCAAAATATTCCTTGACATCTTCTGCATCTGTTGAAGCACGCCTTGCATTGTTCACAGTCTTCTCGTTAGCCATAGGAGAAGGTGACTGCAATGTTGCAGGAGGAATAACTTCCTTTTCGGCATCAAAATATGCAGCCTTCTTCCGGGATTCCCCGCAGGATGCAAATATAAGGACGGCAGCACAAATCATAGAACCGCATGCCAAACCTGAAAACAATTTTCTCATAACCAAAACCTCTTAATGAATTCTCCAAGAACAAAAATTTTTGAAAACAACCTTGAAAATGCGATGTTTTAAGCCTTGTAATTTAAAAGGTCAAAACTCGTCGGACATCTGCGGCAAGCATTTTTCACATCTCAGACACCTCGGAGCGCCTCAATAATTTTTAAGACATCTCTACCGTTCCCGATTATTTTACTGGAATACAGGATAACCTTTTTCATCATAACGGATTTTCTTTACCCAGGCATGACGGTTAGGATCATACAAGGCAAAAGACAGATCAACATCCGCATAAGGACGAGCATGATAGATAAGATAATCATCTTTCCCGTCACGGCTTGTCGTGAAGCTGTTATGGCCCGGACCAAATATACCGTTTTCCGCATTAGTCACAAAAACAGGCTCATCAAGTTTTGTCCATGATGCAGGATCAAGAAGATCGGAATTCTCATCGGAAACAAGGAGTCCCATGCAGTAAGTTGCATCAGTTGCGCTTGCACTGAATGTAATAAAAACTTTTCCGTTTCTTTTTAGAACCGCAGCCCCCTCATTGACTTTAAATCCCCTGCACTCCCAGTCATATTCAGGAACCGTAAGCAAAGTCTGCGGCAGTTTCAATTTTATGGGACTCTCCATTTCAGCTATATAAAGAGCAGAGTTCTCGCTTTTCTCCATGCGCTTCTGTGCCCAGACCGCATACATTTTTTTATTGTGCTCAAAGACCGTGCAGTCTAGCATAAAGGAATCCCATTCACTTTCAAGCATTCCCTTCTCTTCCCATGTACCGCAGAAAGGATCGGGACTGGAATTTTCAAGAACATAGGTACGTATCCACCAGGGATCTTCCGCTCTTCCTGCAGCAAAATAAATGTACCACCTGCCGTTGATGTAATGAAGTTCAGGAGCCCAGATATGATAGCTCATGGGACCTGTTGCATGTTTTCTCCAGACAACAACAGGTTCCGCATCAGACAAAGCTTTCACAGACCATGCCCGCCTTATTTCAATCCTGTCATATTCAGGACATGAAGCTGTAAAATAATAATAACCGTCCTCATGAAAATAAACATAAGGGTCCGCCCTCTGCATGACAAGAGGCTTTTTCTCATCTTCTTCTGCAATGTCAGTAATGTTCATATATTCCCTTCCACTTTTTTATAGTCTACCCTAAAATGCATATCATGTACCGCGGAAATTGAATGGTTCCAGAAGCTGCGGAGCATCCCGATAAAAATTTCAAGCGATGACCTCCGGCACTCCAATTATGGGCATCTCTAAAAATTGCACTTCCCGGAGATGCACTTATCATAAGGCAAGTTTAAGCAATATGTCAAGAAAATATTTGATATATATTATAAAAAACTGATATTTTTCTTGACAATTTACACTTTATCCTACATGATTATTTATGACACTTTTTGTTAAATTCTTTACTTCATATAGATTTAAAACAAAAATTAGAAAAAAATATTATATTTCAATTTATTCCGTTTGATTCGAGAAAACTGAATATTAATCTAATATATCAATTATTTTTGATTTCAAGCGAAAGAATCTTAGAAAACAAAAACAGATGTTCGGGAGAATATATGGAACTGCAAAAAAAACTTGAACTTGCAGCGGGACTTGCTCTAGCGGCTGTCCTTGCTGCAACTTTAACTTCATGCGCAAAAAAGAATCCTGCACCAAAGGAACATGCCGTTCTTTCAGCTGACTTTTCAGCGCCGGCAACAGAAGTAAGCGGCAATCTTTTCGGAATCTTCTATGAGGATATAAACTATGCGGCCGACGGCGGACTTTACGGAGAAATGATTCAGAACCGTTCCTTTGAATACCAGTCATCAAAGAAATCTGCAACCTATTCCTGGAACGCAGTATCAGTGGGAGGAAGAAAATCTTCATCAAGAATTGCTGCCGCAAAGGAAGACCCGCTGAATTCAAGAAACTTAAATTACTGCAGACTTGAAGCAAAAAATCCGGGAGACGGAATTTCAAATTCAGGTTACAGCGGACTTTACCTTGAAAAAGGTAAAAACTATCCGGGTTCACTCTGGATCCGCTCAAAAGATTCCAGCGTAAAATCAGTTACCGTGAGATGCGGTGCAAAAGATTCAAAGGAATTTTATGAAACAAAAATAAACGGCATAACAGACGCATGGAAAAAATTTGAATTCACAGTTACCGCAACAGAAACGACCGGCCGGGGAGCGCTTTCACTTTTTGCAGACACAAAAGGTTCTGTTGACTTTGACATGGTTTCACTTTTCAGGGCAGACATCTACCGAAATGAACCTAACGGACTTAGAGCAGACCTGGCACAGGCCCTTGAAGATATGCATCCGGCGTTTGTCAGGTTTCCTGGAGGATGCGTAATAGAAGGAAAAAACATTAATGCGCGATACAGATGGAAGGACACAATCGGTCCAGTTGAACAGAGAAAGGAGGAAACAAACTTCTGGGGATACCAGCAGTCATACGGATTAGGTTTCTATGAATACTTCAGACTCTGTGAGGATATTGGTGCAGAACCGGTTCCCGTCATAAACTGCGGAATCTCCTTCAACGGTGAAATTGATGCAGCTCCTGTAAGCAAAATGCAAAACTATGTGCAGGACGCCCTTGACTTGATTGAATATGCAAACGGCAGTCCTGATTCCCTGTGGGGAAAAAAACGTGCGGAAGCAGGACATCCCGAACCTTTCAACATGAAATACCTTGGACTCGGAAACGAACATGCCTACAAATATTATTTCGACCGCTACAAGGTGATTGCACAAGAAATAAATAAAGTTCATCCAGATATCAAGCTCATCATTTCTGCGGGACCTTATCCGGGAGACAAAATGTTCCACAGCGCATGGTCGAAGGTACGTGAGTGGAAAAAATCAGAGGAAACAAAAAACCTGGTCTCACTTGTTGACGAACATTATTACTGCGAACCTGAATGGTTCCTCGGAAACAACCTTCGCTATGACAACAAAGAATTTTACCCGCGCTCAGAGAATGCGGCAAAAGTTTTCATAGGTGAATATGCTTCCCATGTAAGCACAAAGAAAAACAACTGGTGGGCAGCTCTTGCAAGTGCAGCCTACATGACAGGCATTGAACGCAACGGAGATGTGATTGAACTTTCAAGCTACGCTCCCCTTTTTGCGAAAGACCATTTTACCCAGTGGACCCCTGACATGATATGGTTCAACGATTCGTCCGTCTGCAAGACACCTGACTATTATGTGCAGAAAATTTTTATGACGAACAGAAGCGACAGAACTGTTAAGCATAACATAGTCCAGGCAATTAATACCCGGGAACAAAAATCAATCGGAGGTTCCGTAGGATTCGGATCATGGCTTACCCAGAACGAATACTACGACATAAAGCTTGTTGACAACGACACAAAGGAAACACTCTACGAATCAGGAAGCGAACTTGATTTAAGAAATTTCATAACAGAAAGCGGCTCATGGAAATCTGATTCGGGAAAGCTTATGCAGAAAGCAAATTCTTCAAACTGCCGCACTTTTCTCAGACTTGATGAAAACAAATGCCCGGACAACTATACTCTCACCGCAAAAGCAAAAAAGAATGCAGGCTACGAAGGTTTCATAATCATCTTCGGAGCTACAGGAAAGAACAAGAAATTCTACTGGTGGAATATAGGAGGATGGGGAAACACTCAGTCAACAATTGAAAAGGGGACCAAAGATTTGCGCACGAACATAGGCAACAGCAAAAAAATTTCAATAGAAACCGGAAAAGAATACAGCATAAAAGTTGAAGTCCGCGGTGAAAAAATAAGCTGCTACCTTGACGGAAAACTTGTGCAGCAGGCTGAAGACAAACTGAACTTTGACCAGATCTATTCCCACGTAGGAAAAACTGACGACGGAAAAATTATTATAAAAATTGTAAATGTTTCTGACAAGGCACAGGATGTACAGGTGAACCTCAGGAAATGCGGAAAAATTAATTCTTATGCAAGAGTCCAGACGATTTCCGGAAATCCTGAAGATGAAAACAGTTTTGCATTTCCTGAAAAAATCTGCATAAAGGAAGACACCATCCCTATAGCTCCAGAAAGTTTCATGTACAATGCCCGTCCCTGCTCGGTAAACGTAATCACGCTTTCAGCGGAAAAATGAATCCGGCAAAGAACCGCCGGCAATTCTCAGCATATTTTTTTAAAAGCCTAAAACGGTTCGGCAAATCTGACAGAAGAATCATGAAATTCAGTTCACATTATTTCCGGTCTTCCCTGACAGTGCAGCCGGACTGTCTTTTTTTTTCTGCACCCGTCTTCATTATAACGATAAATTAATCACACCCATGAACAGTCTGTATTGAAAAAAAACATAAAAAAAACTATAATTTGGAACCTGCAAAAACTATACTTTCTATATTAATAAAAATTGATATTTATAGTGAACTTCTAAAAATTCCTTTTTTGAAAGCTCGTAAGAAAACGATATTTTAAATCGTTGCGTACTAACAAGTTAGAGCCGGCAAAAAAAGATCCGGGAGCATAATTCATTTTTTTTTGACCTTCACTATATTTAAAACAAAAAAAACTAGACAATATCAATAATTGTCGTTATAATAAAATCAAATAGGTATAACAAATTTTTTATACAAAAATTACATGTGTTCACTTGAACATTAGCCTGAGAATCTGCGAGCTCTGTTCACAGATAAACAACTATAATATAAAGAGATACGTCTATGGAAGAAGCAGAATCAACTCTCGTGGTGAATCCACTTGAAGACATCAACAAATTAAAGGCCCTTGCATCTGAACCAAGAATTCAGATTCTTGCGCTGCTCAGAGAAAAAACTCTGAACATAAACGAAATTTCTGATACACTCAAGCTGCCTCAGTCAACTGTTGCAACTCATATTTCAATTCTCGAAGAAGCAGGACTTATTCTCACAGAATCCGTCAAGGCAAAGAAGGGAAACCAGAAACTTTGCAGCCCTTCATTCCATGAACTTCTCGTACAGTTTCCGGAAAAGCAGAACACAGAAAAAAATTCCATAGAAGTTGAAATGCCTATCGGTATCTTCACGGATTACCATGTGACAGCACCTTGCGGCCTGTGTTCAACGGAACATATCATCGGTCTTCTTGACATTCCCGACGCATTCCTTAATCCTGAAAGAATGAAGGCAGGACTTCTCTGGTGCGGAAGCGGAACTTTTGAATACAAATTCCCTAACAATACGATGTACGAAACGAAGAGGCCCACAAAAATTGAAATAAGCCTTGAGCTTTCTTCCGAAACACCGGGCACAAATTCAAATTGGCCTTCTGACATTACGATGTGGATAAACCACACGGAAATAGGTACGTGGATGAGCCCCGGAGACTTCGGTGACAAGCGCGGAAAGTATACTCCCGAATGGTGGAAGCTTGAGGGTTCCCAATACGGACTTCTCAAGCACTTCTCCGTAAGCGATGAAGGAAGTTTCGTTGACGGAGTAAAGATTTCTGATGTAAAGCTTGACGACCTTAAACTTAGCGAACATCATTCAATCCGGGTAAAGATCGGTGTGAAAGAGAATGCTGAGCACATGGGCGGAATGAACATCTTCGGAAAGGGATTCGGAAACTACGACCAGGGAATCATTCTCAGAACATATTTCTGATCAAGCCTTTACCGGGAGAACCGGAACTAAAGATAAAAAATCCCTGAAAATTGCATATTTTAGTGACAACTAAAAAACTCGATGTCTTAAGCATTGTAATTCCAAGAACCAAAGCCTGCAGACATCCCTAAAAAGCATTTTCCAGGGATACACTGTTTATAACCCGCCAATGAAATTCAAGAACAGAAAGAGAAGGCTCACACCTCTAAAAGTTCTTTACGCTGCAACGGAATTTCCCGAAGGCATGCCAGCCCTTGAACCATATATAACAGACATCGTCCTTATTGACAGTCAGCTCAAAATTTCCGGTGGAAGCATCATCTCCCTTCCATAAGATATTATTGTCATCGTCCATTGAAATCTTTATCCATACGGAGCCTGCCGACTTATCAAGACTTACGGAAAGCCTGTCACCTTTTTTACAGGAAACCGCATTGTAACAAGAATTTGTATAATTTGAGAAATCAAAGCTGCAGTTCTTCTCATCCAAGCTTACGGGACTGAAACTGCTTGCCAGAAAAAAAGTTGTGCATGATGAGAACAGGACAACAATAATCACAAAGACCGTAACAAAAAATTTTTTATTAATTCCAATCAAATTTTCCATACCACAAATTTTAACACAGTGCTAATCCAAAAACAATATTGAAAGAGAAACTTCATTCACTTGATTCCAGTCAAAATCTGTATCAATTTTTAAATTGATTTTTTAGGGTAAATATCAATTTTTTTTGTTGCATATAAAAAAAACTCGTGATAAAATGAAAAAACGAAGGAGCAAAGACAATGAAAGAATCCATTGTTGTTGATACGAACAATAAAAAACAGACAATCAGTCGCGATATTTACGGACACTTCTCGGAACATCTGGGACGATGCATCTACGGCGGCTTCTGGGTCGGAAAGGACTCGGATATTCCTAATATAAACGGATACAACAAGGCTGTTGTACAGGCTTTCAAGGACATAGACATTCCGAACCTCCGCTGGCCGGGCGGATGTTTTGCAGACGAATATCACTGGAAAGACGGCATAGGTCCAAAGGAAAACCGCAAGCGCATGATCAACACACACTGGGGCGGAGTCGTAGAAGACAACAGCTTCGGTACACATGAATTCTTTGGTCTCTGTGACGAACTCGGCTGCAAACCCTATGTATGCGGAAATGTGGGATCAGGTTCCGTACAGGAAATGGATGAATGGATTGAGTATATAACCTTCAGCGGTGAAAGCCCTATGGCTAACCTCAGAAAAGCTAACGGACGTGAGGAAGCTTGGAAGCTTGACTACTTTGGAATCGGCAATGAAAACTGGGGATGCGGCGGTAATATGCGCCCTGAATTTTATGCGGACCAGTACAGAAGGTACCAGACTTACGTCAGACAGTACGGAAAGGATAAAATATTCAAGATTGCAGGCGGAGCAAACATTGCGGACTACAACTGGACGGATGTTCTCATGCAGAATGCTCACTGGCTCATGGACGGTCTGAGTCTCCACTATTATACATACGAGGAATGCTGGGAAAATAAAAAAAGTTCCACAGGATTCGACAAGGAAGGCTGGTACAAGATTATCAGGAACGCATACAGGATGGATGAACTTGTTCGCCGTCACGGTGAAGTTATGGACAAGTACGACCCTGGCAAAAGAGTTGCACTTGTTGTTGACGAATGGGGCAACTGGTTTGAAGTTGAAAAAGGAACAAACCCCGGATTCCTCTACCAGCAGAACTCTGTATGTGATGCAGTTGTTGCAGGACTTCACCTTAATATCTTCAACAACCATTCGGACCGTGTACGCATTGCAAATCTTGCGCAGGCAGTAAACGTTCTCCAGTCACCGGTCCTTACTGAAGGAGACAAGATTATTCTTACACCTACATGGCATGTATTCCACATGTACAAGGGCCACCAGGGAGCAACGCTTCTTGGAAGCACAGTCGCTTCCGCAAGTGCAGGAATCATGGACAAGGATATTGTTGTACAGGCTCTCAACGTTTCTGCTTCTGAAAAGAAAGATGAAAAGACTGGAAAGACACGATACCTTGTTACAGTTGTAAACTCTGATGCTGACAATTCCCGCAGAGTGGACATCTCGTTTGCAAACCTCAGAGGCGCAATTGAAAAAGCGGAAGGTACGGTCATAAACGGTGAGGCAATGAACAGCATAAATACATTCGAAAAACCTGATGCCGTTGTAGAGAAGACTCTTGCAGTTAAAGTTGAAGACAGGGACTGCGTAAGCATTGATCTTCCTGCCCATTCAGTCGCATCTGTTACAGTGATTGCCTGATGCAGAATAAAGTGTACTGCCCGGAGTGCCAGCTGAAGGAACAGATGAGCCGGATAACAAAGGAATCAGTTCTTGCGGAAGTGAAAGCACTTACTGATGAAGAAGGATGCACCGCTTCACCGCAGGAATTTGAAAGGCGACTTAAAATCTGCGACGAATGCTACAACCTTTCAGGTGGAATAATGTGTTCCCTGACGGGAGCCTACTGCGCTTACCGTGCACGCATGTCAGACAGCAAATGTCCGAGGGGCAAATGGGAACAGGAATGTGAAGAATATGAATTCAATCCAGAATGGAATGAATATCTGTAGATAAGAGGGGTTAAATTTATGAAAACAAAAGTTTCTGTCGTAAAAGATTTTACACTTGGAAAGGTTGATGACAATCTTTTCAGCTCCTTCATTGAACATCTGGGGCGTGCTGTTTATACAGGAATCTACGAACCGGGGCATCCGAGTGCAGATGAGCAGGGCTTCCGCAAAGATGTAATTGATCTCGTAAAGGATCTGAGAGTTTCCCTGGTACGTTATCCCGGCGGAAACTTTCTTTCAGGATATGACTGGAAAAACGGTATAGGACCTAAGGACAAGAGACCTGTAAAACTTGACAGAGCATGGCACACAATCGAAACTAATGAAATCGGAATCGACGAATTCTATGACTGGTCACAGAAAGCAGGAACAAGCATCATGGGTGCCGTTAACATGGGAACAGGAACACCTCAGGATGCAGGCGACATTGTTGAATACTGTAACTTTGAAGGCGGAACATACTGGAGTGACCTAAGAAAAGCAAACGGTCACAGGACCCCTTACGGAATCAAAACCTGGTGCGTCGGTAACGAAATGGACGGACCCTGGCAGATAGGTCACCTTGATGCTGACGAGTACGGAAAGAAAGCTCTTGAAGCAGGAAAAATCATGAAGTGGACGGACGAATCAATCAAGCTCGTTGTCTGCGGAAGTGCAACAACTTCCATGCCGACATATCCTGCATGGGACAGAACTGTTCTTGAACATACATACGACATTGCCGACTACATTTCAATTCACCGTTACTATGAAAATTTCGGAAACGATGACGACTTCCTTGCTTCATTCTTTGACATGGATGACTTCATAAAGACTTCATGCGCAACCTGTGACTATGTCAAGGCAGTCAAGCGCAGCAAGAAGACAATGTATCTTTCCTTTGACGAGTGGAATGTATGGTACCAGCAGAACCAGATGCCTCATCCATGGGAAAAGGCACCAAGAATTCTTGAAGACCACTACTCTCTTCTTGATGCTCTTGTTGTAGGAGGTCTTGCAATTACTTTGCTCAACCATGCCGACCGGGTCAAAGTTGCATGCCTTGCACAGCTTGTAAATGTCATTGCCCCGATTTTTACAGAACCAGGAAAAGGTGCATACAAGCAGGCAATCTACTTCCCGTTCAAGGATGTTTCAGTTTACGGACGCGGTACAGTTCTTGCTCCAGTTGCTCGCACGGAAAACAAGATTACAAACAAATACGGAGAAGTTCCAGCAGTAATATTCAGTACAGTTTACAGCGAAGAAAACGGAGAGCTTACAGTATTCGCTCTGAACACAAGCAAGGATGCTTCTTCTGAAACGGAAATTGATTTGTCTTCATTCAATGATTCAAACATGTTCTTCCGGACAGAACTTTGCGGAAAGGATCTGAGCGCAAAGAACTCTCTCGACAATCCTGATGCGGTTAAACCTGCAAACGCTGAACTTGTTCAGGGAGACAAAAACAAGTACATGGTATCTCTTAAACCGGCTTCATGGAACGTTCTCAGATTCAAAGTCTGATTCTCATGAGCGAGAAATTGCAGGTTGAATTTAACCTGCAGCTTTGAAAACATAAAGGCGGGAGCTCCGGAACTTATTTCCCCGGTCTCCCATGAAATTCATTTTTACCTCCTTCATCATTAAAAAAGAAAATGAAACACCTCCGCAGAAACAGACACTCTGCGGAGGTGTTTTTATTTATTTCCGTGCATGCTAGGCTATATAAAGTTCCCCTAAAGACGCGCTGTTTTACCCTGTAATTCCAAGAATCAAAACTCATCGGCATTTCTCAAAAGTAATTTTTAGAGAATATATAAAAAATATTTTTAACTTCCGCGATGGAAAAAAAAATTCATGGTAACCCATGAATTTAGGTTGAAATACCTAAATTCATTTTGAATCTTGCTTCGCTCGATTCAAAACTGACCTTAAACACATGGAGAAAGAATATGTCAAACATAGTTAATGCAGACTGATATCGCTGTACAAAATGCGGAAGAACAGGATGGGTAAAATGAGTGCGTAAAACAACACAGAAAAAGGAACAGATTTAAGGTGCAAACAGCCGATAAACTCTAGACACATGGCAAAAAAGCGACAGTCGTTCAGCAAGGATTTCAAGAAGACGGTATTACTATGAACCGCATGCAGAACAGGAACAAAAGGATTTTGACCTGCTTGTAAAAATCAAGGAAGTCAAGATTGAACATCCGTATTACGGTTACCGAAAAATTTGGTGCAAGATAAATAAACACAGTGGAAACACTACAGAAAGAAATATCCATATCTTATGAAAAACAAGGTCATAAGATATCCGAATCAGGTACGGCCAACGGATATCACGTATATAAAATTGCCGACAGGAAATGTATACCTGATGGCAATAATCGACCGGTTCTCAAGAAAAGTTTTGAGCTGGCGTGTATTCAATTCCATGGACGCACTGCAGTATGCAAATCTTCTGCGGGAAACAATCGAAGAATATGGATGTCCTGCAATCTTCAATACAGATCAGGGAAGCCGGTTTACATCGGATGTCTTTATCAAACTATGCTAAGCCCTTTGTCAAGACACTAAAATTAAAAATATCGAATTCTAGGCTACTTCAATTTCTATCTCCTTACCAGAGAAAATGCCATTTTTATAGACTTCGTCAGGTGTTTCGTAACCTAAACCTTGATGAAGTCTCTGTGAATTAAAGAACTCTACGAACTGTCCAAGACT
>JAZUJH010000022.1:0-4558 GCA_045642665.1 Treponema sp.
AGCCTTGAATGTACCGCCGGAAATTCCAGGGGGTACATCAACCTTCAGTTCAGCGATGTATATCTTACAACTTTGTTCAATCTGGGATTTTTCAACGACGGCTATCCGGAAGTAAAAATTCAGCAGCTTCACGACGTAAAAACTCCTGCCCGCGATGAACTGCTTACCGTTGAATTCGGCCGCTTTAATGACATAAACGTGGAACTGGAAATCGGTAAAATCCTGATTTTTGAAAAGAAATATTACTCACCGCTGAACCTTGTGTACAAAAACAAAGTAATCCACACCGGACAGGCAGTTGTAATTGACGAAAACATGGGCCTCCGCATCACCGATGAAGACCTTCCAGATCTTACCTACAACGAAGAAAAATATCTTTCAGTTCAGATGGGAAGCAGTTTCCATTTGCCAGAAGAAATCCAGGCCATCAAAAAAGGCACCATCATCGAACTGAACCAGATGGCCGGAGAGTTTAGTACAATTATAAAAAATGGAAAGGCTGTTGCCTATGGTGAAATTGTAGTTGTCGATGAAAACTTTGGCATAAGGATTTGCGAGTTGGCAGATTAAAACAACGATACCTGCAAAGCAATCCAGTGGGACTCGGACATCAAGATGAAAACTGCTTATCGTTTTTACTCAATCACGATTTCATATAAATCGCAGTTTTCATCCTGAAAATTTGTACTGCATAATTTGCGCCCGTCTTTTGACACATCAAGTCCTGTTGGCTGATTTCCGCCTTCAATACAAAGTACATTCTTTCCGCTTTCTACATCAAAGACAAAAATCTTGCCGTTTTTTGGGCTGCGTAATGTATAGTCCGAAGGATTGTTTGGCCCGCGACATGAAACAAAAAGCCACCTGTCATTCAATAAGCAGATTGTGTTTGGATTGTTGTAGACTTTCCATACCTGGCAAACCGAAAAATCTTCCACATTTATTTCATAAACAGCAAAGTGATACATATCACTTACATAGGCTTTCTTTTCATCTTTGGACAAAACCAGATGACGCATTGCAGATTTATCTTTTTTATATTCAAGGATTTTTTTTCCGTCATTTACTCTGAATTTCAAAATTGTTCCGCCTTGTTAGAGTTCACTCATTTCAACCTTGCCTAAGTCCAGTTAAAATCGCCACAAATCAGTTCAAGTAAAAAAGCCATTACCAAATGTTCATAAAACTTCTAAACTGAAAATCGCCAGAAACTCAGTCGAGGAGGAATATGAAAAATGATAATGACCATACAGTCACTTTAACACAAGCATTGCAGGATATAAAGAAGGAACAAGGAAAAGGTTTTAATCTTGAATATGTAAATCTTGCCGAACTGGAACGCAGAACCGGAATTTCACGTGCGAAACTCCGAAGACTAAAAGCAAATGATTTTAAGGAAATGCCTCATGGACTTACAGGAAAAAAAGCTGCAAGGACTGTAATCAGCGGTTATGAATCCGTGATTAATGACCAGTTAAGACAGGGCGTAACGAATTCCGTAAACATCTATGACAAACTTAAGGAAGTTGGCTACAAGGGAAGCTTGAGTGGTGTAAAGAGATACATAATGGCAAATAAATCTCTTGTACCAGCTGCAAGGCATTTAGTCGCACCACAGGGAAGCCGAGGTTTGAGATACTTTACTGCTCCAGGAGAAGCATTCCAGATGGACTGGGGATTTACAAAAGTCCGCGACTATTCAGGATACGAATACCAGGCGGCATGTTTTGCAATGATATGCCACCACTGCGGAATGAAATACGTTGAGTTCTTCCCGAATGCAAAGCAGGAAAACCTGTTCATCGGAATGATTCACGCATTCCAGTACATGGGAATTCCTCAAAAGATTCTGACCGACAACATGAAATCTGTCGTCCTGAAAAGAGATTTTGAAGGTCGTCCTGTATGGAACCATGACTATGAAATCTTCATGAAGACGATCGGCTTTGAAACAAAGCTTTGCAAGCCAAGACATCCATTCACGAAAGGCAAGGTTGAGCGTCTGGTCAGATATGTAAAGGATAACTTCATCGCCGGTCGGCAGTTCGTAAATGTCTCAGACCTGAATGAACAGGCCCTTCAATGGTGCAACGACAAGAACTGTGTTTTCAGAAAAGAAATCGAAGGTTTTTCTGCGGTGCTTCATCAGGATCAATGCAGAAAAGTATGCCTTCCCATGCCTGTGAAGGATCCTGCCATAATGCTGTATCTTTTTCCAGAACGACGAATCAGTTTTGACGGGTTTGTTACCTATGAAGGCCGGAGGTTTGGTGTTCCTTACTCTTACGGGCAGAAAATTGTCCGGGTAAACAGAACAGAAAGGATCATTTCGATTTATTCGGAAGACATGAGCCGTTGCCTTGTTACGCATAATGTTACATGGAGCAGAAAGGATTCTTTCTGCAAGGATCAGTATGTTAACTCTGAGCAGCCAGAAGAACATCCTACTGCACCGGTAAAATCTCTTGCTTACCAGGCATTGGGAATCACGGCGGAAGACAGTTTCAGTAAATTTAATTTTGAGTGAGCGGGAAATGGAAAATATAAAGATTGATATGATAATGAAGAATCTTGACAGTTTGAAAATCAAGATGACTAGTGAAGAGTTTGCAAATTTTGCATTAGAAAATGAATTGACCCAGCAGGATCTGGATGCAATTTCAAAAGTTTTTGATTTCCTTGCAAAAAGAAAGGATGAAGCTTCGATTCAGATGATGCTGAAATTGAGCAAACTTCCGTTGAAATCTCCAAAGACTTTTGAAAACTTTAATTTTGCGGAAGTTCATGGCAAGAACACTGACCAGTTGAAAGGTTTACAGACTTTGTCGACACTTTACTCGCACAGAAACATAGCATTGATTGGCCCTGCTGGAACCGGAAAGACTCATATTGCAATGGCCTACGGCTATGAATGCTGCCAGCACAAGCTCAAGACTTATTTCGTTAAGATGACAGAATTAAATGATATGTTCACGGAAGCAAGACAGTACGGAAAAACCGGAAAGTTGATTACAAGCCTTGTAAAGCCCTCTTGCCTGATTATTGATGAGGTCGGACATTGTGTTTTTGACAAGGAGAATACGAGAATGTTCTTTGACCTTGTTGACCGCCGTTACAACAAGGAAGGTCCTTACACAATGATTTTTACAAGCAACAAGCAGCCGTCTCAATGGAAGCAGAATTTCTGCGAAGATGATTCTCTACTTTGTGCCTTGGACAGAATCTTCGATGATGCCCTGATTTTCAATCTTCGTGGAAATAGCTACCGCGGAAGAAACTGCGAATCTTACTCTCTGACAACAATCAGAGGAAAAGCAACAAACGCAGACCTTTCTGCACCAACAACAAAATAACCATAATTTAAGACTGAGTTTCTGGTCAATTCTACTGAACTTAAAATTGGTTTTTCTCGTTGAACTCTCGGTGGTTAAAATCGGTGATCTCTAATATTGAAAATAATCAGCACGTTCTATTTGCTTATTAGTCGAGAATATTCGTCTAATATCATCGTGTGTATAATTTATTGTAGAATTTAGTTTTATAAGTTCTATAAAATCTGTAACTGATATAACACTTCCAGGTATATTTGTTTCATTGGAAATACTTCTAATTTGTTCATTTATATTAGTAGAAAAGCCTCCTGCAATATAGCTAAAAAATCCTATTGGATATTTTGAATTGCTATAGGATGAGTAATTCCCCAGATAATTATGAATCATACGATTTCGGTGATCATTAGAAATGCTGTATTTTTTATAAGCTTTATTATCAATAATAGCTTGATAGCCATAGATATCTGATATTAATAGGACATCTGGACTTAATCCTTTGGGACCAACATGTTCTGTCTTAAAATTGAAAATATCTCTAAAAATTGCAACTGTTGCCTTTTCAAATTCTGTTGCATCCTCTCTTCCACTGAATGCCATATCAAAGTATTCACTCATAAAAGTACCTATAGCACCGTTAGGATGTCTTTTGAATAAATACGATTGTATAATATTTTGATTTATTCCAGTTAAAAGAACTAATTTATCTATAATTTCTGCAGATAGACCTGTTATAGGTTGTTTTAATGATAATTCGATAAAAGCTTTTTCTATTTGCATTTCTTGAATTATTTTATCTGTTATAGTTTTGGATTTTGTTAAATCTCTTGTATCCTTATTATGTTTGAAATCAAGACCATATCTTCTTTGAAATTTTTCTTCATTTTCTGGGTCTGTAATAAAAGGCCATTCTTTATTTATGATTTGAAATACTTCCAATTTTCGTTCTGGAAGTATCTGTAAATTTTTTTCATCATTACGAGATGCTAATTGAGTATATTCAAGCCAGTTTATTATTGTATTAGCAACATCTTGTAGGTGATTAAACGGTTTTTCATAACGACCAGAACCTTTTGAAGGGCCGTATTTTTGAATGAAATCAGGGTCTAATATTGAGTCTCCATGAACTCTATAATCTAAAATTTTATTTGCAACTTTATTTAAGCAATCTTTAGAATCTTTTTCTCCATCAATAATTACTATTTTAGCAATTTCATCTTTTGTTAAAT
>JAZUJH010000023.1:0-67259 GCA_045642665.1 Treponema sp.
CTGATGAAAAAGATGAAGGAATTTTTACAAAATGTTCATTAATGAATGATAATACAGCTTATTCATTTAAGATACGTGTTTTTAATGATGGTTTTACAACTGCAAAAAATGTGCAGTTGCGAATAAAAGGTTTTGATATAAGGAATCCTCCGACTCTTGGGATTTTTAATTATTCCTTTTTTAAGCTTTTCTGTCATATCAGGATCAAAAAATACGAATGCAACTTCCACTCGATACCAGAATGGATATTCAGCCTAAATCTTATGAAGATTGTAATTTCATTATTATTGATGAAAAAAATGTTAACTACTTTCTTTGTTTCTGAACAAAGCAATCTTTTATTAAATTCAAAAGGTACATATGGTGTTACGATTATTGTTTCAGGAGATAATATTGTCTCATTTGAACGAGTTATTGTGTTTACCTTTGATAATACAAATGCTCAAAATCCTATAGAAGTAAAAATTTATTTCACAGAATAGTGACACACAGAAATGCCCCTAAGAAGTAAATCAAATATATTCTTAGAGGCAGGAAATAACCTATTCCTCAATACTCATCATATCAATCAAACTTCCGTTGCATTCCGGATAATTCTTGCACATAATAAGTGGCACATCATCTTCTGGGAACTGAACAACTTTAGCTTCATTGAAAACATATTCCTGATCACAATGAATGCAATGAACTTTTGCATTCATATTTAAATGAGGAAATGATTCAATTCCTCTATTCAATTCTGCATTCTTTGTTTGGCCATACATAATAGTTGGTGTAAGAACTTTGTAATCAAGATAAGTTCCTCTACAATCAGGATAATTTTTACAAACTACCATAGTTAGATTCTTTTCATTATCTCTGATGACTTTTGATTGAGTAAATTTAAAAGCCTTTCTACAATGCAAGCAATAAACATCAGAATCTTTTCGTAATGTTCCATCAGGATTATGAACATCATCAAACTTATTTATTTCTGCAGATTTCAATTTGCCAGAAAGAACAGTTACTTTATCTATTTGTAATCCAACAATTTCTTTAGAGTCTCCCAATTGATAATATTGGCGGGCATATTCTATAACAGCTTCTGGACCATATTGAGCAACTCCAGTAAATGCAAGAGTTTCTTCCCAATCCTGAATATCAGAACTGTCTTTGAAATGGCGAAGAAGTAATTGTGCAAGTTCCAGTTCTACTGGTGTTGCATGAATCAATTCATCCCACTTTTTAAATCCTACCATTTTGGCAATCAGGTTCTGGGCCCGTGCCAGAATAATTTCCTGTTCGTCTTTATCACTGAACTCGTAATAAAAGAACAAATCACCTACATCGTAGAATTTCCAATCATAGTGATAAGTTATAAATCCATCACTATCCACTGTTTTGGTTTGTGTCTGCCAATCCTTTAAAAGGTTTTTGGACTGTTTCTTGAAGAACTCAAGATTAGACATAATGTTTCTCCTTGAGCATTCGTTTTATTGTATTTGCTTATTTTGTCAGTACCGTAAAGCAACAATAAACCTGATGCTCGTAGGTATTCATTATGATTAGATATGGTATGATAAAAATCTTCGCACTGACCGCTAGTTCTACCAAGGAAACTATATTTAATATAGTAAAAAGAATGGAGAATGTCAAATTTTTTAATCATTAAAATCACAATTTAATTTTTTATAGCATAAGATTTTCCATACAGTGATTTTTCATCATTACCTAATTCGATAACTTTAGAGTTGGTGAGAATCTTTTGTATATCTTGGGAATATCTATTCAGATTATTAAACTCTGTAAAAACCTGCTTATCGTTTTGCTTAGCATAGAGTTTAATAAAATCTTGTTCACGTTCTTGATCTATTTCATTTCTTACTAAACCATCATGAATAATTACAGGTAATTTCGAAAGTTTTAAAACTGATAAATCAAAAAGAATTACATTTGCACCCTGTGTTCCATCACCAGAATCATTATTAGAGGTTAAAGAATAATTTGAAATGCCTTTTGCAGTATTTGTTTTTGGTTCTTCGAAATGAAGCAATGGATTGATCCATTTTCCTTCTTGAATACTGGAATTTAATTCTGCCATGCAAGTATTCACAGAATTAGAAATCTGATTAAGAATATTTATTTCTTTGTTGAACAAGTTCTGTTTACAGTTATCTGAGGAAATTTTAAGTTCTTTTCCTTTTTCAAAATTTTCTAATTTTTCTTTAAGTTTCTGGATTTTTGAAAAATTATTTGCATATTCTGTATAGGCAGCTTTTGGTAATGTTTTTCCAGGAGTTATATTCTGAAGTTCTGTTTCTAAAGAAAGGATCTGTGACTCTGTATTTTTTAGTTCTAACTGATATTGTACAATTGAATGTTTCAGTTCTTCCCTCAAAATATCGCTCATCTTAAAATGAAATTCTTCGATATCATAAAGTTTCTTAATATTCGTATCAGGAAAAAATGATTGTAACACAGATAATTCTTCTTTTGTCGGAATTAATAAGCCATCATAAGTTTTTTGTGTTGTCTCGATCTTATTTAATAATTTTGTTCTCTTTGATCGTAAAGGTTGCAACAAGCCTTGTAGTTTTGCAGCTCTTGTTGCTTGTTCTTTGTCTAAATTTGCAATTCGTTCGGAATCTGAATTATTACAGATAGTATCGTTTCTGTTTTCAAGTTCAGTAATTTCTTTCTTTATATCTTCAATCTCCTTCTTTTTTAGATCTGAGCCGGAAATAAAATCTAATTTTTGAGCTTTATTAAAAGCATCCGCCAAGTTTTTAGCATGGATATATTTATCATTTTCTTCTTTAATTAATGAATATTTTTCAAACAATTTTTCAAAACGAATGACACCTGCTCCTTTGTATTCATCCTGGTGTTGCTTTAAGAATTCTGACAATTCTTTAGGACTTTTGTGCGAAATGCGAATATAAATTGAAATAATGTCCCTAAAATTCATATCTAAAATTTCAAGTTTATATAATTCATTCAACTTATTCTTATATTCTTCAATAGATATTTGAGTTATTATTTCTGCATAATTTGAACCGCAAGCAGTAACTAAGTCTGGTTCATTTGTGGAGCGAGAATATCTGTATTTTTGACAATTAAATTCAAACGTGAAGTTTATAACATGATGACCAATGTTCTTGATAATTTTAGCTTCATCTGAATAATAAGTTTCTCCTCCAAATACAAAATCTATTGCTAAAAGGAAAGATGTCTTACCAACAGAGTTGTTTCCCTGAGTATAAGCTACAACTGAGTTTAATCCACTGTGAAAAGAAATTGCATCTCTGACAGTATTACCAATTTTAAAAGCATCACTTTGAATTTCAACTAACATATATAAACTCCATCTTTTGATTCATTTAATTCAATCTTTCCTAAGGCAAATAAGCAGTCCATAGCTTGTACAAATTCAGCAATTGAAGAAAATTGATTTTCTGTTTTGATTTGTAAATCAGTAATTTTGCAGAATTTTTCGTCTGATAATATGCTTAAAATAATAGGGAATTTGGAGATAACAGAATCTTTGTAAACAGCATTTTTACCTGGAAGGACCACGGAACACCTCACACAATTGAATAAAATACACGGTTATTGTTTTGCATTCAGGACTATCAAATTCAACAGCAGCTTTTGTAGCAAAGAACTGTTGCATTCTTTTTACAATTTCTTGCTCGGAAAGTTTTTGATTTTCCAAACGAATAAAATATCTATTTACAGTGGAGCGGATATATTCACTTGGTATTCCGGAATTATTTTCTGAATCAACCAAAACTGAATTTAAAAGTGGAAAATATCTGACTTCATATTCAAGTTCATTACATAGGCGTGTATCCTTCACTTTCTCTCTAATCTTATAAGGTGGATTTATATCCTTATCATCGAAATCCTTGTCACAATTTTTAATAAGGTTATTAATAGCTGTGGTTATTCTATTTTCAAAATCAGCTTCTGTATCTGCAGAACAAAATGGAGAAATCTTAGGAACTGTTTTTCTTTTTCGTATATGGGTTTCAGCAGCTGCAATTGTATTTATTATTTCAAAGAGATAAGAGCAATAAGTCGAACTAATATTCTCAGAATTTACATTTGGTTTCTCTTTTGAAATGGATCTTATTAATTCAGTTTCAATCTCTTCTGTTGTATTTAATGAATCAAAATACGAACAAAAATTCTCTGTGTTCAAATATGGAACTATTTGTTTGCATGTTCCTGAAGATAATAAAAGTTTACCTGAGTAATATCTCGTAAGTGTATCCGTCATAAAACCATCAAACGGACTGTATGATTCTAATTCTATAGCCCAATCAGGATTTGCTTTTTGAGAAGGAACATATTTATCCACGGATTTATTGAACAACTTGCGAATAAAAGAGGCACTTGAGTCAACATGGAGATCAAATTTTCTTAAAACTCTTGCAAATGACGAAAAGTCATTAATTTCTATAAGTTCCTTATTCATCCGAATTTCATCCGTTTTATCTTAAATAATATATATTTCCTTATATTTCATAGGTTTTATGGAATATCTAAGCATTTTTACTCATCCGAAGTCATCCGCTTTTTTCGTTCTTTTAGAGGTAATTTCTCCATGTAAGCAAAACTAAATGCTTATATCTGCGTTACAGATTGATACCTCTATTATATCACATTTTATGCAACTTTTGATTGTGTAATGTGGGGAGCAAAATGGCAAAGCTTAATAAAGTTAATGCTAAAGCAAACGAAAATAGTCCACGCAAAAACTGCCATGATATTTGGTGGAATGCATTTATGGTTCGTGGTGTCAAATTCTGTAAAGAATATGACATCCCGTTTTGTCCTACAACAGCTAAAGGTAATCCTAAGAACATCATTACCTATTCAGAGGCAAAAAGCATCTACAAAAAAGAACTTGCGAAAGGTAACAAAAACTTCTTTTTTGATGCGTTTGTAGGTTTCTTTGAAGATGATCAGAACTTTGATGGAACGGGCGGAATCTGGTTCAGGTGGAAATATGCTCTGCGTATTCTTCCTCACTTTTCCGGAATCATCACCCCTGATTTTAGTACTAACAGGGACTTTCCGTATTTTCTTCGTGGCTGGAACACTTACCGTATGAAAGCCTTTGGTTATTGGTATGGAACAATCCTCGGTCATGAAGTAATCAACAATGTCCGCTGGAATACTGAAGAAAGCTGGAAATGGTGTTTTTTAGGAATCCCTAAAAATTCTATTGTCTGCGTTGGAACTGTTGCAAGCAATTTGAAGAATGTCGGTCACAGACCATATTTTGAAAATGGTATCCGAGAGATGATACGAGTTCTTCAGCCAAAAACAATTCTGGTTGTTGGTTCTGCTAGATACCCAATTTTTGATGAAATCCGTGCTATGGGAATTGAAGTTGTTCCGTACATGAGCCGCACAAATGCTGCCTTCCAGGCAAAGAGAGGTGCCCATGTCTAAGGATTCATCAGGATTGTTCAGTGGAACAAGCGGAGCTAGAAGCACAAAATCATATTCTGCATCAATGTTAAAACAACGTATTAACAAAAAAATTGAATCAGCAATAAAAAATACCCCCGGTGGCAAAGGTAAATCTATGATTATTGGTGCTTATGATACTAAAACGGGAAAAACTTCTGTATCATTTGCAGGCCCTATTCCTAAGAAGATTCGTCCAGAACTCAAAAAACTGGCTGATAAAATAGGCGGAGTCGGCTCGCATGGGCTTACTGATAAAAATATCGTTGGTGTTTGTGCCGAATTTCAAACAGTAAATAAAATGCTTTGGAGTGGTTCAAAACTAGCTGATATAAAACTTACCAAACCAATTCGCCCTAGAACTGGTAAGGAAATGCCATTTTGTGCTAATTGTGCTAAAATGTTTAAAGATTTAATTGATTAAGGTGATAGCGATGAAATATACAGAAATCGATTTACAGATAGAAGATATTATGTGGTTTGGTATTGATAGAAACGGAATTGTTTTTGAGGCAACATCTGGTGGCTGTGCTAATGTACCTGCTTTTGTTATTGAGTCGAAAGAAGAGACAGAGGCGTTGAAAGATTATTTTCTGAATCTTCCAGAAGGTAAGTCTGATTCAGTCTTTTTAGAAGAATTAGATCCGAATTACCCTGCATATTCCGACTGTTTGTCATTAACAAAAAATGGGATTATCTGTTTTGATATGTCAGATGAAGATGAAAATGCATATAAGAAAATTGCAATTTCAAAGAAGCCTATGAAAATTGAAACTCTACCTGATAATATTCAGCAAATTTTAATTTCTCACAAAATCGATATTGATGTTTTAGCTTCAAAGATTTTAACGGTAGAGCATGGGTATTAAGACGAAAAATAAACTTGATTATATATTGATAATTAACAGCAAGTAATATGATTATTTTGTTTTAATACAATAAAATACACTATTTTGCATAGTCTTTTTAGTGATTTCCCCTCCCATTGACTAAAAATCCTAAATATGGTATATTCAATGGCATACTTTTGGTATATTTCGGGCCATTAGCTCAGCGGTTAGAGCAGAGGACTCATAATCCTTTGGTCCTTAGTTCAAATCTAAGATGGCCCACATCAGCACCTAGCGATAGGTGCTTTTTTTATTTCCTGAAAACATCACCAGAATTACGGAGCACCGGAAAACATAATTCAGGGCATCTCTGAAAATGCGATGTTTTGAGCCCTGTAAATTCAAGGATTAAAACTCATCATCATCTCCAAAAGAATTCTTAGAGATGACCTTATAATAGATTTGTCTGGCAGATCTGTTGTAGCATTAGATGTACACGAAAATGAAAGTGATGCTCATTCTGCACAGCTGTTCAGAGATGCGTACAGAAAACACGGATTCTCTCCAAAGATAAAGGGCAACTCTATAAACCTTAATTGAGGTGCACCGACGAGTTTAAAACCGCTGAATTGGTGCGGTTTTAAACATCGCATTTCTAAAGTTACATCTAAAAACTGAAGTTTCTAGAGGTTCCCTAAAGCAAAAATAAGGACAGCAGATTCTGTGGACCGGTACAATAGCCGTCACCGGCATTCAAACATGTATCATGTCACTCTGATGCAGAAAAGAAGCTGCAGCTGTAACAAATGCCAGGCTGCAAGCTGAAAGTGGCATGATACAAAAATCACAAAAAAACTTCAATGAAAACGGACCAAAGTTTTTAATAAAAGTTTATAAAACAAAATTCAAAAACTCATTGACTTTTTTACCCAAAGTTGTAAAATGAAATCATTGAACGACAAAGAGGCCGTTGATTCTGCACAGGAGTCAGCGGTATTTTTTTATCTTCTTCCTAAAGCGACAATGGAGTCCTTTGAAGGCAGTGGTATGCCCAAACTCTGTTGTCGTTTTTTATTTTGCAAAAAAAAACATAAATATATTTGGAGGAACCAAATGAGTACAGTAGCAGAAGAATTTGGTAGCATGGTTTTCAATGAAACTACAATGAAAGACCGTCTGCCAAAAGAAACTTACAAGGCATTGATGCGCACTATCAGGGACGGAGAAAAACTTGATCTGTCTGTAGCAAATGTTGTTGCAAATGCAATGAAGGATTGGGCAATTGAAAAAGGTGCAACACACTTTACACATTGGTTCCAGCCGTTGACAGGAATTACAGCTGAAAAGCACGACAGCTTCATTCAGCCAAGTTCCGACGGAAAAATTATTATGGAGTTCAGCGGAAAGGAACTTATTCAGGGTGAACCGGATGCGTCTTCTTTCCCGAGCGGAGGAATCCGTGCAACATTTGAAGCCCGCGGTTACACAGCATGGGATCCGACTTCATACGCATTCATAAAGGACGGAACGCTCTGCATTCCAACAGCATTCTGTTCTTACACAGGTGAAGCCCTTGATAAAAAGACTCCGCTTCTTCGATCGATGGAGGCCATCAACAAACAGGCTCTCCGTGTTCTTCATTTGTTCGGAAACAGCGACGTGACTTCTGTAAAAACAACAGTAGGGCCTGAACAGGAATACTTCCTTGTTGACAAAAGCGTTTACGATAAGAGAGAAGATCTTATCTTTACAGGACGCACACTCTTCGGAGCAAAGGCACCTAAGGGACAGGAACTTGAAGATCACTACTTCGGCATGATCAAGCCGAGAGTCCAGGAATACATGAAGGATCTTAACAGGGAACTCTGGAAATTCGGAATCCTTGCTAAAACAGAACATAACGAAGTTGCTCCTGCACAGCACGAACTTGCCCCAATCTTTACAACAACAAACCTTGCCTGCGACCATAACCAGCTTACAATGGAAATGATGAGAAAAGTTGCAAGCCGTCACGGAATGGTTTGTCTTCTCCATGAAAAGCCATTTGAAGGAGTTAACGGTTCAGGTAAGCACAACAACTGGTCCATCAGCACAAACACAGGAAAAAATCTTCTTGATCCAGGTGCAACACCGGAAAGCAACGCACAGTTCCTTCTGTTCCTCTGTGCTGTAATCAAGGCTGTTGATGATTATCAGGATCTCCTCAGAATCTCTGTTGCTTCTGCAGGTAACGATCACCGTCTTGGTGCAAACGAGGCACCTCCTGCAATCGTTTCAATGTTCCTTGGTGATGAACTTTCTGCAATTCTTGACAGTCTTGAAGCCGGAGTTCCATACGGAGCTCACGCAAAAGAAAAGATGCAAATCGGTGTTACAGTTCTTCCTGAATTCAATAAGGATGCAACAGACCGCAACCGCACTTCTCCGTTCGCATTTACAGGCAACAAGTTTGAATTCCGAATGCTCGGTAGCCAGGATTCAATTGCATGTGCAAACATCATGATCAACACTGCAGTTGCAGATGTTCTGAGCCAGTTTGCTGATTTCCTTGAAGAAAGCAAGGATTTCAAGAATGATCTCCAGGCACTCATCCTCAAGACAATCAAGGAACACAAGAGGATTATTTTCAACGGCAACGGTTACGATGATGCATGGATCAAGGAGGCAGAAAGCCGCGGACTTATGAACCTTAAGTCCACTCCGGAAGCAAACCATCAGCTTCTTGCAAAGAAGAATGTTGATGCATTCATCAGGCACGGTGTTTTCAGCGAAACAGAAATCAGGAGCCGCTTTGAAATCCAGAATGAAAACTACTACAAGATTCTGAACATTGAAGCACTCACAATGATTGAAATGACGAACAAGCAGATCCTTCCTTGCGGAACAAGATTTGCCAGCTGCCTTGCAAAGACTGTTGCAATTGAAAAAGAAGCTCTCGGTACAAGTGCAGGAGAACTTGAAACAAGCTACGAAAAGGAACTTCTTAAGAAGGTAACAACACTTACTGCAAAAATCTACAAGAGCGTAAATGTTCTTGAAGCAAAAGTTGAGGAAGCAAAATCTTTAAATGATGCAGAAAAACTCGCATTCTTCTATCACGATGAAGTGATGAAGGCTATGAGTGAACTCCGCGAATCAGTTGACACACTTGAAGCTGTTACACCAAAGGATTTGTGGCCTTTCCCAAGCTACGGTGATATTCTGTTCAGCGTAAAATAAGGAAGCAGGCTTCCGCTAAACGGAAATTCAAAACATAAAAGACAATTCAATGGAAGCCTCTAAAAATTGCAATTCTTAGAGGTAACTTTGAAAATGCGATGTTTTTAAGGCTTGTAATTTCAAGGATTAAGAACTCGCAGGCATCTCTGAAAAGTTTTTTAGGGATGCCCTAATAATTCTAAGCACAATGGCGTGCAGCTTCATGATGAAACCGTACAGGCTTTTATTTCATCAGAAGACGGCACGCCTTTTTTATTTGGAGGACAAAACATGGAAGAAGTTCTGACTGCCGTAGAAAAAGTTCACGGTGAATTATGGGGCGTGTGGTTTCTTCTTGGTGCTGCACTTGTTTTCTGGATGCAGGCCGGATTTGCAATGGTTGAAACAGGATTCACACGTGCAAAAAATACTGGTAACATCATTATGAAAAACCTGATGGACTTCTGTATCGGTACAGTAATGTTCATCGCTATCGGATTCGGATTATTTCTTGGTGAAAATATTTTCTTCGGTTTAATCGGCAAACCGAACTGGCAGGTGTTCACAGACTATGCAAACTTTGACTGGAGCAACTTCATCTTCAACCTTGTATTCTGTGCAACAACAGCAACAATAGTTTCCGGTGCAATGGCAGAACGCACAAAGTTCTTGTCATACTGTGTTTACTCGGCAATCATTTCAGGTATCATCTACCCTATTGAAGCTCACTGGACATGGGGAAGCGGATGGCTTACGACAATAGGTTTCCATGACTTTGCAGGTTCCAACTGTATTCACATGGTAGGCGGAATCTGTGCTCTCATCGGTGCACTTATGGTTGGTCCGAGAATCGGAAAGTTTGAAAAAGATTCCCACGGAAAAATTACAAAAGTTCACGCATTTCCTGGACACAATATTCCTATCGGTGCACTCGGTGTTTTCATTCTCTGGTTGGGCTGGTACGGATTCAACGGTGCAGCCGCAACTTCTGTTGAACAGCTTGGCTCAATCTTCGTGACTACCACAATAGCACCGGCTCTTGCAACAGTTACGACAATGATCTTTACCTGGGTAAAATACAAGAAGCCTGATGTTTCTATGTGTCTTAACGCAAGCCTTGCAGGTCTCGTAGCAATTACAGCTCCTTGTGATGTAGCAGATGCAGGCGGAGCAGCAGTCATCGGTATCATAGCAGGACTTCTTGTTGTACTGGGTGTATGGTTCATGGACTACGTAGTTCATATTGACGACCCTGTCGGTGCAGTTGCAGTGCACATGCTTAACGGTATTTGGGGAACAATTGCTGTTGGTCTTTTTGCAAACCCTGCAGTTCCGGGATACGGACTTGCAGACAAGAACGGTGACATGATTTCAGGTCTTTTCTACGGCGGCGGATTCAAGTGTCTCGGAATACAGATGGTTGGTATGCTTGCAACAATTGCATGGACGGTTGTAACAATAACAATTGTTTTCCTTGTAATCAAGAAGATTTTCGGACTCCGTGTAACAGCTGAAGAAGAAATCGTAGGACTTGATAAGCTTGAACACGGACTTGAAACAGGTTACGCAGGTTTCATTACACAGTACACGGATGCAGAAATTGAAGAAGCCAAGGAAGCTGGAGTTTCAATTGACCAGGCTGTTCCTGCAGTCATTCCTGCAACGACTCCAAGTTCAACGGCAAGCAAGCTTCATAAAGTTGTAATCATAACACGCCAGAACAAATTCAATATTCTTAAGGATGCAATGAGCAGCATCGGTGTTACAGGTATGACAGTTGTAAATGTCATGGGATGCGGAATGCAGAAGGGTGCAAGCGAATATTACCGCGGTGTTCCAGTTGACATCAATCTTCTTCCTAAAATCAAGGTTGAAATTGTTGTGGCAAAGGTTCCTGTAACAGATGTCGTTGAAGCTGCAAAGAAGGCACTTTACACAGGACACATCGGTGACGGAAAGATTTTCGTGTACGAAATTGAAGATGTCATCAAAGTTCGTACAGGTGAAAGCGGATACGATGCACTTCAGGACAGGGAATAATCAGTTCTGAAATAAAATCGTCTGTCATAACTTGAACTTTGATCCCCGGAGATGTTCCGGGGATTTTTTTTCAGGGTTACCTATAAAAAGTATTTTTTATGAATACCCAAATGCAAATCATGCAGCCGGCATAAATCTTTGTGCATCTTCCCTTTACAGGTTTCCGCAAGCTTTTCCATAAAAAAAATATATAGAACCTCTAAAAACTATTGCATAAATATACAAAATTCATTATATTGAATTTCATGGGCGACAATGATGTCGTCATGGGAAGTCCTTGAAGGACCCCGTGATGAAATCATTGTCGCCTTTTTTTTGGAGGAAATATGTGCGGATTTGTAGGAGCTTTTGATTTATCTAGCGGCAGTAAACCAGTCAACGAAGGTCTTAAAGAAGAATTAAGAAATCAGGTTCTTTCTATGTCTAAAAAAATCCGTCACAGGGGACCGGACTGGAGCGGTGTTTATACAGGAGACAATGCAATTCTTAGCCATGAACGTCTTGCAATTGTTGACCCTTTCAGTGGCAAGCAGCCACTTGTCAGTGATGACGGAAAAATTATTCTTGCAGTGAACGGAGAAATTTATAACCACAAGGAAATACGCTCACACTTTGCCGGGAAATATAATTTCAAAACCCAGAGCGACTGTGAAGTTATTCTTCCTCTCTACAAGAAAAAGGGTGTAAACTTTCTTGAAGACCTGAGCGGAATTTTTGCATTCGCGCTTTACGATTCAGAAAAAGATGTCTATCTCATAGGACGTGATGAAATCGGTGTAATCCCACTTTACCAGGGCTGGGACAAGGAAGGAAGATATTATGTTGCAAGCGAACTCAAGGCGCTTGAGTCTCAGTGCGTTACAGTTGAAGAATTTCCTAACGGTCATTATTTTTATTCGGAAGATGATAAGCCAACAAAATGGTACAAGCGCGGATGGGAAAATTTTTCTTCAGTAGAAAACAACGAATGTGCAACTGATTCTGACGGTAAAATCATAAATGAAAATGTAATTGCGGAAGTACGTGACGGACTTGAAAAAGCTGTAAAGGCACAGCTCATGAGCGATGTTCCTTACGGAGTACTTCTAAGCGGTGGTCTTGATTCAACTGTAATTGCAGCAATCACTCAGAAGTTTGCAAAGAAGAGAGTTGAAACAGGAAGCCTTAAAGATGCATGGTGGCCTCAGCTTCATTCCTTTGCAGTTGGTCTTGAAGGAAGTCCTGACCTTGAAGCCGCCAGAAAAGCTGCAGAATACATTGGAACTGTTCACCATGAAATTCACTTTACAATTCAGGAAGCGCTTGATGCACTTGAAGATGTAATCTACCACATTGAAACCTATGACATTACAACAGTACGTGCATCAACACCTATGTATCTTCTTGCACGAGCAATAAAGGCAATGGGAATTAAGATGGTTCTGTCCGGTGAAGGAAGTGATGAACTTTTCGGCGGATATCTATACTTCCACAAGGCTCCGAATGCAAAAGAATTCCATGAAGAACTTGTACGCAAAATGTCAAAACTTCATTTATACGATTGCCTCAGAGCAAACAAAAGTCTGATGGCATGGGGAATAGAAGGAAGGGTACCTTTCCTTGACAAGGACTTCATTGATGTTGCAATGGAACTGAATCCCAGGGACAAGATGAACATAAAACTTCCTGACGGAAAACAGAGAATTGAAAAATGGATTCTCAGAAAAGCTTTTGAAGATATTCTTCCTCCTGATGTCTGCTGGAGACAGAAGGAACAGTTCAGTGACGGCGTAGGTTACAGCTGGATTGATACGCTAAAGGAAATGACAAACGCAAAGGTCAGTGACACTGAATATGCTCAGAGAGAAAAACGATTTCCTGTAAACACACCTAAGACAAAGGAAGAATATTATTACAGGGAAATCTATTCAAAACTTTTCCCAAGTGACAGCGCAGCCTTATGTGTTCCCCATGAAGCAGGCGTTGCATGTTCAACAGCAAAGGCCCTTGAATGGGACGAAGCATGGGGCAAAATGGATGAACCAAGCGGAAGAGCAATTTCCGGAGTTCACGAGGCAGCTTACTGATTATGAGCTATACCGCAGAAATTTCTTCTTCAGTTAAAAATATTTATGACAACCTTGAGCATACGCAGTCCAACTGGTACAGGAAAACAAACTTCAACTGTCCGGAAGGCTGCGGCTGCTGCTGTCATAACTTTGAGCCGGAGCTCTTTGAAAGTGAAGCAATATTCATGGCAGACTGGCTGATAGAAAACAGACCGGAAGCCGCCATGCAGCTTGCGGACGGTAACTTCAGAAAAGATTATGCAGAGAAAACCTGCATCTTCTTCAGGGAGGATTCAAACTATCACTGCACAATTTACGGAGGCAGACCCTTTATCTGCAGACTGTTCGGTGCAAGTTCCTCCTATGATAAAAACGGAAATCCTGTGTGGAAGCCCTGCAAATTTTATCCGGCAGAAGAACTTGCAAAACATATTCCGCCGATTACCCACATCCAGTATACCAAGGCAGAAACTGAAAAGGTCCTGGGAATGTGTCCTCCTCCTATGTCTGATTTTATGGAAGGTGCTGTATCATTGACACCCGGCAACAGCGGAACCTTTCCTTTAAGAAAAATCCTTCCTGAAACAATCAGAAAGATTTTATTTGAAAGACAGATGAAAAAAATTAATGCCGACCCTGCAAATTAAAATCTCTGGGGCTCGAACTCGAATAATTGGCGATCCTCTAAAGATTACAATTTTTAAAGGTAACTTAGAAGACGCGATGTTTTAGGCCCTGTAATTTCAATGACTGAAACTCGCAGGCATCTCCAGAAAACATTTTCTAGAGATGCCCATTTGTTTTAGGATTCCACGAAAAGCTTTTATAGTTACTGCGGGATTCTTTTTGCTGAAAATTTATTTACGGAAACATTAACACGCATAAAAATACAAAACACAATAAAAAATTGTAAAAAAATACTTGTTTTAAAATCAAAAAAAATATATATTAAAAATCAAACAAAGACGTTTTATAACAGTGCAGATGCTGTCTGCATTGTCGTAAGGCGTCTTTTTTTTATTTTAAGGAAACGGGGTTAACCATGGAACAACCAACACACACTCTTTATGATCCATCTTTTGAACACGATGCCTGTGGAATCGGTGCTGTAGTTAGCATTGACGGAAAACAGAATCACAAAATTGTAGACAACGCACTTTCTATTGTTGAAAAACTTGAACACCGTGCAGGTAAAGATGCCACCGGCGAAACTGGTGACGGTGTTGGTATTCTTGTACAAATTTCTCATAAGTTCTTTAGGAAGGCCGCAGCAAAAATTGGAATTACACTTGGAGAGGAACGTGACTACGGTATCGGTATGTTCTTCTTCCCCCAGGACAAATTCATTACGAGCCAGGCAAAAAAAATGCTTGAAAATCTCTGCCAGAAAGAAGGACTTAAATTTCTGGGATGGCGTGAAGTTCCTGTCTCAGAAAAAGTCCTCGGGAAAACTGCACGTGACTGCATGCCGAACATAGTGCAGTGTTTCATTGAACGTCCTGCCGATGTTGAAAAAGGTCTTGCATTTGACAGAAAACTTTACATCATCCGCCGACAGTTTGAGCACACAAATTTTGATACATATGTCTGCAGTTTATCAAGCCGCACAATTGTTTACAAAGGAATGTTCCTTGTACAGCAGCTGAGAACTTTCTACAATGATCTGCAGGACAAGGAATACGAATCTTCTCTTGCTCTCGTTCATTCAAGGTTCTCCACAAACACCCAGCCTTCCTGGAAACGTGCTCACCCTAACAGATTCATTGCACACAACGGTGAAATAAATACAATCCGCGGAAATGCAGACAGAATGCTTGCCCGTGAAGAAACAATTTCTTCTCCGGTTTTTAGTGATGAAGAAATTCACTCAATTCTTCCAGCAGTAGACAAGACAGGTTCAGACTCTGCAATGCTGGACAATACACTTGAATTCCTTGTAATGAACGGAATGCCTCTTCCTCTTGCAGTCATGATTTGTATTCCAGAACCATGGAAGCATGATGACTCAATGGATGAAGCAAAAAAAGATTTCTATCACTACTGGGCAACAATGATGGAACCTTGGGACGGACCTGCCGCAATTCTTTTCAGCGACGGAGATATTTTAGGTGCAACACTTGACCGTAACGGTTTGCGTCCCAGCCGCTATTACATCACAAAGGACAACACACTTATCCTTTCATCGGAAGTAGGTGTACTTGATATTCCTGAAGACGAAATCGTATGCAAGAACCGTCTCATGCCGGGACGCATTCTTCTTGTTGATACGAAACAGAAAAAACTTATTTCAGATTTCGATGCAAAGAAAGAATACACAGATCTCTATCCATACGGAGAATGGCTCAGTCTTAACCTTAAGCATCTTGCAGACCTGAAGATTCCAAACAAAAAGATTCCTGTTTATACACAGGATGAACGTGACATAATGTACCGTGCATTCGGATGGAATTATGAAGATGTAAATGAAATGATTCTTCCTCTCGCCCAGAACGGAATAGAACCTACCGGAGCCATGGGTATTGATACATGTCTTGCAGTCATGAGTGACAAGCACCCTTCCCTGTTCAATTATTTCAAGCAGCTTTTTGCTCAGGTTACGAATCCTCCTATTGATTCTCTCCGCGAAAAAATTGTAACAGACACAACTGTTTACGTTGGAAGCGACGGAAACCTTCTTGAACCTAAATCAAAGAACTGTACTGTCCTCGAAATCAACAACCCTATTCTCACTGGCGTTGACATGATGAAAATAAAATCATTGAACACACCAGGCCTGAAGACAGCAACAGTTTCTCTTCTATATTACAAGAACACATCACTTAAAGAAGCTCTTGACAATGTATTCGTAAACATTGAACGTGAATACCGCAACGGTTCGAACATCATTGTCCTCAGTGACCGTGGAGTTGATGCAAACCATGTTTCAATTCCATCACTCCTTGCAGTAAGTGCCGTTGAACAGTATCTTATCCGCACAAAGAAAAGAACTGCCATTTCAATTATCCTTGAGTCAGCAGAGATACGCAATGTTCATCAGTCAGCAATGATTTTAGGTTACGGTGCACGTGCAGTAAATCCATACCTTGCACACGAATGCATCACTGAACTTATTGACCAGAAACTACTTGACAAGGACTATCATACAGCCATTGATGACTACAACAAAGGTATCATCGGCGGAATCGTAAAGATTGCAGCTAAGATGGGGATCAGCACGATTCAGTCTTACCAGTCAGCACAAATCTTTGAGGCTGTAGGAATTTCAAAGGACGTAATTGACGAATACTTTACTAACACAGTTTCAAGGGTCGGCGGAATCGGGCTTAAAGAAATTGAAGAGGATATAAACTTCCATCACAACAAAGCATTCGACCCTCTCGGACTTACAGTAAACACTCATCTTGATTCCGTAGGTGTGCACAAGTTCCGTAGAGGTCCTACATGCGAAGACCATCTGTACTCCCCTGAAATAATTGTTTCACTTCAGGAAGCAACAAAGACCGGAAGCTATGAAAAGTTCAAGGAATACACTTCACTTGTTGATGACAATGCACATCCCCATACTCTCCGTGCAATGCTGAAGTTTGATTTCGAAAACGCAAAGGAAATTTCAATTGATGATGTTGAAAGTGTTGATGAAATTGTAAAGCGATTCAAGACAGGAGCAATGTCTTACGGATCAATCTCCCAGGAAGCTCACGAATGCATGGCACTTGCAATGAATCATCTTCATGGAAAATCAAACTCCGGTGAAGGCGGTGAAAAACCTGAGCGTCTCGGAACAGAAAAGAATTCCGCAATCAAACAGGTTGCATCAGGGCGATTCGGTGTTACTGAAGAATATCTTCTCAGTGCAAAAGAAATTCAGATTAAAATGGCACAAGGAGCAAAACCTGGCGAAGGCGGACATCTTCCTGGAAAGAAAGTATATCCTTGGATTGCCAAAACAAGATATGCAACTCCAGGTGTATCACTTATTTCACCTCCTCCGCACCATGACATTTATTCAATCGAAGATCTTGCGCAGCTGATTTACGACTTGAAAAATGCAAACCGTGCGGCACGTATTTCCGTAAAACTTGTCAGCGAAGCTGGTGTCGGAACAATTGCAGCAGGTGTCGCAAAAGCCGGTGCACAGGTAATTCTTATTTCAGGTCATGACGGAGGAACTGGTGCAGCACCTTTAAGTTCAATCCACCATGCAGGTTTGCCATGGGAACTTGGTCTTGCAGAAACTCACCAGACATTAATCCAGAACGGACTCCGATCAAGAGTTGTAATTGAAACAGACGGCAAGCTTATGAGCGGCCGCGATGTTGCAATCGCCTGTCTGCTGGGTGCAGAGGAATTCGGATTTGCAACGGCACCTTTAATTACAATGGGCTGTGCAATGATGCGTGTATGTAACCTTGATACATGTCCGTTCGGTGTTGCAACACAGAACAGCGAACTCAGGAAACGCTTTACAGGAAAACCTGAGTACGTTGAAAACTTCATGAAGTTCATTGCACAGGAACTCCGTGAAATTATGGCAAAACTTGGATTCCGCTCCGTTGAAGAAATGTGCGGACACTCAGAACTTCTTGGCATAAAGGACAAGGGTGCTTTCGAAAGAGCTAATCTCGTGGACATGAGCAGAGTTCTTTCCTCTTCAGGTCACAATGATGCGCAGTCACATTTTGTACCGGAAGATGTATTTAACTTTGAACTTGAAAAAACGGTTGACGAAAAAATTCTTCTCAGGGATTTTGAAAAGAGGAACAAGGAATTCAACATTTCAATTTCTTCAACAGACAGAACTGTAGGAACAATTCTCGGTTCCGAAATACAGAAGAAATATGGAAACACTCTGGAAGAAGATACATTCGTTGTAAATGCGAACGGCGGAGGCGGACAGAGCTTCGGTGCATTCATTCCGAAGGGACTGACAATCAGGCTTACAGGTGATGCAAACGACGGATTCGGAAAAGGTTTGAGCGGAGGAAAACTTGTACTCAAGGTTCCTCCAGAAGCAGGCTTCAGGGCAGAAGAAAATATCATTGCAGGAAATGTATGCTGCTTCGGAGCGACAAGCGGAAAGGCATTCATAAACGGTATTGCGGGAGAACGATTCTGCGTACGCAATTCAGGTGCGACAGTAGTTTCAGAAGGCTGCGGCGATCATGGTCTTGAATACATGACAGGCGGTGTTGCGGTTATCCTCGGTTCAACAGGAAGAAACCTTGCTGCAGGAATGAGCGGCGGTGTTGCATATGTTCTTGATTCAAGACATGACCTTTACAAGCGTCTCAACAAGGAACTTGTTACAATGAGCGAACTTTCAGAACCTCACGACATTGATTTGGTTAAGACACTTGTTGAACAGCATGTTGCGGAAACAGGAAGCACAAGAGGAAAGGAAATCCTTTCTGACTGGGACGGAAGCATAAAGAATTTCAAGAAGATTATTCCGAATGACTACGCAAAAATGCTGAGGCTTATTTCCCAGGAAGAAGCTTCAGGCGTTGAACATGAGGATGCAGTCCTGAACGCATTCAAGAAATTCACAGCCTAAACCTTTGGAACAGGAGACGAACTATGGGAAACCCGAACGGATTTATTAAATATACAAGAACAGAAAACGGATGGATTGATCCGAAGAGCAGAATCTCGAACTTCAACGAAATGCACACTCATCTTAGCGATGACGAAAGAAGAAAACAGGCAAGCCGCTGCATGAACTGCGGTGTTCCTATGTGCCAGAGTGCAATAAAGCTTGGAGGAATGGTAACCGGATGTCCTCTGCACAATTTCATTCCGGAATGGAACGACGCACTTTACAAAGGCCAGTATGACATGGCCGCATGGAGGCTTCTAAAAACTTCCAGCTTCCCTGAATTCACAGGAAGAGTTTGCCCGGCACTTTGTGAAAAAGCATGCAACTGTATTTCCATGAAAAAAGATTATTCTGATGACAAGGACATCAAGGATCCTGTAACAATACATGACAATGAACTTTACATAATTGAAAAGGCATTTGAATCGGGTTACATGAAGCCTCAGGTTCCCAAGGTCAGAAGCGGAAAGAAAATTGCAGTCGTAGGTTCAGGACCTGCAGGTCTTGCTGCTGCGGATTTACTTAACAGGCGCGGTCACAGTATTACAGTTTTTGAAAGAGAAGACAGAATCGGCGGATTACTCATGTACGGTATTCCTAACATGAAACTTGACAAATCAGTCATTGACCGCCGCGTGAAACTGATGAAGGCTGAAGGCGTTGAATTTGTAACCAATTCAGATATAGGTAAAAACGTAGAGGCCGATGAACTTTTAAACAGCTTTGACGCAGTTGCATTATGCTGCGGTGCAAAGAAGGCAAGAAAACTTAATGTCGCAGGCGAAGACGCAATAGGAATCTACCCTGCCGTTGATTTCCTGACGTCCGTAACAAAGGAAATTCTTTCAAAGCACACACCTTTCTCATTAGGAGACAAGGACCCTAAGAACAAGCACGTGATCATAGTTGGCGGCGGTGACACAGGAAATGACTGCACAGGAACCTGCGTACGTTTGGGTGCTGCAAGTGTTACAGCTCTTGAAATGATGCCGGAACCTCCCAAAGAAAGAATGTCAAACAATCCATGGCCGCAGTGGCCTAAAATCCTGAAGACAGATTACGGCCAGCAGGAAGTTATTGCAACCGAAGGCCATGACCCTCGTCTTTACAAGACAACAATAAAAGAAATTTACCAGAAAGATGGACATGTAACAGGCATAAAAACTGTGCAGGTTGAATTCAAAGTTGCAGACGGTGTGCGCAAGTTTTGCGAAATACCTAACAGTGAAAAAGAATTGCCTGCGGACCTAATTTTAATTGCAGCAGGCTTTGTTGGTGCCGAAAATTATACTGCCGAAGCTTTTGGAACAGAACTTACCCAGAGAGGAGTAGTTGCAACAAAAGCCGAAGGACTGTATGCTACAAATGTTGACAAGGTATTCTCCTGCGGAGACATGAGAAGAGGACAGTCACTTGTCGTATGGGCAATTTCAGAGGGACGTGAATGTGCCAAAGAAATTGATGAATATTTAATGGGTTACACAAACCTTTAGGAGCACCAATGAATTACACAAAAGAAGAAGTTCTTGAATACATAAAACAGGATGACGTACGTTTCATACGACTTGCTTTCTGCGACTTTTACGGAAAACAAAAAAACATAGCTATCCTTCCATGTGAACTGGAAAAAGCATTCAATGAAGGAATTTCCTTTGACGCAAGTGCAATCGAAGGTTTCACCGACGAAATACACTCTGACCTGTTCCTGTATCCTATACCATCAACTCTTGCAGTTCTTCCATGGAGAAGCATACAGGGAAAAGTTGTCAGAATGTTCTGCGAAATAAGAAAACCTGACGGAAAAATATATGAAAAAGATTCCCGCTCAATTCTCAAGCAGGTTGAAAAGGAATGCAAGGAAAAGGGATACAGAATAAATATCGGAAGCGAACTTGAATTCTACCTTTTCAAGAAGGATGAAAAGGGTGAGCCTACAAAGGTTCCTTTCGACAAAGCAGGATACATGGATGTAGCACCTGAAGATAAAGGCGAAAACGTGAGACGTGAAATCTGCCAATATCTTATGGAAATGGGAATCATTCCAGAAGCATCCCATCATGAGGAAGGCCCAGGACAGAGTGAAATTGACTTCCGCTATTCAGGAATACTCAAGGCTGCGGACAATGTAGAAAACTTCATCACAGTTGTAAAGGCTGTTGCCGACAAGTGCGGACTTTGCGCTGATTTTTCACCTAAGCCTCTTGCAAACGAAAGCGGCAACGGTTTCCACATAAACATATCCATTGTAAAGGATGATGCAAGTGAAGAAGAAAACACCAGGCTGCAGCATCATTTCATGGCAGGAATTCTTGCCCACATAAAAGAAATTACCGCATACCTGAACACAACAGAAAATTCTTATGAGCGTTTAGGAAAAGACAAGGCACCAAAATATATCACCTGGTCAAGAGAAAACAGAAGCCAGCTTATACGACTTCCTGCTGCAAACAGCACTGAGCATAAACGCATGGAACTTCGCTCGGCAGACCCTATGGCAAATCCTTATTTAAGTTTCGCCCTTCTTGTTAAAGCAGGAATTGACGGAATCGAAAAAGAAATGCCTTTGTGCAGCAGCATAAATGAAAACCTTTACCATGCAGCTCCTGAAATTACATCAAAGCTGGATTCACTGCCTTCAAGCTTAAAAGAAGCACGGGAAATTGCAGAAAACAGTGACTTCGTAAAAAGAGTCCTGTACAAAAACTAAGAGCCTCCGGTAAAAAGGAATTTCACTATGATGAAGATGATAAGCCTAAAACATATTCTTGTTGTTTCCGAGAACAAGGCTTTTTCTGACAGCATAAAAATGATTCTCCCGCCTGACGAATTTGACATCACCTTCGCCGAAAGCGGACAGGAAGCACGGCGCATGATTATAAACCAGAATTTTGAAATTCTTATAATAAACGCTCCTCTTCCTGATGAACATGGACTTTCATTTGCTGAAGATTATATTTATACGACAATGGGAATTCTCCTGGTCTGCCCTGACGAAACTTTTGACCTCATTGCAGCACAAGGTGAGGAGCTCGGAATTGTTGTACTTGCAGCAAACAATCCGCCTGCATTCATTTATATAGCAGTAAAGATGATTGCCAGCATGAGAAAGAGACTTGAATCCTTTGAAAAGAAGACAAGAACTCTGCAGGAAAAAATGACGGACATCAGGACAATTAACAAAGCCAAGTGGACGCTCATAGAAAAAAAGAAAATGAGTGAAGAAGAAGCCCACAGATATATAGAAAAAATTGCAATGAACCGCAGAATTTCGAGCAGGGAAGCTGCGGACGAAATTCTTGAGCTTCTCGAAGACTGATAAAAAACTTTCTCACCCCCTTTTCAAAGAAAAAGAAAAATGATAGACTACTGTGAATATTTCGACAAAGAGGTCGCAAATAAAGTATTCTGTTATTGCACAGGGGATTTTGTCTGCGTCCTCTTTTTTTTTGAATCGAGGTAAAATCTATGAAAAACACAAAATACATTTTTGTTACAGGCGGAGTTGTATCGGGACTGGGAAAAGGAATTACAGCCGCTTCCCTTGGACGTCTTTTAAAATCACGCGGACTTAAAGTTGCTTCCCAGAAACTTGATCCGTACATAAATGTTGACCCGGGTACAATGAGCCCTTACCAGCACGGGGAAGTTTATGTTACGGAAGACGGTGCTGAAACAGACCTTGACCTTGGACACTACGAACGATTCATTGATGAAGACCTCAACAAGTATTCAAACCTCACAAGCGGAAAAGTTTACTGGAACGTTCTCAACAAAGAACGCCGCGGTGAATATCTGGGAGAAACAGTCCAGGTAATCCCGCATATTACGAATGAAATTAAAAGCTTTATCTACAATGTAGGAAAAACTTCTGACGCTGATGTTGTAATTACAGAAGTCGGCGGAACAACAGGTGACATCGAAAGCCAGCCATTCATTGAAGCCATAAGACAGGTTGGTCTTGAAGTCGGAAGGGAAAATGCAATTTACATTCACGTAACTCTTCTCCCGTTCCTAAGCGGAAGCGACGAACATAAAACAAAACCGACTCAGCATTCTGTAAAAGAACTTCAGGGAATGGGAATCAAACCTGATATTATAGTACTCCGCTGCGATGAAAAGCTTGAACCTTCAATCTTCAAGAAAATTGCAATGTTCTGTAATGTAGCTGAAGACTGCGTAATTGAAAACCTTACGCTGCCGGTTCTCTACCAGGCACCTATCATGCTTGAAAACCAGAAACTTTCAGACACAGTATGCCGTCTCCTGAATCTTAACGTTCCTCCTGCTGACCTTACAGAATGGAACAGCATGATTGAAAAAATCAGAAACAGGTCAAAGAAAGTAAGAATCGGTTTGGTCGGAAAATATGTTCAGCTCCACGACGCATACCTTTCAGTTGCTGAAGCTCTAAGACATGCAGGTTACGAACTTGGTGCCGATGTTGACATAAAATGGATTGACTCGGAAACAGTAAACGATTCAACAATAATTGAAACCTTCGCAAACATTGACGGTATAATTGTTCCTGGCGGATTCGGACAGAGAGGAATAGAAGGAATGATTCTAACCGCGAACTACTGCCGCAAAAATAATATCCCATACCTCGGAATATGTTTGGGAATGCAGATTGCGGTAATAAGTTTCGCACGCTTCGTTGCCGGAATGAAAACTGCAAACAGCGGAGAATTTGATCCGGAAACAGAATACAAAGTCATTGATTTCCTTCCGGACCAGAGCGACACCGTAAACAAGGGAGGCACTTTAAGACTAGGAGCTTATCCTTGCAAAATAAAATCAGGCACAAAGATGGCCGAATGCTACGGCAAAGAAAAAATCAGTGAACGCCACAGACACCGCTACGAATTCAACAATGATTTCCGCCAGAAACTTGAAGACGCAGGTTTAACAATCAGCGGAACAAGTCCAGACAACTATATTGTTGAAACAGTTGAAATCGCAGAAAACAGATTCTACGTAGGCGTACAGTTCCATCCTGAATTCAAGAGCAGACCTAACAAACCTCATCCACTTTTCGTTGGGCTTCTCAAAGCCAGCCTGGGAATGTAAAAGCATAAGCAGTCTGAAAGTCCGTAACATTACCTGCATTATTGAAAACCAACAAGATTCAGCGTATAATCTAGGATATGAAGAAACTATTATCTGTTTTAACTTTATCTCTTATGATTATGGCTGGTCTTTTTGGCCAGGAAAAAATTTCTGTAGGAATCCTGAACGGACCTTCCGCAGTACCGGCTGCATATCTAATTGAAAACAGCAGCGACTATGAATTCCAGATTTTCTCAGGTGCAGACCTTGAAGTTCCGAAACTTCTGAAAGGTGAAATAGACTTGGGAATTCTGCCGCCGAATGTTGCCGCAAAACTTTACAATAAATCAAACGGAAACATTGTTGCTTTATCTGTAATCGGACAGGGAAATCTTTCACTTCTCACAACCGACCCAAAATACAGGAACCTTAAAAGCTTAAAAGGAAAAACCGTTTACTGTGCAGGACGCGGTGCAACTCCTGAATATATCTTCCGCTATATTCTCAGCAAGTACCCTGAAGGCAGGAAAGTGAACCTTGACTTTTCCATTCCGCCAAGCGAACTTGCAGCAGCCCTGATTTCCGGAAAAGCTGAATACATTCTAGTTCCAGAACCTTTTGCTACAGTGGCACTCATGAAAGGAAAAGATGCAGGCGTAAGAAAAGTATTTGACCCTTCAACATCAGATGAAATAAAAAAAGAATTCAGTGACGCAAACTTTCCGATGACAGTTCTAGTATGCAATAAAAAATCACTGGAAACAAAAAATGAATTAATCAGTAAATACCTCGAAGACTATAGGGCAGCAGTTGAATGGACCTGCAGAAATCCTGGTGAAGCAGGAGAACTTGTGGAAAAGCATACACTCGGACTTAATGCAAAAATTGCAGCCGCATCAATTCCTGACGGAAGATACTGTTTCATATCAGCACAGGATTCAATACCACAGATAGAAAAACTTCTTGCAATGTTCCTGAAAGAAAATGAAGAATCAGTCGGAGGAAAACTTCCCGGAAAAGAATTTTATTTTCCGTTGAACAAATAATTTGTCAAAAAAATGCAGGTGCGGATATATGGACGAACGTAAGCGGAAAATAATTTACATAATCTCAGTAACAGTATTCGCACTTGCATGGGAAATTCTGGCACGCATAATAAACCAGCCGCTTATTCTTCCGGGCCTGATGCAAGTTTCAGAAAGGACAGTAAAACTTTTTGCAAAAAAAAATTTCCGGCTTTCACTTTTTGCTTCTTTCGAACGTGTTGTCATTGCATTCTTAATCAGCACATTTATCGGAACAGTTTCAGGATTCATATCAGGCATAAAAAAAGAATTCAGAACTTTCATTTCATTTCCACTTTCATTAATCCGTTCAACACCAGTGGTTGCACTCATAATGATTGTTCTCTTCTGGTTTCCATCAGATGTAATTCCTGTATTCTGTGCATTACTGATGAACCTTCCAATTATTATTGACGGAGTTTCAAAATCAGTGGAGAACACAGACAAAAAACTTTTACATATGGCACAGGTTTTCGATGTTCCTGTCATAACCAAGATTACCTGCATATACATTCCGTCAGCTGTCCCCTACATAAAAGGAAATCTCCGGACAATATTTTCCCAAAGCTGGAAAATTGTTGCGGCAGGAGAAATTCTTTCGCTTCCCAGAAACGGACTCGGAACACTTCTGCAGGACAGCAGAATTATAATGGAAAGTGAAACTGTTTTTGCACTGGTTCTTGTCCTTACAGTTTCCGGAATCCTCACGGAAAGAATTTTATTTCATGGAACAAGGATTCTAGTTTTCGCATGCTCATTGATAATAAAAAAAAGAATCTCCTCTTACAGAAAAATAAATTCAGAAACAGAAAACAGAATCAGAAAATCAGTTCCAGAAAAAATAATAATACACAATCTGAATTTTTCTTACAATGAAAAAATAATTTATAAAAATTTTTCTCTTCAAATTTCATCAGAAAAAATAACTGCAATAACAGCACCTACAGGTAGAGGGAAGACAACTCTCTTCAATATCTTATGCGGAATAATTCCGAAAGAAAAATATTCAGGAAAAATAAAATGTCCCGGAACTTCATACATTTTCCAGGACCCGAGACTTGTGGAAAACATGAGCGCAATAAAAAACATTGCGTTCCCGATGTTCAACAGTACATCAAGAAAACAGGCGTACGCAATTGCATTCAGATATTTGAACAAAGCAAATCTTTCGGACCTTGCCTTTACGGAAATACGGAATCTGAGCGGAGGACAGAAACAAAAAGTTCAGGTGCTGAGGGCACTGGCATTCAGATCTGACATCATACTGATGGACGAAGGAACATCTTCCCTTGACCAAAAATCAAAATCAGAATTATGGAAGCTTATTCTTGAAGAAACAAAAGCAGAAAACAGAGGACTTATATTCATAACCCACGATTCTTCTGAAGCACAAAAATATGCTGATACAGTTGTAAGTATTTAAAATCAAATATATAATGTGGTGTTCATAAAAATCAGGAGAACAGCATGTTAAATATTAATAACAACACAAACTCTATCAAAACAGAACTTCTTGTACGCATAATAAAGCTCCAGCTTGAAGGAAATCTTCAGAAAGGAGTTCACTATATTCCAAAACAGATGGCACCGAAAGGATCTGAACCTTTCAGCTGCTGCATTTACCACGACCGGGAAATTTTGCGTCAACGCGTAATCGCCCGGCTCGGATGTTCCGTAGAAAAAATTGATGAGGAAGCTGCTCTTGAAGATTTTGCAACAGAAGCTCTGGAACGTGAAACACCGACATGGCCGATGCTTACAGTTCTGCACGAAGCCTGCAATGCCTGTGTACATACTAAGTATCTTGTAACAAATGCATGCCAGGGATGTCTTGCACGTCCATGCACAATGAACTGTCCCAAAAAAGCTATTTCAGTTACAAACCACCACGCAAAGATTGATGAAAACATGTGCTCAAACTGTGGTCTTTGCATGCAGAACTGCCCTTACCACGCAATCATAAAAATTCCAGTACCCTGTGAAGAGGCTTGTCCTGTCGGAGCAATTACAAAAGATGAAACAGGCCGTGAAGTTATTGACTTCCATAAGTGCATCTTCTGCGGAAACTGCATGAGAAGCTGTCCCTTCGGAGCAATGATGGACAAGAGCCAGATTGTTGACGTACTTAAGCACATAATGCACGGTAAAAAAGTTACAGCACTTTATGCACCTGCAATTGCAAGCCAATTTAAGGCACCTGCCGCAAACCTTGAACAGGCATTAAAAAATTCTGGTTTCAGTAGAATCATGGAAGTCGCGATAGGTGCTGACATCTGTGCTGACAAGGAAGCAAAGGAATTTGAAGAGCGCATGGAACGTGGGGACAAACTTATGACAACCTCATGCTGTTCTGCTTATGTCCGTGCCGTAAGGAAGCATGTGCCTGATCTTATTCCATGTGTATCAGAAACAAGAAGCCCTATGCACTACACCGCAGAGATTGCAAAAAAGGAAGACCCTGAATGCATCACTGTATTCATCGGACCTTGTATTGCAAAGCGGCGCGAAGGTATGGACGATCCGATGGTTGACTACGTTCTTAGCGTTGAAGAAGTTAATGCACTTTTCATTGCAAAGGAAATTAATCCTATAAAAATTGAAGTAACTGATGAGGATATTCTCAACAAAAAATATATTCCGACTGCAAGCGGAAGAGCTTTCGCTAAAAGCGGCGGAGTTTTTGAAAGTGTCAGAGCACGTCTCACGGACCCGGAAATTCTTCGCCCTGCTGTAATCAACGGCCTGAACAAAAAAGGTATGGCACAGCTTACCATGTACGGAAAAATCAACAGCGGAAAAATTCCTACACCTCTTAACTGCCCTAACCTTGTTGAAGTAATGGCCTGTGAAGGCGGATGCATTGCAGGACCGGGAGTCATTACAAACCCCAACATGGCATTAGGTCAGCTGAACAAATATGTTGCTGACGGAAACCAGCAGACTGTAGACGGAAAGCCTGCCAAATGTGAGGAACTCAAATAAGGGAACCTCCAAAAATTGCAATTTTAGGGGTAGATTTGAAAATGCGATGTTTTAAGTCTTGTAATTCCAGGAATTAAAACTCGCAGGAATCTTTGGAAAATATTTTTTGGAAATTCCTGTAACAAACACCGGGCACCTGATTTTCAGAAACATCAGGGGCCCGGTTTTCCTTATCAGGTTCCGGCAGCCCAGTAATTTATTCATAAAGATTTATCCGCAAAAAATAATTTCTTACCTCAAAAAAATTTTAATCAAATTATCAGTTCATTTTACTCAAAAAAAATCTGCATGACTTCACGAAAATTAATTTCGTCAGCCCTACTGCATATCAGAAACTTAAAGGCCAAAGAAAAAACGGCATACTGAAATCCCTTTCAAAGAAATCATCATAACATAGGACAATAAATTTCATTGATTTTCTGATAAAACATGTTATATTATAGTAAGGCATCTCTTGAAAGTATTTTTTTTAGATGACCGGTAATGAGGAGAATTTATATTCGTGAATACAGGTAAAAAAATACAGCTTTCATTCAATTCCCCGGTAATCCTGAGCTTTTCGCTCCTATGCTTCCTTGCCCTGGGACTAGACTTCGTTACGGCAGGCGGTTCAACATTATATCTTTTCAGTGTATACAGATCTTCTTTGCTTAATCCTCTTACATACATCAGAATGTTTACACACGTACTCGGGCATGCAAACTTGGAGCATCTGTTCGGCAACATCACAATGCTTCTTGTAGTAGGACCACTTCTTGAAGAAAAATACGGATCATCAAAGATACTGCTTGTAATACTTTCAGCAGCACTTGTAACAGGGCTTATGAATTTCATATTCTTTCCCGGAATCAGACTTCTGGGAGCAAGCGGAGTTGTATTTGCATTTATTTTACTTTCATCAATAACCTGTTCACAGGAAAACAAAATACCGGTAACATTTATTCTTGTTGCTTTCATTTATGCCGGGCAACAAATTTATGCAGCACTTTTTGTTGATGACAATGTTTCAAACCTGTCCCATCTGTTGGGCGGAGCAACAGGTTCTGTTCTTGGTTATATTATGAATAAAAATAAAGCTTATAAAAATTCCCACTGATTAACAGGATTTAAAATGTTTGACCATATAATAGCAAATAGTTTTGATGATTTCTTTACTAACCTGTCACAGCGCAACGGCAAAAAAGTATATTTCTACAGAATAAATGATTATGCAGAAACTGTTGACACTTTAATTAAAAATTTTTATGAACTTGCAAAGAAGAACGGACTGGTAATAGAAGACGGAATTGCATCTCCTGACCATAACAATCTTTCCTACTACAAGGAAATTATGGGAGATGATTTCAAGCCTACCATTACATTCATGGAAAGCTGCCTGAAGAAATGGCTTCCCAGAATGAATGCAGTCCAGTGCCATGACATTGCAATGGGTCTTCTCTCAACTTTCCAGGACATGATCAGAGCCGGAAAAAATGAAAGCATAATCAGGAATACCTACATAAAATTTTTATGCTGGCTCTATTATAAATTCGAAACTGTTCTGACCAAGCTCGGAGACAATGAAGTTCCGAAAATTATTTATGAAGGAAACATCTCGAACCATGAACTTCTGCTTCTTTCGATACTGTCCAAAGCAGGATGCGATATTCTGTTGATCCAGTACAAAGGTGACGCAGAATATTTGAAACTTGATCCGGACTCAAAATTATCTACCCCCCTTTTAATTTCCGGAGGAAAACCTTTTCCCCAGGACTTCAGTCTGGAAAATCTTCGCATACAGGACAAAGAAAATGCTGTCAGCACCAGACTGTACGGAACACTCCCCGACACAGTAATGTGCACTAACGCATGGATTGAACGGCAACGCGGACTTGAAATAATCAGAGAACCTATTGTCGCCAGAGGAAAGGAAACAACTTTTTCATACAACGCTTTTGTCAGAATAAACGGTGCGGAAGACAAGTATATCTATGCTGACCAACTTTACAGGCTGTACCAGGATTTAAAAAATTCAAAAAGACATGTCGTAATTATAAACGACAAAATTCCGAATCCGACTCCTGATGAGATTAACAGCATCAGACGTTCAAACTATGCAAACTATGAGCAGCTTATATCCAGCATTTCACAGAACATAGTTTACGCAAACAATGCTGAACTTCAGAAACTTATGCGCAAAGCCTTCGTTGATATTATTCTTGATGAATCCCGCAAGGATGGCGCAAACATTAATAAGATTTCCAGCAAGGCAGTATATCTTCTCTGCTGGATGAAACGCTATTCGCGGGAACTGTTTTCAAACTGGAGATTACCTGAAACAGGATGCTTCATTTTCTTCGGCGGATGCAAAAATAATAACGAGGCAATGTTTCTCAGATTCCTTGCACGCATTCCTGTTGACGTTCTGATTCTGTGCCCCAACCTTAACTCAAAATGCTGTCTGGACGATGATCTTCTCTATGAAGAAAACAACAGGGAGTCAATCAACATTGAAAAATTTCCGGACGAATCTTCCACAATTAAAATGGGGACCGTTGCTTCCCATGCGGAAAAAGAATTCACGGATATCATGAGCAATGATTCCAACGGACTTTACAGGACAAACCAATTTCCAAAGGCAAACGCGATAACACTTCAGACTATGTATGAAGAGATTCCAAAAATGTGGAACGAAACTGTAAACTACAGACAGTTCTTCAGAATAGAAAATAATACGGTTAATATTCCGGTTGTATTTGCAAAAATATCAGGCGTCAGAGATGGAAAGATAAATGCCTACTGGAATTCCATCAGGGAACTTAAAACTGACAACACAATAATTATAACCAGAATTCCATATATCGCTTCAGGAACATCAAACACCTTCAAAGGTCTGGCTCCGGAATTTTATAGGAACGGAAAACTTCTGAAAGATAAAATCAAAAATCATCCTGATTTTCCCTATGCAATTCTGAGAGAGGAAATGCAGAACCATATTCTTGATAAGATTGAACTTCTCATACAAAACAAACTAATAAAAGGAATCGGTGAAAACGGAACTGAATATACAGTCATAGGATGGTGTCTGAATCTTCCGAAAGAAATTATAAGAATGATTCAGAGCTTTGATTTTACCAGAAAGAACCCTAAAATCATTTTTGTAAACACGACAGATAAAATTTTATCTTTGGAAGACTCCATAATAATTGCCTTCCTGAACTTAATTGGATTTGATATTCTGTTCTTTGTTCCTACAGGATATCAGTGCATCGAAAAACATTTTGCAAAAAAATTAATGGAGGAGCATCAAATCGGAGAGTATCAGTATGACCTGACAGTGCCGGATTTGACAATTCCATCAATCAATAAAGCAGGTAATTCCTTACTTGGAAAACTATTTGGAAGAGGTAAATAAAAATGGATGGAGAGATGATGAACAATCAGGACCTAAACATGTCTAACCAGATGAACGGCCAGATGATGAACAATCCGGTGAACGGCCAGATGATGAACAATCCGGTGAACGGTCAGATGATGAACAATCCGGTGAACGGTCAGATGATGAACAATCCGGTGAACGGTCAGATGATGAACAACGGCATGATGATGAACAATCCGGTGAACGGCCAGATGATGAGCAACGGCATGATGATGAACAACCAGATGATACCTGCTGTAGATTCAGAGCCTTCGGTTTTTGACGAAAGAGCTCTGCTTGCAAAGATGGAAAGAGAAATGATTAATTCAGCAGAAGTTACATCTCTTGTTCAGTCAATGGACCTCAGCAACTTTGATGCAATCCAGATGTTCGGAAAGGAAGCAATGGAAGAAATGTCAAGAGTATCTGATGCTGTAGTCCAGGACCAGACTAGGGCCATGCTGCTTGAAGGAAAGACGACTGACCTTCTGAAAATATTCAGCAGTCTGTTCAGCCAGATTGACCCTTCTGAATTAAATGACAAGGGCGGATTCTTTGGAAAACTATTCGGGGACCTCAGAAAAAAAATTGAAGCCTTCATTGCCAAGTACCAGAAAATCAGTGTAGATATTGACAAAATCTACGCAGAACTTAAGAACTATGAAGAAGAATCAAGAGCAGGAAACAGAAAGCTTGCTACAATGTACGATGCAAACCTGAACACTTTCCATGCTCTCAAGATTTATATTTTTGCAGCTGAACAGTGTACTATCAATCTGAACAATGAAATTGCTGCACAACAGAAACTTCAGGCACAGACTGGAAATGTAGAGATTACTAACTACATCAATAAGCTTAATGCCGCAAAACAGTTAATGGAAAAACAGTATTCAATGCTTCTCACGGCACAGAATGTTGCGCTGCAGTCACTTCCTCAGATCAACATTCAGCAGCTTACCAACTATAACATCATTGGGAAGGTAAATGAATATTTCCTCATCGGTCTTCCAATCATGAAACAGGGAATAGCCCAGGCAATCATGCTCAAGCGACAGAAACTGATGACAGAATCTCTTTCTGACCTTGACAAGAAAATGAATGAGATGATGATCAGAAATGCACAGAACACAGTTGAAACTGCAAAGACTGCAATGCAGCTTTCAAGCCAGAATTCTATAACCGCAGAAACTCTCGAAGCAACATGGAAAACAATTGTCAGCGGAATTGAAGAGGTCAATAAAATTCAGGCAGAGGGAAGCAAGAAACGCATTGAAGATGCAAAGAAACTTGAAAAGATTAAGAATGAATTTAACCAGAAACTGGGGGCACCTTCAAGACCTGCAAATGCGTAAACAGTTTTCACGGGGCATTTCTTATTTTTACTGAAGGAACAGAAACTGCTTTTAGTATCAAGGTTCTTAACTTTGTTTCCGGGAATCACAGTTTTCACAGATTCCGGAGATTCAAAAATTTATAGGAGATTAAATTATGGCAATCAGTCTTTCAAAAGGTCAGAAAGTTGATCTTACAAAAGGAAAACCGTCACTCAAAAATCTTATGGTAGGTCTCGGCTGGGATGTAAACGCATTTACGGGTGCCGATTTTGACCTTGACGCATCAGCATTCATGGTTGGAGCAAACGGACGCTGCCCTACTGAACAGGAATTCATTTTCTACAGCAACCCCAAGCATCCTTCAGGTTCCGTAGAATCAATGGGCGATAACAGAACAGGCGGCGGCGACGGTGACGACGAACAGATTATGGTTGACCTTTCAAAGGTTCCTGCAAACATTGAACGGATTGCATTTACATGTACAATCTACGATGCTGAGGCAAGAAAACAGAATTTCGGTCAGGTTTCAAATGCATTTATCCGCATTGTAGACCAGGACAGCGGTGAAGAAATTATCCGTTACGACCTTGGCGAAGACTTCTCCATTGAAACAGCAATAGTTGTCGGGGAACTTTACAAGAACAACGGGGACTGGAAGTTCAATGCAATCGGCAGCGGATTCCAGGGAGGTCTTGCTGCTCTCTGCGGTCACTACGGTATTGAAGTAGCATAACATAGCATAACATGAAACCTCATATTCCCTCCGGAACTTACGGAGTCGGATATGAGGTTTCATGTTTATCAAGATTATTCTTAAAAGAATCCGGTAGCTGCAGAACAAGAATTTCAGGCAAACTGTTGAAACAAAATATCCCTGGGCAGAAGTCATTATAGGGAACCCCCAAAAACTTCAGTTTTGTAGAGGTAACTTTAGAGATGCGATGTTTAAAACCGCACCAATTCAGCGGTTTTAAACTCGACGGTTCACCTCAATTAGTGTTTACAGAGTTGCACTATAATTAAAACAAATTAACATAAATCAGATAACACAATGCATGCTCCGGCCAAGTAAAAATCAGTTTCCCTGAGACAAAAAAAACACAGGCCCATTTTATAACAGCCTGTGCTTTATGGTGAAATAAATTTATGCCTGAACTAAATCTTCGGAAGTCTGAATTGTTCCGTCATCATTGAAGAACATTTCCATGAACTTAATATTTCTTTTCTGGTTAACGCCCTTGGAAAGTTCACAGTCATGGTAGAAAAGATACCACTTGTTCTTGAACTCAACACAATAATGATGATTCGTCCATCCGAGAACAGGCTTAAGAATTACACCGCGGTATGTATAAGGACCATAAACATTGTCACTTGTTGCATAGACAATATTATGTGTATCACCTGTCGAATAAGAATAATAATAGATTCCGTTTCTCTTGAAAATACATGGAGCTTCAAAATAACGTCGCTCATGATCTTTTCCCTTAAGAGGTTCCCCGTTTTCATCCAGAACAACAACATCACGTGGAGCTTCAGCGAGAGACTTCATGTCATCTGCAAACTTAGCGATTTTTCCGCAGACAGCAGGTTCATCACCTTCTGCTTCCCTGTTTGCTTCACTGTAAACATTGTTCCTGTACTTATCAAGCTGTCCTCCCCAGATTCCGCCGAAACCCAAATACTGGCTTCCGTCATCATCAACAAAAACACAAGGATCAATTGAATAGGAACCTTCAATATAATTTGCTTCAGGAGTAAAAGGTCCAGCAGGATTCTTTGATGTGGCAACACCTATTCTGAACATCCCTTCCTTGTCACGGGCCGGGAAAACGAAATAATATGTATCCCCCTTCTTTGTACAGTCCGGAGCCCAGACCTGCTTAGATGCCCATGGAATATCCTTTACCTCAAGAACCTTTCCGCAGTCAGCAGGAAGCTTTTCTGTGTCTTCCATAACGTAAACATGATAGTCCTGCATGTCATACTGGTCACCGTTATCATTGTTCGCAACATCAATGTCGCGGTCATGTGAAGGATAAATGTAAATCTTACCGTCAAAAACTTTTGCCGAAGGATCTGCTGTGTATAAGTCAGTAACAAGTGGCTTTCTCTGAATCATAAAATACCTCTGATATTTGAATTCACTGAATTTTACACCATAATTTTCATTTGTCAACATACTAGAATACTAGAAACATCCCTACAGATTTTAGATTTCATCTGAAGAAAATGGAAGAATATTTCAGGACTTGACTACTAAATATAAATATGAATGAAATCAAACTTCCAGGAAATTCCCGATAATACCTGCACCCATAAGACAGCATGGAATAAGCCAGAAAGATACCGGAAAATTCAATTTATTAAAGTTTTTTCAGACTTTACATAAATATTGTAAAAATCGGAACAAAATTCTGCATAAAAATACATACTCCTTGACATGAAAAAAAATATAATCAAAAAACTGTACAGGAAAAAATAGGGAGCAAACGACTTACGAGAAACACAGACCAATACTTCCACTGTCCTTCTTAAAAAGGAAACTGCATATACAGCTTAAGGAATCAGGCATTTCCGGTTATCACTGAAACACAGAAACCTCAGAAAACTTATTCCCTTCAATGAGCACGAACATACCCCTGAAAAAAAATTACACAGACAAAATCCGTCGCAGATTCCCTTCCTGCTTAGGTTCTGATGCCTTTGAAAAAAACTCCGCCAGAAAATCAGTTCCGCCGGCAAAAAAAGCCCCATGGAACAATTTCTTGGAGCAGAATCCCAAGCCAAAAAACATGGTGCAAAAGAGATGCTGAAATCTTCCGGAAGATAAGCTGTCCAGAAAAATACGGACTTCTGTTCGTTGAAAAACTTTCCAATAATTACAATCCTAATTGCAGAAAATCCACTAGAATTGAAATTTACGCCGAAATGAAAAAAAAGTAAAAAAAAAATGTATAAATATTCATTTTCTACTTTTCAAAAAACTGAATTTATTTTATCATGGTTAAAGATTTCCGGCTTCGGCAGGGACATTCAGGAGTTATTTAAATGGAATACAAGATCACAAACGCTTATTGTAAACGTGTATGGGATGACATTAGCGCACGCTATGCCGATCAGGATCACTTTCTTCAGGCTGCAGGCCTCGTTCTCGAAACAATTTCACCTGTTGTAGAAAAAATGCCTGAATTGGAAAAGACAGCAGTACTTGAACGCCTTGTTGAACCGGAAAGAATCATTATGTTCCGTGTTCCTTGGACAGATGACAAGGGTGTTGCACATGTTAACCGTGGTTTCCGTGTTCAGTTCAACAGTGCAATCGGACCTTACAAGGGAGGTCTCCGCTTCTCTCCGGAAGTTGGTCTCGACGTTCTCAAGTTCCTCGGATTTGAACAGGTTCTCAAGAACAGCCTTACAACACTTCCAATGGGCGGTGGAAAAGGTGGTTCAGACTTCGATCCACACGGAAAATCAGATGCAGAAGTTATGCGTTTCTGCCAGAGCTTCATGACAGAACTCTACCGTCACATCGGTGCAGACACAGACGTTCCAGCCGGTGACAAGGGTGTCGGTGGACGCGAAGTGGCTTGGATGTTCGGACAGTACAAGAGAATCGCAAACGTCTGGACAGGTGTTCTTACAGGTAAGGGACTTGACTTCGGAGGATCATTGATTCGTCCGGAAGCTACAGGTTACGGCCTCATCTACTTTGCAGAATGCATGCTCGCAAAGATGGGAACAGACTTCAAGGGAAAGACATGTCTCGTATCCGGCAAGGGTAACGTTGCACAGTACGCTACAGAAAAGATCAACCAGCTCGGCGGAAAGGTAATCACACTTTCTGACTCAAGCGGATACATCCTTGATGAAGATGGTATTGATGCAGAAAAGCTTGCATATATTACAGAACTTGCTAGCACAAAAGCTCGTATTTCTGAATATGTTAAGAAGTACCCAACAGCTAAATATTTTGCCGGTGAAAAACCTTGGGGTGTTAAAGCAGATTATGCATTCCCATGTGCAACACAGGATGAAATCTACCTCGAAGATGCAGAAAAGCTCGTAGCAAACGGTGTTAAACTTGTTGCAGAAGGCGCAAACATGCCAACACGTGCAGAAGCTATTGCATACCTCCAGAAGAACAATGTTCGCTTCGCACCTGGTAAGGCTTCAAACGCTGGTGGGGTTGCAGTTTCAGGTCTCGAAATGAGCCAGAACTCAGAACGTCTCTCCTGGTCCAAGGAAGAAGTTGATGCAAAGCTCAAGAGCATCATGACACAGATTCACGACAACTCCTGGAACACAGCAAAAGAATATGCAACAGAAGGTGATTACGTTTCCGGTGCAAACATCTACGGATTCCTCAAGGTTGCACGTGCTATGATGGCACAGGGCTTGTGCTAATTAACATCTGACAATTAATATCCAAATAAGAAATTAATAATCAGGAAACTGCTTTCCATCTTTGGGGAGCAGTTTTTTTTATTGATTTTTTTATTGCTATATAATATAATCAAATCGCTTTTTCCATGAAGGAAGTAAAATCATTTTCACGAGGTAAATTTACATGCCCTATATTTTAGTTTATGTACTTCAGCTTTTATGTTTAATTCATATCATCAAAACAAGAAGAAGCAGCATGTGGATTTATATAATCATTTTTCTTCCGGGAATCGGAGGTCTTGCATACCTTATAGTTGAAATTCTGCCTGATCTTTTTTCAAGAACAAGAATTGAAAACGCAAGGGACTCTGTAATAAAAATAATCAAGCCTTCACAAAAATTTGAAGAGCTTGAACAGAAGGCAAAATTTTCAGCAACTTTCACAAACCTTATAAACTATGCTGATGCCCTGATGGAAAAAAAACGCTATGCCGAAGCCCTCGAAATATATACATCGCAAAACAAAAGTCCGTTTCTTGATGACAGCGAACTGCTTTACAAGATATCGGCCGCATTATATTCAACCGAAGAATATGAGGAGTCCCTTAAAATCTTAAATAAGCTCATGCAGAAAGATGAAATGCTTAGAAAGAGTCCAAAAATAAATATACTTTATCTTGCAGTAAAAGAAAGAACATCAGGTACAGATGAAGTCAAAAAAGAATACGAGAGAATTCTTGCTTCATCTTATGATAACGAAATCCAGATTGCATTTATAAAATTTCTTTGGAAAAATAACTTCAGGGATGAACTTTCACAGGTATTTGAACGCATAAACTACGATGAAAGGACCCTGAAAATAAGCAGAACATGGTATGATAAAAATTTTTACAAAGAAATCCATGGTCTTGAAAGACAATTCAGGCAAAAGAAATAACTAGTCCCGGGAAATGGCACATACAAGGTACCCGGCCAATCAGAATTGCATTCTGAGAAATAAATCCTGCGGACGAAGAACTGCTTGCATGCAGGACTTATTCAGCCGGCCTGCCATTATGACTACTGGTGACGGCATTGTCTGTACCGAAAACAAAAGAATCAAGAAAATTTTAGAAGAAATAAATTCCGCAGAACATTCCAGGGCTCCCGGAACAGCAAACCAAGAAAACCCAAATAAAATTTCAAAGATTAAAACTCGTCGTCATCTCCAAAAAATAATTTTTAGAGATACCCTAAACTCAAAGTCCGCTTCTGGAGCGATACCCATAAACAATGATAATGAACTTATGGAATTAAAACAAATATTGACATTTCATCTTTCGCCCTATAAAATTATAAGAGTTCATTGGCACGACAGAAATAATAAACGGGGACCTGCATGAAAAAAAACAAGAAAAAAATTATGATTACGGCACTAGCATTTGCAAATCTTATTGCTTTTCCGGCCCTTGCACAGGAAAGCTTCCAAAGATTTTCAGAAGGCGGAAGGACACTGAACATTGCAAGCTGGAATAACCTGATCCAGGATTACTACAATCAGTACATCAGGGACACAGGTATTATCCCAGACAATGTGCAGGTAAATTTTATAATCACACCGAATATGAGCAACAGTTATCAGAATATGATAGATGAAGCCTTAGTGTCAAACAGAAAACTTTCACCAGAAGAACGAATTGACCTGTTCCTTGTCGAACCTGATTATATGAACAAATACATTGACCTGAACTATACCCTTGACCTCAGGAAGGACCTAGGATTCACAGATTCAGATATCAAAAACCAGTTCCGGTATTCCGTTGACATCGGAACAAACGTAAACGGTGAACTCAAAGCTCTTGCCGATGAAATCTGCCCTTCAGGTTTCATTTACAGACGCTCCATTGCGAAAGCAGTTTTCGGCACAGATGATCCTGCAAAAGTACAGAAAAAGATCAAGTCATGGAAGGACTTTGAAAAAACCTCAAGACTTGTAAAAGAAAAAGGCTATTACATGACAGGTGCTCTTAACGAAACACAGCGACCATACACTTCAGCACGAACAACTTCCCTTGTAAATAATTTTGAATATAAAATGGACAAAACTTACAGAGGATGGACCAGACAGGCAAAGAACTTTCTGGACAAGGATTATACAACAAACACTTACCAATGGTCAGCTGCATGGATAGACGGTATGAAATCCTATGGAAAAGTGTTCGGTTATTTTGGACCACAGTGGTTCATTGATTATGTAATGGCAACAATGTCGGACATGAACTATTATAATGAATTTGAAATCTCACAGGAATCATTCGGGGACTGGGCTTTCTGCAAAGGACCTGCACCCTTTAACTGGGGCGGAAACTGGTTCTGTGCAGCAGAAGGAACAGATAATGCAAAAGAAGTTTCAGCATTCATAAAAGCTCTTACCTGCAATACAGAAATAATGAAGAAACTTTCAGCTGATGAAAACATCTTCGTAAATAACAGAGCTGTAATGACCGAACGTTCAAAATCAGATTACGGAAACAGTTTTCTTGGAGGACAGAATTATTACGGTACCATGATACAATGTGCGGATGCAATCAAATATACAAGGCTCAGCAATTTTGATGCAATCATGGAAGAAATAATTCTTAACTGCTATCAGCAATATTTTTCAGGATACATAACAGAACAGCAGGCAGATGAGAATGTCAGAAAAGAATTCAATGACAGATTCAGATTTTAAATATACGGAAAACAATAAAAAATCATTTTTCCTTAATGTTTAAGAAAATTCCCGGTGCATCTGAATCAAAGCAATCCCTGAGAAGAAAACATTCACGCATGGGGTTGCTTTATTTTTTTTACGGCTTCACCTGCAATGAAAACAATGTCATAACAGCTTAAAATAAAATTCCTACCACCTGTTCATTTCATATTCCGAACCGTTATGACTTTCTGCAATACGGTTCAGGGCTTCATAAACTGTTTCATTCTCCTGGCCACTTGCATTTACCCAGGAAACTTTGAAACCAACGGATGTAAAATATCCTCCGGTACAAACAAATGAATTATCTCCACGACCATTATGACAGTAAAAATATCGTCCAGAAGAAGGATTGAAGATATTTGGATCATTCACCAGGAAGAAACAATTAGAAATTTCGCAGGACCTTCCCCCAGCTTTATTCAGGGAACCGGCAATTCCTCCCTCCTTTACAAATTTTTCATCTCCTCCGCTTGCAAATTCTCTCAGCTCACCTGTACAAAGACAATTGAAAATTTTTCCTGAATTATATCCTGCTATTCCACCTACGGCTCCATAATCATTGTCCCTGCCTGCATTATATTCAGCATTATATGTTACATAAATATAACCTGAATAAACGGAATTCACTATTTCACCTTTATTCTCGTAAGCAATTCCGCCGCAAGGTTTTATGATACCGGGATCAGTATACATAAATTCCACGCTGCATTCACAATTCAAAATGAGCCCGTAATTTTCTATGGCGAGGCCTCCAAAAGAAACTCTGTTTCCAATTGAATTCGTTTCAGTTCCAGGACAAATATTTCCTTCAACTTTCAGATTTTTTACAGTACCATTATTTTTTTTGAACAGGGACGTATAAATATAATAAACATTATCATCCAAACAGGTCTCATAATAAGGATACATATGACCTTCGCCAGGATCTTCAAGTGCAATAATATAACCATTTCCGTCAAGAACTTTTGATTCGGCAAAATCAATTGGGTTCCAGTCGGATAACTTTATGTCTGCACCAAGAATGACAGTATTTATGCTGCTGTCTTCCATGGCCTTTGAAAATTCATAATAGCTTTTGACAATTGCTTCTCCGCTTCCGGCAATCGTCCTTATGTTTTTAGGTATATAAGATGTCTTTGGTTTATTTTGGTTAACAAACTTAAGTGCCACCGAAACATTATTTGCTCTGCCCGGTGCAAGAGTAAAACCTTTTCTACCTACGGCAACCTCTTTGCCTGCTTCTGTTAGGGCAACGATTTTTATGTTATATAAAAAACTTGCATCAAGATTTTTAAGTAAAATCTCATCGCCGCCTTCATAAAAATCATCAAGAATTGTTACAGACTTTCCTTCAGAATCCTCATAAACAATTACAACAGAATATTTTGAGATATCAGATTTTTCATATTCTCCGTTGGCCTGAACAGATCTTCCTCCTGCATCAGGAAGAATAATCCGTGCATCGGCAAAATAATTGTATCCGGAACAGGAAAAACATAAAACAAAAACAGAAAACAGTACTCCCAGCATTTTAATAAAAGAATTTTTCACAACTTCTCCATTTGAACTTTTATATTAATTTTGTTTTTCAATGCTTCAATTTTAAACATACAGTTATAAAAAAATCAATAGCTGCTATAAAAAAAAGCCACTGCCAGGAGACAATGACTTTTTATAAGTACATACGGAAAATCTGGAACTACTTCTTAAGTTTTCCCCTTACCTTTGTCCTAAGGTCATAAAGGTATCGCTTAATTTTCTGGCTTGCAGTTTTTTCAAACTTGTCAACAGTCTGAACCTTACCGATATGAGAACTCTTGTTTACCTTCGTGTTGACAAAGAACTGTATCTCACTGAGAATCGCTTCCTTCCGGTAAGCCATATCACGCTTAATTTCTTCCGCAATGTCCGTAAGATTAGGCTTTGACTCAATATTCTTTCTTACTTCCTGCTCAAGTTTTTCTTCATCAACCTGAACCAGAGCAACAAGACCGTTATCATCTTCAACAACAAGACTCTCATTAACCATTGGATGCTGGTTCAAAACAAATTCTATGTCTTCAGGATAAATGTTTTCACCGCTTGGTCCGAGAATCATATTCTTGCTGCGTCCCTTCAGACTTAAACGGACAAGCCCCTTCTTCTTTTCAAGGGAACCTAAATCACCTGTCCTGAAATATCCTTCGCCGACACTGTCATCTGCAGAAGTAAACGCCTCCCTTGTAAGAGCTTCATCCTTGTAATACCCCTTCATGACATTAGGACCTTTTACAACAACTTCACCAATTCCAGTTTTAGGGTCAGGATTATTCAGCTTCAGGTCAACGCCCATAAGAACATGACCGATTGTTCCCGGAAGTGTGTAACGAGGTCCGCTTCCGGCAAGAAGAGGAGCTGTTTCTGTCAAACCGTAACCTATTGCGTACGGAAATTTTGCTTCCTTCATGAAGCGTTCAACTTTAGGATCAACCTTAGCTCCTCCTATACCGAAAAACACAATATGTCCGCCGAAAGTCTTCTTTAGCTGCTTGCCGGCTTTCTTATGAAAGATTTTACGGAACAGAGCAAGATGATAAAGAAACTTAACCAACTTGTTCGTGTTAAACGCGGGCAGAACCTTTGACTTGAAAATTTTTTCCATTACCAGAGGAACAGAACAAACAATTGTAGGCTGAACCTTTGCAAAAGCAGGAATGAGCGCTGAAACAACAGGAGGCTTCCCCAGATAATAAACGCAGGCACCGTTCATGATCTGCATGGAGAAACCGATCGTGAACTCATAGACATGGCTTAAAGGCAGGAAAGAAAGGCAACGGTCAAGCTTGTTTACACGATGCATTGTCTGTCCCTGAACGGCATTCCATACAAGACTTTTATGGCTAAGCTCAACTCCCTTGGAGCGGCCTGTTGTTCCCGAAGTATAAATAATTGATGCAGTGTCATCCTCTTTTACTTCATATTCTGACAGTTCAACAGAGTCTGCAGATGCAAATGCTTCGGCATCACCTTTTATGAGAGTATAATCTTCAAGCCTGATAATTGATGCAGGAAGCTTGTTGCCAAGATCCTTGATACGTTCATAAAGTTTTTCACCAACAACAAGAGCATCTACACCGCAGTGAATGATAATTGATTCAACTTCATTTTTACTGAAATCAGGAAGCAGAGGAACTGCTATCATTCCATAATTTACAATACCAAAATATGTTACGCCCCAGTTAGGACAACCTGTTCCCCATAAACCTATCTTGTTTCCAGGCTTCAGACCTAAGGCTGCAAACTTTTTTGCGACACAAACACTCTGTTCCTGTATTTCCTTATATGTTATAGGATTACCGTTTACCAGTGAAAGTGCTGGACGTTCACCAAATTTTTTTACAGAATTTTCAAGCATGGAAGGAAATGTGTAATGACCTAAATCGAGTATAGTTTCCATGTTCTGCTCCTTAATGTTTTATTAGAAAACGCTCTCGCTGTTGTCTTTTCAAGTATACATTATAATACTTAAAATTACATTTACATAACAAAACTTATAGATTTTACTAAAAATTGTGTTACGCTTATAAAATATGACAATACCAAAGGACTATAAGTTTCAAAATTTTTTACAAGATTTATCAGCAGGTTTAATTATATGCTTAATATCAATTCCAATATCAATGGGATATGCCTCCGTCGCAGGACTCCCTGTGGCATACGGACTTTACGGTTCAATTCTTCCTACAATTCTGTTCAGCCTGACCACAACTTCTCCAAGATTTTTCTTTGGAGTTGATGCAGCGCCAGCCGCTTTGACTGGGGGCATACTTGCAGCAGCGGGAATAGCAGCCGCAAGTGAAAATGCAATTGCCATGAACGGAGCAATAACTTTTCTGGTGAGCATCTGGCTTCTGATTTTATTTTTATGTCACGCGGACAGGCTCATAAAATTCATATCGGAATCTGTCATGGGAGGATTCATAACTGGTATCGGAGTAGTAATTATTCTGATGCAGATTCCAAAACTTTTCGGAGGAAGTGCAGGAAGCGACGAATATTTTATTGAACTTTTGATTCATCTTTACAAAGAGATTGCCCACTTCAACGCAGTTTCATTTCTTCTTGGAACCCTGACAGTTGCTCTGTGCATTACAGGGAAAAAATTCTTTCCTAAAATTCCAATGCAAATTATTCTCATGGCACTTGGAGCCCTTGCAACATATTTTCTTAAACTTGATTCATTCGGAGTCAGGACACTGCCTCATGTAGAAAAAGGATTACCTCTTGTTCACATTCCAAATCTTAAACTTGTATGGGAATATAAAAATCAGATTGTTGTACCAAGTCTTACAATTGCAGTTGTCATTTTATCTGAAACCCTTCTTGCTACAAACAACATAGGAATGAAGCATGAAGACAAAATAAATTCCCGGAAAGAAATTATGGCTTATGCGGCTGCAAATTTTTCATCAAGCCTCTTCGGATGCTGCCCTGTAAACGGAAGTGTTTCAAGAACAGGTATGGCAGACCAGTTCAAAGTTAAAAGCCAGATAATGAGTTTTTCGTCAGGCATCTTCATGCTGTTGATTGTTCTCTTTAGAACAGAGTTCATTGAATATCTGCCGGTTCCGATTCTTACAGGAATTGTTATTTCCTCATTAGCAGGAATTCTTGAATTTAAGCTTGCGGCAAAATTCCGCAAAGTTGATAAAAGTGAATACCTTATTTTTTATGCAGCATTTTTTTCTGTACTGATTTTCGGAACAATTTACGGTGTACTTGTAGGTCTTCTTCTTTCATCTGTTACATTCATCATCAGACAATCAAAACCTGCCACAAGTTTTCTGGGAATAATAAAAAACGTTGACGGGTTCCATGATGTCAGCAAAAAAAATTCATCCCAAATAAGGAACGTAATAATCTACAGATTCTCCGCACCACTTTTCTACGCAAACATAAATCAGTTCTGCACTGAACTTGAAGAAAAGATAAATGAAGACACAAGACTTATTATCATTGATTCAAGCGGAATCTCCAGCGTAGATTTAACTGCAAGCCAGAGACTTGTCATCCTTTACGAAAAATACAAGAAGCGTAACATAAAATTCTATATAGCAGGACACGATTCTTCTGTAAACAAAATGCTCAAGAGCTTCGGCGCAGAAAAATTAATCCGGGAAAGAGCTGTCTTTTCCAAAATACCTCTTGCACTCAGCAAAGCTAATATCAAAGAACCTTACGAAACTGAAGACATTAAAGGTGAAACAGAAAAAACGGTAACTGCAATCACAGAAGAATTTGAGTGGGCATTCGGAAATGACGCCGAGAAATTTATGGTTTCAATTGCACAGACACTCGCAGAAAAAATGATTTCGGAAAACAATTTTAATTTTTCTTCCTGCGAGGATCCTGATCTTATTGTCGCAAAAAAATACTGGACTGATGCAAACGAGGATGAATTTCTTGACATGCTTTCAACGCAAATTGAAAGTCTCACGGAAAATGATCCTGTTGTTGATATGCAGAAAGAAAATATCATCAAGCAGCTTGAAGATAAAATCAATTTACGTCACAGCCAGCTTGAAGAAAAAATCTTTGAGAAGAATGAGGAAGCAATGAAAAAGATTGTGCACAAGCGTCTGGAACGTGACCTTCTGCTCAAACGGTATCATCCAAAAATTTATAAAAAAATAGAGGTGGAACGCGAAATGTATTTTACGGAAATTCTTATGACAAATCCAGGACTTGCCAAGAAGATTGCCAAAATAATTTCAGAAGAAGAAAATTCATATACAAAAGAAAATCCCTCTTCTGAAAAAAAATAATGCATCAAAAAATTAATGAAGGGCTCTGAAATTATAATTACCGGAGAAAACTTTGAAACGCGATATTTTTCGTCCTGGACTTTCAAGAAAAAAAACTTGCAGTCATCTCCAGAAAATATTTTCCTGATACCCTGATTGCTTAGAGCTGAAAATAAATCTGGGTGCCTTCACTCATGTCCGGCATTGTCATACTGTTTGTACGGAAGACACCTCTTTCTTTCAAAAGATTCTCATTTTCGTTGAGCATAAAGAAATCAAGGTTCTGGTTCAAAACGAATTCAGAAAAATAATAAACCTGTCGTCGGTAAATCTTATTGCCTTCCTTTCTGAATTCAAGATTAATTACACAACCGTTTGACTCAGCGCAAGGAAAAGTATTTCCAAATTTATCAGAATAAACGACCATTGCTTCCGTCTTATTTTTTTCCCACAGCTCATCCAGAGTAAGCTTCACTTCATCAGAAAGTGACTTCCATTCATCAGTTGCATCAACTTCAGCCATTGCATAGACGAGATAATTTTTTCCGTCACCATTAAATTCCGCAGGATAAGCATAATAGGTTCCGTCATCCGGGCAGAGCCATTTGCCCTTCAGCTGGTCTACGGAACTTATGCCGTACCATTCAGTTTTATCTTCCGCAGAAGATGAACCGGCCCTGGTACTTGCACAGGAACTTAAAGACAGACCTAAAAGAATTGCAGCAAGCAATACAACGTTAAATACTTTTTTCATTTTACTCCCCATAAAAAAAACTGCCGTCTCCAGCAGTCTAAAATCAGTATGAATCAGGGAACAGAATCCAGTTCCCTGATATTCCTTTATCTTGTTTTTTCAATTTCTTCATGCTGGGCTTCAAGAATTTCCATTACATGATCAATCATCTTCTGCTTAGGGTCTTCTTCTGTCTCAGGAAGAGAAGCCATATAATCTTTGCGGAAAGACTTGCATTCAATTACAGGACTTGCAGCGAATACCATCTTGTCAGGACCGACAAGATCTTCCACCATATTTTCATTCTGGATTGTAAGAATGCTTCCGTTAATGCTAACAAGAATTACAATGTCAAACATACGAAGATAGCTGTCAATCTCTCTGAGACCGCGCTTTGTTTCAGGGTTTCCTGGACGATAGCGAGTACCGCTCGGGAATACAAGAATAACTTCTCCGTTTCTCTTGCATGTATCCATTGCACGCATTGCAGCAAGATTAATTTTTCTTGCCTTCATTGCTTCAGCCTTTGCTTCTTCCTCACTCTGTGCATTCTGTTCATTTTTATTCAAACTGCGTGTAGGATAAATAACAACACGGGAAAAACTTTCAGCAAACGCTCTTACTACAGGATTATCTTCATTAAGCTTCATCCCAGCAATCGCAACAATTCTTTTTGAAAGGTCCGCAAGCTTTTCGTTTCCTGAATGCTCAAGCATATAACAAAGTGCAGGAAGGTCTGTATTTGCATAATGTTCCATAAGAATGAGACCGTGTTTTCCTGACTTAACCTGGTCATAAAAATTTTCAAAGTTTTCAACATTTGCGATTCTGCTTTCAGGCAAAATGTTTTCGCAAACAAGAGCGTCCATAATTTTGCGAGTTGCAGGATTTCCTGGCTGATATACATTTGTTTCATCAATTTTGCTTGCCGCCTGAGAAACTGATGCCAGCTGCTTAAAATATCCAGCGTACTTGTCCTTAAGAGGTATCTTTTCCATTAACGTTATTCTCCTACGATTAAAACCAAAAAGTTTTACGACTCTCCGCAGCTCCACATGAAGCTCTTTGTATCAGGAACCGCTAAAAATTGCAATTTTCAGCAGTAACTAAAAAACGCGATTCTTTTATCTCTGTGATTTCAAAGACCAAAAGTCGCAGTCATATCTAAAAAAAAGCTTTCAGATATGACTTATTATTTTAAAGTCTTAAACACCCCTTGTCAACCATGCGAAAAAAAAACACTATACAAAGCTGCTGACAAAATAAAAAAGGCTCGGAAAAAACAGTCAACATAATTTTCGGAGATGCACTGAAATAAAGAATTATGTCAACTTTGCTATTCCGCTATAAGGAATCAGTAAAAATTCAGTAATCGTAGGTGCGCAAAATATTTTCTGCAACAGTAAGACGTGACTGACGCAAGTCCATGCTCTGCTTTTCAATATATCTCTGGGCCTGAACTTCAGTCATCTTCAGGACCTGCACGAGAACAATCTTCGCGCGGTCAATTATTTTCATTTCATCAAGCCGTTTCTGCAGTCTGAGCTTTTCATTTTCAAGATACATTACACGCTTACGGCTGACAGCAAGCAATCTGGCAGCCTGATAAAAAAAAGAAGGTCCCTCATTTCTGCCCATGACAAAAATTCCGTAGGACTCAGCATTTCTTCCTATGCTTGCAACAACTTTGTCATCAACAACCAGAATAATTCCCGCGGAAGATTTGTCAGCAGCGTAAACAGCAAGATCCTCTCCGTACTCATCAGTCAGAGGCGTATCAATTACAATAAGATCAAAGGGAGTTTCAATAATATTTCGTCTCGCAGTTTCTGCACTCTGGCACGGAACAATCCGCTCCACCTCTTCACGGGACATGAATTCAGAAATGAGAGTCATAGTGGAACTGCTGTTGCTGGCGATAAGTATATTTTCCATAAATAAATTCTTCGAGGACATTAAAGATGTCCTTCCAAAACAAAACCTAGGGAAAATCCCTAGGCTCACGGTTCACATAAACATTAAGACATCTGCAAAATATAGTTTCCAACAGTTTTTTTTTACAGATGCCGAACGAGTTCAGAACACTGAAATTTCAGGGCCATGTACATCGAGTTCTCAAAGATGAAGTTCATTATTCAACTGTAACAGACTTTGCAAGGTTACGAGGCTTATCAGGATCATTACCCCTCATTACTGAACAGTAATATGCAAAAAGCTGTGAAGGTACAATTGAAATTATAGGCATAAAGATTTCTTCAACCGCAGGAACAAAAATTGTTTCATCAACTACGCCTTCAAAAGTTGTGCATCCTTCCTGTGTAACAGCAAGTGTTGCAGCTCCACGAGTTGCAACTTCCTGTATATTGCTCTTGATCTTGTCATACATTGCACTGAAAGTAGCATTCGCAACAACAAGTGTGGAAGCATCAACAAGAGCAATAGGTCCGTGCTTAAGTTCTCCTGCAGCATAAGCTTCACTGTGCATATAGCTTACTTCCTTGAGCTTGAGAGCACATTCAAGACTTGTTGCGTTGTCAAACTGGCGGCCTATGAAGAACACCTTATCCTTATTGTAGTGGCGGCTGACGAACTTCTGGATTGAACTCTGGTCCTTAAGAGCCTCTTCCGTCTTTTCAGGGAGGGAAGCCAAACTTGTAAGAAGCTTGGCGTATTCTTCACCGCCTACAGTTCCTCTGGCACTTGCACACTTCAATGCAAGAAGATAGAGACACATAAGCTGGGTTGTATAAGCCTTTGTTGATGCGACAGCAATTTCAGGACCTGCCCAGGTATAAATTACATCATCAGCTTCGCGGCTTACAGAAGAACCTACGCAGTTAGTGATTGCTATAACATGGACCCCCTGTTCCTTTGCAAGACGGAGAGCTGCAAGAGTATCCGCCGTTTCTCCGGACTGGGAAATGATAATGAAAATATCATCCCTGTTAAGAATAGGATTTGAATATCTGAATTCACTGGCAACATCAACAACTACAGGAATGCGTGCAATCTTTTCAAAGGCATAGCGTGCCACAACACCTGCATGGTATGCTGTACCGCAAGCTGTAATCACGATTCTCTTTGCATTCTTCCAGTCATCATTTGTAAGCTTGACTTCCTCAAACTGAATATCTGACGGCTTTTCCCCGTCATAAACAAGACGTGGACGCATTGTATCCAAAAGAGCTTTAGGCTGTTCATGGATTTCCTTGAGCATGAAGTGAGGATATCCGTTCTTTTCTGCGCTGGAAAGATCCCAGTCAACATGGAAAGGCTTCTGGATTACCTTGTTACCGTCCTCATCAAAAAGGTCAACGTGATCAGCATAAAGAACCGCGAGCTGCTTCTGTTCAAGGAAATAAACTTCCCTTGTGTGCTCAAGAACTGCAGGAACATCACTTGCAATAAAATTCTCACCTTTTCCAAGACCAATGATGAGAGGACTTTCCTTGCGTGCAGCAATGATTCTGTCAGGATAATCCCTGCAGACAACACCAAGAGCGAAGCTTCCTTCAAGACGGTGAATTGCATTCAGGACTGCATCAAAAATATCTCCGCCCTCTTCATAGAAATAATTGATGAGATGAACGATGACTTCAGTATCAGTCTGGCTCTTGAATACAACACCCTGTTCCTGGAGCCAGGCCTTAAGCTTTGCATAGTTCTCAATAATTCCGTTATGAACAATTGCTATGCTTCCGCTCAGGTTTGTATGGGGATGAGCATTTGTATCACTAGGTTCACCATGAGTTGCCCAGCGTGTATGACCGATACCAAGATTACCTCTTACCACTTCCTTGGAAAGACGTTCTTCAAGACACCTGAGGGCACCCTTGACCTTCTTTACTACAACACCTTCTCCATCAAAAACTGCAACACCTGCGCTGTCATATCCTCTGTATTCAAGTTTCTTAAGTGCATTAACAAGAACCGGTGTAGCATCCTTTTCACCGATATAACCTACAATTCCACACATTTTTTTCTCCTGAAATAAAATATATATAGTTCCGGAAACCTCCAGCACAAAAAGTCCTGGAAGACCCCTCCGAATGATTGGTCCAAATAATAACGGGCACCACTGATAAATCCTGATGAGATGCCTGCCGAATCTCTAAGTGCTTAAACGGAGCTGCCAAAAAACGTCTCATTTTTAAGGTCGTCTCTGAAAATTGGATTTCTTAAAGAATCACCATCCTAATTTACTATATTCACGTCAAAGTAGCAAGAACATCAACTATTTCCTGGTCAAAGCTCTCAGAATTTCGCTTCAAAATAACAATGGCCCTCTTCTTTGATACAGGAATGCGATACACTCTCTTTCTTGTAAGGGCAAGATAAGTTTCAACAACATGGATGAGCCTTGCAATGTACGGTATTTCTTTTTCCCTAAGATTTTCAGGAAAACCACTTCCATCAATGTTCTCATGGTGGAAGGTGCATGCCTCAAAGAAATAAACATATATCTGGTCCGGTATGAAATTTATATATTCCAGCCCCCGCAGCACATGAAAATTTAAATCCTTTTTCTCGTCGGCAGTTAAAATTTCCCGCCTGAAATATTCTGAAGGACTTTCAAGACAACCTGCATCATAAATCATTGCAGCACAAAAAAATACTGTAGCTATTTTTTCAGAGTATCCCATTTTCAGTGCAATCCTGAATACCAGCTGGCTTATTTTATTGGAATTTGATTTCCTGTTTGTGTGAGAATCAATTTGCTCACCAAGTTTTCTGCACTCGCTGATAAGAACCTGAAATGCATCCTCATTAATGTTCCCGATATAATCCGAAGCGATGTCTTCCTTTTGGGAAAAATTCGTGAAATCAAGTTTCAGTCCGGGAAGCTCCTCTGTAACTTCAGCGGCATCCTTATAATCTTCAAGCTGTTTCTGCAGATTCTCATTAATTTTTTCCAAGGATTTCTTAAAATCATCCTTGATGCTGTTTATGAAAAACTCGAACTTATTTTTCTGATTCCTCAGCTGAACAAGGCGGACAATAAAGCTTACTGTCCCGTACAGAATCACGGCAGTTCCAAGTATGAGGATAAGAATCATGACCAGGTAAAGAACATCAGTCGGGGAAGAATCATCTCCGGAAGGAACAAATATTGTTTCAGAAAAATCAAAAAGAATCCTGCTTATCTCAGTCCATAAATCTGTATTCAAAATTTTCACCGCCAGTTAAAATGCCGCTATGCCAAGTTTAAATATGGATCGTCTCCCAAAACAAAATGCCTGGAGATTCCTTATGATTATATGGGAAATTTTAATTAATTTCAATTTTCACTGAAGCATTTTTGTGTTACACTAAATTTCATGGAAAAAGCAAAAAAAAACACTATACAACTTTTAGTTCTATGCTTCGCTGTAGCCGCAGTTTCAACTGCTGTAGCCATCCTCACAACCGATACAAAAAAATCAAATGCACCAAAAAAAGTAACTCCAACTCAGATTGCATTCTACGGACTTGATGAAAACTATGCTACTGCATTCAAGAAAGTAATAGACGAACATCTTTCAGATTTAGCGGACTCAGAAAATCAGACTCCTGAAACAGAATTCGTAGTGCTGAACAGGAATGAGTCCCTTGAGCAGCAGATTTCTGATAAGACCATTATGGTCATAACTTACATGGGACTTAATTCCAGGAAGGCTGCGGAAAAAATCAGCAAAAATAAATCAGGCGGTGTTTCATGGAAAGCTCTTTCCACTCTGACCACATCACAGCAGAAACTTTCAAAAAGTTACGGAGAAGACCGGGAAAAAGTTTACGTGGTGCCTCTTCTGAGCGACAACGCAGAAATAGATATAAACAAGCTTTTACTTGAACGCACCAAGACAAAACGTCTTGCAACATGGGAGGACATAGAAGCCTTTGCACTGAAGTCAAAAGAATTCGTCGACTACCCTGTCATTTTTTCAGGCAGCAATGCAGATTCCTTCCTTCACATGATCGGAGCCTATACGGAAGCTGTATCCGGTAAAAAGGCATACGAAACCACCTGCAGAAAAATCAATGACTTCTTTGCAGCAACGCCGGAACCTGAAGAAGATGATGTTCTCAAACTTGTAAAGGATCTTGCCGACACACCGGCCTCTCCCCTTTATGCAACGGCAGACTTTATTTCCCGCTGGTACAAAAAAGGCTTAATGCACCCTGACATTTTCCGTCTTGAGGACAGAGATGTGGAAACATTTATGAAAAACCGTAGCTCCTCAATAAGTTTTGTAACCCTTTCCCAGCACAGAAGCATGTCATCTGACGCATTCAAATATTTTGTTTCCATTCCGAGAGCCCTGAACAATAACGGAAACACAGCAGGATATTACCCTTCGTATCAGGACCCGGCCACCAGAAACCTGATGAGCGATACAATCTGTGCAGTACCTGTAAATTCAGAAACCGCACAGAACTTTGTAACTCTCCTTACATCTGATGAAAGCCAGAAAACCTTGAGCCGGATAACAGGCCTTGCACCGGTAAACGCTCTCTGCCCATGTCCGGACGTTGAAGCAGACGATGTGCGGTTCTGGATTGCGGCGACAAATGAACCTCTCATCCCCTTAAACAGGGCAGCTTTCGCCAGCACAAGCCAGATGGAAATATTCTCGAAGGTTCTTGCAAACTATATTAAGCACAGATAATTTTTAAAAACTTTTTTCTTCGGGCTGTGATTTTCGGAGTGCAATATATTGCAAAAAACGTAAAAAAAGAGCATTATATTCAATACTATGTTACAGCCTGAATTAATAAAATCATTGAAGAAGTATTCACTGAAAGAATTCGTTTCGGATCTTTCAGCAGGTGTGATCGTTGGTATCGTGGCACTTCCTTTAGCTATTGCTTTTGCCATTGCCAGCGGTGTTAGTCCGGAAAAAGGTATTTTTACAGCCATTATTGCCGGATTCATTATAAGTGCCTTCGGTGGAACCAAAGTACAGATCGGCGGACCGACAGGTGCATTTACGGTAATCATCTTCGGTATTCTTGAAAAACTTAAGAGCAGCGGCATGTCTGATGAACAGGCATTCGGCGGACTTGCACTTGCAACAATCATGGCAGGTGTTCTTCTTATTCTTCTCGGAGCATTCAAGCTTGGCGGCCTTGTAAAGTTCATTCCGTACACAATCATTACCGGTTTCACGGCGGGTATCGCAGTTACAATCTTTACAACACAGATAGGTGACTTCCTTGGACTTACAATCACGGATTCCATGCCGGGTGATTTTGTCGGAAAGATCAGGACTTACTGGAAATTTCTTCCTACGGTTGACTGGTATACATTTATTTTTGCAACAGTAAGCCTTTCTCTTATTTTTGTATGGCCGAAGATCAACAAAAAGATACCGGGTTCCCTTGTTGTTATCATTCTTGGAACTGTAGTAAGTGTTCTTCTTAAAAAATTCGCTGGCCTTGAACTTGCAACAATCGGATCAAAGTATCACTCAATTCCGTCAACATTGCCGGCCCCTGCTCTTCCTGCATTCAGCTTCAAACTTGTTACAGACCTTTTCCCTTCCGCAGTTTCAATCGCTGTGCTCGGAGCAATTGAATCTCTCATGAGTGCTGTAGTTGCAGACGGTATGATTGGTTCAAAGCACGATTCAAACATGGAACTTATTGCTCAGGGTGTTGCAAATATAGCTTCCCCTATTTTTGGCGGAATCCCAGCTACAGGAGCAATCGCACGTACGGCAACAAACATCAAGAACGGAGGACGCACACCTGTTGCAGGTATAATCCACGCAGGTACTCTCCTTCTCATTATGCTTTTCTTCTCCAAGCTGGTTCTTTATATTCCGCTTGCAGTTCTTGCAGCAGTTCTCGTAAACGTAGCATGGAACATGGCAGGTTTCCCAGCAATCAAAGCACTTCTCAAAGGTCAGAAATCAGATATCTGCGTTCTTGCAGTCACATTCCTCATTACAATCTTCGTTGACCTTACAGTGGCAATTGAAGTTGGTCTCGGATTCGCTGCATTCTTCTTCATCAAAAAGATGATCGATGTAAGTGAAGTTCACGAGCACAGAGAAAATATTACCGGCGGTCTTAACGAAAAGAAATCTAATGATGATACAGGTAATGAAGAACATCTTGATATTCCTGAGGGCGTTCTTGTTTACGAAATTGACGGACCTCTTTTCTTTGGAACTGTAAGAAAATTTGAAATTGCAGTTGAACGCTCCGGTGCAGAATGCAGGGCACTGATTTTACGTATGCGCAATACAATTTACCTTGACGCAGGCGGAATGCAGGCGCTTCTTCAACTCAAGAATGCATGTGACAGAAAGAATATTACAATCGTTCTTTCCGGAATACATACACAGCCATATCTGCTTCTTGAAAAAACGGGAACTGCTGAAAAACTTGGCAAAGAAAATATTTTTGATAACATCAATGACGCACTTAAACGTGCCACTGAAATTAGCAGAAAATAATTATTGGAGAAACTGAAAACACAGTTCACCTTGTTTAGGACCTTCAATAACAGGCGGATGAATTCCGGAATATATTTTCCGTAACTCGTCCGCCATTTTTATTTATAAAACACAATTCATTTTCAGAACCATATTCTTTTAAGGGCATCTCCAAAGTTCGCAATTTTAAACGTACCCTTATATTATTTCCAGCGTACAAAAGAATCCGTAAAACTTTCAGAAATCCAGATAAAAAAAAAGAAAACCCCTCTCGTTTCCGAAAGGGGCATACCAATAGGGAGGTATTAATTAAAAAAGTAGTTTACAAATCTTGCGATGCACAAAATCAGGCAGGAACATTTGCAGGATTTGTAAAGCTCTTTTTTATTACTGTTTTAGGACTACTGGAGCAAAGAAAGAACGTTCTGTGAGCTCTGATTAGCCTGTGCGAGCATAGATGTACCAGCCTGTGAAAGGATGTTGTTCTTTGTGAACTCAACCATCTGAGCTGCCATATCTGTATCGCGGATGCGGCTTTCTGAAGCCTGGAGGTTTTCAGCACCAACATTGAGACCTTCAACTGTCTTTTCAAGACGATTCTGGTATGCACCGAGGTCAGCGCGCTGCTTGTTGATCTTCTTGATTGCCTCATCGAGAGTACCGATTGCACGGTTTGCTTCATCCGGTCCTTCGAGAGTTATGATTTCTTCGTTTCCACCGTTGCGGAGCCCCAGAGATGTAGCTGTCATTGTTCCGATGTAAACCTGTGTACGCTGGTCCATGTTTGCACCAATGTGGAGCCACATAGAAGCTGTAACAGAGTTTTCACCTGTAGGGCGTGCAAAACGACCTGTAAGCATGTTCATACCATTGAACTGTGCGTGTGAAGCAATGCGGTCAACTTCAGCAACAAGCTGAGAAACTTCAACCTGAATCATTGTGCGGTCTTCATCTGTATAGATACCGTTACTTGACTGAACTGCAAGTTCACGGATGCGCTGAACGATATCTTCTGTTTCCTGGAGGTAACCTTCAGTTGTCTGGATGAATGAAATACCATTCTGAGCGTTTTCAGAAGCCTTGTTCAAACCACGAATCTGGCTGCGCATCTTTTCAGATACTGCGAGTCCTGATGCATCGTCACCAGCGCGGTTAATCTTCATACCAGAAGAAAGTTTTTCCATATCCTTCTGCTTGTTTACCTGTGTAATTTCGCCTGAACGCTGAGCAAACATTGCACTCATGTTGTGATTGATAACCATAAATGTGTCTCCTATTATTTATTTACAAGTTTCAGCAGAAAGAATAAGTGAACAACTGTCTGCTGCCACCGGGGTTTCCGTACCCTACATTTTTAAATTCGGTGAGATTTTATTTTACTTTAAGGAATTTCAAAATAAATTCAGATTTTTTCATAAATTTATTTTCAGAAAATTCTTGCATAGCATTAAATTACAAATTCTAGGAATTTCAAAAATGAATTCTATATAAATTCTTCAGCAAAAGAAATTCTTTTTTTTTATTGGGGAGAATGCTTTGCACATTCCGTACAGCCCGTAACAATCACATGCTTTTTTCCTGCAGCCTTATTAAAAAGACGTGCAGTCAGATGACCGTCCATCGGAATATTTTTATGACAGACAGGACAAATTCTTTTTGCACCGTTCTTAAGTGCAGGATAACAATAAGGACAACCGTCTATCGTAATAAGCTGGTCGCTTACATTCATCGGCCTGTAAATTTTACTGTACAAATCTTCGCCAGGAAGCAAAGGACTTTTACACACGGGACAATTCACCAGCAATCCTTTCGCAGATTTTTCTTCAACATATTTTTTTTTCTTACGTTCCGCAGATTCCTCTTTTCCGTAGGCCTCATAATTAATAAACCATCGCAGAAGAAGAATCACAATAACTGCAATCACAAAAAGAATGATATAGGGAACATATTTCATAAAACCGTTGTTCATAATAATGACAGTCTAAAATATTTGCATCCTTTTATCAACATTCATAAATTACATGAAACAGAATATAATTCTTTCATCTTTTTTTTGTAAAAATGAATGCCGTTTCCTATCCACATGGACAGAAGTATATTGTTCCGGAGAAAAACAGAAATCATAACAAATACAGAGTGTCCGTGTCCGAATGCAGGATTGTCCAGCAGAATCCGGAACACAGCTACAGACATTTCTTTGACATCTTCGGAGAAACAGAACACAAAGCTTGCCCCGCAAATTTTATGAACACAGTACCAGAAGCCTGTTGCACCACAGGAACCAGAGCACTTGCTGTCCTAACATGAAACTGAGAGAACTGCCTTACTTCTGCATTCTCTTCAACACTTATCTCAGCCAGGACAGCAGAGAACTTTATTCTTCATACAGAGTAATACTTACACGTCCCAGATTCTTTGTATCCTGCAACGGCAGCTAAAATACTGAAGATGCAGAACCTCTGCAACTTTCAGACCCTTTCATGAAACCTAAAATCTAACAGCTGGATGACTACTATGCCATATTCCAGCGGACAGCCGTAATGCTGAACATCAGCAGGGATAAAAAAAATCATCTTTAAGGAAGACTCCAAACCTTTACAGGAATATTCCTGCTTTATTATATTTCAGCGAGGGAACATGTCCAATGACATGAAAAAGTTTGATTCCGCTCCTGATGCAGTCAACAGGACAGTGAGCGGAAAATACTCGGACGGATATTTTCTGGAACACAGGACGTATGCACTAAGCATAAGCATGAAGGAATTCAACCGGAAAAATTTTGAGAAAACCTTCTGCGAAGACAGCATAAAAGATACAGAAGGACGACTCATGCCCGTCATTGGCAAACTTAAGAGCTCAAATACTTAGCTTAAGGATTCCAATGCTGAATTATCTAACGGGAACGTCTGTCCAGAATCAGAAATTCTTCGGCCCAAGGAATTACCGGCGGCAGCAAAGAAGCTGCCATTTTACGGACCCTATAATTTTTGTTATTTGATACTTCCTTTCTCATGAAAGCGTCACCCGAAGTGAAAACATGCATAAAACCAAATCTGAACCTTGATTTTTTATTTTATTTAATTATAATAAGATTTGAGGATGTAACCTCAATAATAATCTTCATGGGAGAATTTATTTTTATGAAAAAAATTACAAAGATTGCATTGTCCATGGTTGCAGCAGCAGTTGCATCTGTTTCAGTTGCTACAGCAGCACCTATTCTTCTGCCACACGTATACAGCGGTCTGACAAACCTCGGCTCTTCGTATGCAAATGATTTTAAGCCTGAGTCAAGACCAATAGGAAATAACCTCATGGCCGGAGCCGGACTTGAACTTAATATACCTTTCGGAGGTAATTTCGGAGTTCAGACAGGTGTTAACTACTTCTATAACAACATTGGATACAAGGACTCGTCTAAGACTACTGTCGGTATAACTACTTGGTCAAGCGAATCTGATTATACTTCCTCATATTCATCCATTGATATTCCTGTTTTCCTTACACTTAAGTACAACAAATTCAATTTTGAACTCGGACCTTATCTTTCCATACCTGTAGGAAAGCTTGATGAAAAATATAAAAGCACAAAAACAGTCAACAGCACTACCACAAACAGTGAAGGCTCAAATGATTACAATCTGAAGCCTGGTGTAAACTTCGGTCTTGCATTCGGTGGCGGATATGAAGAAAGAATGGGACTGGGACGTCTTCTGGTTGGAGCCCGCTACATGCTCGACTTCACTCCAGTCAGTACAAGAACAACTTCAACAAACAGAGACGGAACAACTAGCACAACAGATACTGAATTGTTCACCCGCCGCGGTCTTCTTATTGATGTCGGATTCAAGATTCCTCTCAGTTTCTAATTTCAGGATATAAGAACATAATCGGGAACCTCTAAAAATTGCAATCTTTAGGGATGCCAGGTTCTCAGAAGAGAATTTGCTTAAGCACCTTCATTTCCGGAGGTGCTTTTTTTATTGCAGAACTAAAATAAATGATCCGCACTTTCATTTGATTGCAATATTTTTTCAGTCAGTGTGCAAAAATATTGTAAATTATTCATTTTTATTCTACAATAAATAGCCATGAAAGTAATTCTTGTAGGAAACGGCGGCCGCGAACACGCTATAGCATGGCGTCTTGCTCAAAGCAAGGCAGTAGAAAAAGTTATCTGTGTACCAGGAAACGGTGGTACCGCACTTGAAGACAAATGTGTAAACATTGACCCTTCAGGCTGCGATTACATTGAAGATCCCTCTTCCCTTGATGCTTATGTGAAAATTGCACAGCATGAATCTTGTACACTTGCAGTAATCGGACCGGAAGATCCTCTTGCAAAGGGAATCTCCGATGCTTTCTGGAATGCAGGAATTAAAACTGTGGGTCCCAAGTACGATGGCGCACAGCTTGAAGCCAGCAAAGACCTTGCAAAAGAATTCATGAAAAAGTACAACGTTGCCTGCGCAGATTCAAAGACTTTCACAGATGAAGCACAGGCTCTTGCATACATTGACCAGGCTGGAGCTCCTATTGTTGTCAAGGCTGACGGGCTTGCAGCCGGAAAGGGTGTAGTTGTTGCAAAGACTGTTGAAGAAGCCAGGGATGCTGTAAAAGAAATGATGGGAAATCTTTCCCTCGGAAGTGCAGGATCCAAGCTTGTAATTGAAGAGTACCTGCGCGGAACAGAAATTTCTATTCTTGCAGCAGTTAGCGTAACACCGGAACTTGCAAAGGAAGGCAAAGCTTGCATAAAACCATTCCTTGCTGCCCGTGACCACAAGCGTTTATGTGACGGAGCAAAAGGACCTAATACAGGCGGAATGGGTGCAGTCTGTCCTGTAAACGATGTTACTCCGTTAATCCAGTCACAGTTTGAAAAGACAATACTTGAACCGACTCTCAGAGGACTTATTGAAGAAGGCTTTGACTACCGCGGATTCATTTTCTTTGGAATCATGCTTACAGAAAATGGACCGAAGTGTCTTGAATATAACGTACGTCTCGGGGACCCGGAAACACAGGCAGTACTTCCTCTTATGGACTTTGACTTTGAGGAAATGTGCCAGGCAATTACTGATGGAAATCTCAAGGACTTTAATCTTTCATGGAAAAAAGGATATGTTGTTTCACCTGTAGTTGTAAGCGGCGGATACCCTAAGGCATACAAGAAAGGCATTCCTATAAAGGACAACAAAGAACTTCTTAAGGAAACAGGTGCAAAGATGTTTGTGGCCGGAGCAATCATTGACCGCAGGGCAGACCACGAAACTGATAAAAATTGTTCAGGTCTCGTTACAAGCGGCGGCAGAGTTCTTGCTTGTTCTGCATACGGTGATGACTTTGACACAGCATGGAACAAGGCATACAAAGCTCTTGAAGCTATTGAATTCCAGGACATGTTCTACAGAAGAGACATTGGACTTCCAGGAGCAACTGAATCCAACTGAATTCAAATTTAAAATCAATTAAAAATCCTTGTCATCCCTGAAATTTTCAATTCTTAGAGAACCCATCAGATATTTGAAGTGGAGAAAAATGCTTAAAGATTTCTCCACTTTTTTGTCCCATCAAATCAAAATTTCACCTTAAAAAGTTATTACTGCATTTAGTTTACAGGAGCGAAAGAATTTCATCTTTTGTCATTGATGAAATATTTCCGCCTTCACCGGTGAGAATTTCATCTGCGAGATTTTTCTTGCTGTTCTGTAGGTCAAGAATTTTTTCTTCAATGGAATCCTTTGCAATAAGTTTGTAAACGGAAACAACTTTCGTCTGGCCGATTCTATGAGAACGGTCCGTTGCCTGGTTCTGGGCTGCAACATTCCACCAGGGGTCATAATGAATTACAACATCTGCCCCTGTAAGATTCAGACCAGTTCCGCCTGCCTTAAGGGAAATCAGGAATACCGGCACATCATTTGAATTAAATTTCTGTACAAGTTCAAGTCTCGTTTCCTTTTTAGTTTCACCTGTAATCTTATAGAAATCAATTTTCTCGTCAGACAAATTCTTTCCGATAATTTCAAGCATTGAAGTAAACTGACTGAAAAGAAGAATCTTATGTCCGCCTTCAATGGCACTTCTCACAAGATCAAGACAGGCATTAAGCTTTGCGCTTTCACCTTTGTAATTCTCAAACAAAAGATTAGGGTCGCAGCAAATCTGGCGCATCTTTGTAAGTTCCGCAAGCAACTGTATCTTTCCCTTGCTGAAATCAGAGGAATCAGTTTTATCAAGCATTCTCTTAATCTTTACAGCCTGTGCATCGTAAAGTTTCTGCTGCGGCTCATCAAAACGTGCATAACGGACTTCCTCAATTTTATTGGGCAGATCCTTGAGAACATCCTTCTTGAGTCTGTGCAGAATAAAAGGTGAAACCATTCGTCGTAACTGTGCCGAAGCATTTTCATCTTTGTTTTTGACGATAGGGGTTTCGAACTTCTTCTTGAAATCCTCGTAACCAAAAAGGAAGCCCGGCATAAGATAATCAAAAATACTCCACAGTTCAGAAAGACGGTTTTCAATAGGAGTACCTGTCAATGCAAACTTATGTTCCGCTCTTATGACCTTTACAGATTTTGCCTGAGCTGTTGTATGATTCTTAATGAACTGACCTTCATCAATGATTTCGAAAAGAAAATTTTTTTCCTCGTATTCTGTTATGTCACGCTTAAGAAGATCGTAAGAAGTTACAAGCACATCAAAATCTTCATAGGAATTTATTGCTTCATATCTTTCGGCCGCTGTTCCGGAAATTATTTGCACCTTCAGTTCCGGTGCAAACTTTTTAAACTCCTCCCCCCAGTTAAAGATAAGTGATGCAGGACTTACGACCAGGCTTGTCCCCTGCATACCGTTCTGCTTTGCAGCAAGCAGAACAGAAATTGTCTGCAAAGTTTTACCGAGTCCCATGTCATCAGCAAGTATACCGCCAAAATTATATGCCGCAAGCGTTCTAAGCCAGCGGTGACCGTAAACCTGATAACTCCTCATGGTATTGACAAGTGTCTGCGGAATTTCAAATTCACTGTCATCAACAGTCTTGAATTCCTTCACAAGATTTTTAAAATGCGTGTCACGGTCAGAATGAATTCCAGAAGAAGCCTCAAGCATTTTATCAAGATAGAGAGCACGGTAAGCGGGAAGCTTTATTTTACCCTTAATGAATTCCTTTGGCGAAATATGCATGGTGCTGAACATTGACTCAAGTTCTTCAAGAGTTTCATCCTGAGTGTTTACAAAATCGCCGTTAGTCAAGTGCACATACTTCTTCTTTTTCTTCATGCCTGAAAGTATTTCAAGCAAAAGATTCTGCGTAAGTTCATCGGAAGTGACATCAATGTCAAGAAGGCCGCTTTCCATTTTTACGCCCACGCTGACTTTTGTTGACCTGTGGATCTTCAGCTTGCCAAAGCTTTCAGACATATTCACTTCGCCCAGTTCCATGAATTTATTCAGACCCGAATTCAGAAGATCAAAGATTTTGTCGTCCTTATCAGTCTGCAAAGTATTATTCAGTTCATCAACGTCCAGATATTTTTTCAGAAGTTCACAAACAAAATTTTCTGTACGAGCATCACGCCAGGCTTCCCTGCTGCGATTGAAAATAAAATCATCAGTAGCATATTCCTTGTCAGCGTAAACTGTTACAGCTTTACAGGAAACGAATTCCTCATCAGAGTCAAAATAAAATTTAAGCTTGGCCTGGGGCGGAAGAATTTTTGCAACTTCCATGAAACTTGGAGTTTCAATATCAAATGTCTCCTTAAGTTTAGGAAGAACATGATAAATGAATTCCGTTAATCTCTTGCGGCCTATTGTAATTGAAACTTCACCGTCATAATCTCTGTAACGGGCAATGAGCCTGAAGTTATTTTCATGTTCCTTAGGTACGCGATAAAAATTTTCACTACCAAGAAAATAAATGTAATCAGCACCCATAATAAAATTTGGAACATTTCCGTAAAATTCTACAGAACTTATGACCCCGTGCTCCAGATGTTTTTTCAGCTGGAAACTTATATTCGGGAAACCATACTTGAAGGTTTTCTCACGGACATCATCTTTTTCGTAACGGTATACATTATTTATTTCAATGTGTCTGCCTTCAGCAATATCAAAAAAATCATCCAGACGTTTTCCGTAGACCATGATCTTTGTTTTCACAGCTTCGTAAGTTTTTCCTGCACCAAGATAAACCTTATCCTCAAGTTCCTTTTTGGCACTCTGGTCTTCAACAACGAAACTGAAAAGATCAAAATATTTCTGTGAATCCTCATCAAAAAAATCAACGGAAAAATCAACTACATTCTTTTTCGTGGAAACATATTCTTTTTTATTCTTGTATGCGTAAACCAGATCCGCAAGGTTCTTGACATTATTGACTTTATCAGATCCGATTTTGAATCCGCACTTAAGATAATGACCTTCATACTCAAGGACAGGAACAAGACGAACTTCCTTTCCCTTCCGCTCAACAGAAACTTCTTCCTCTTCCTCAAAGGAAAACAAATCCTTTCCTGCAAAATAATCCATAAGATCTTCACCGGCGTCATCAGTAAGGTCCCCCGGATTTTCCGTTTTAAGTCTCTCACCCAAAAGCAAAAGTGCAGCCGCTGTATAAGCAGTCATTATCTTGGAACCGTTTTCGTAATAGGAATTATTGCTGTATGCCTGAAAATATTTTTGAGAATTGCAATATACTTTAACCAGTTTTTCAGGAGAGAAAGTAATTTCAACAGCGGAAACTGAATTACTGTCAGTAATAATGAAACTTGCAAAGGAAATATCATTTTTCACAGAAAATTCATTGAAGGCAACGGAATTATTTTCAACAAGCTTTTTCGCCTCGGACATAACATCTTCGTAAAAGATAAATCCCTTCGTCATTTTCTCCATATTGAAATAATGATATTCAGTTTCATCCTGCAGAAAGTTTTTAAAGGGAACAAGTTCCTTCTTCTTTTTTGCAGAGACTTTCACAACAGCCTTCTTATTTTCTCCGGCAATCAAACCTCTCTTTTCCATTTCAAAAAGGACAGCAACTTCATGCTTGCAGTTTGAACCGTAAGGGCAGTTGCAGAAAAGTTCCTTCACTTTATCATTTTCAATTATGATTCTTACAAAATATTTTTCCCTTCCTTTTCCGTCAACAAGAGCCATATAGGTTCCGCCGCTCTGGTAGGAAATATTTTTAACGTTTCCGTTATCAAAATATTCCTTCCCTCTATCCAATATTATCTGTGAAAATTTGTTCTTCCAAATAATTGCCATGCAAATAATTATAAGTAAAATAAAAATATTTATCTAGTAGAAAATTAATTTATTTTTTTATATACTGAAAAAATGGAAAACGCACTTTATCTTATTCCCGTTACTTTGGGAGATTTCAGCGAAGACTTACTGAACAAAAGTATTCCGCCTTACAACAGAGAAATAATTTCTTCCATAAAGCATTTCATTGTTGAAAACATAAAGACCACCCGCAGATTTCTGAAGGCCGTGGACAAGAACATAGACATCGATTCCCTGACTTTTTACGAACTTAACGAACATACGGACCTGACTACGATTACAAATTATCTGAATCCTCTGGAAAAAAATAATATTCCCATGGGAATAATCTCTGAAGCAGGATGTCCGGCAGTTGCAGATCCGGGAGCAGCAGCAGTTGAAATGGCACAGAAAAAAAATCTTAAAGTCATTCCGCTTATCGGCCCAAGCTCAATGATCATGGCTGTAATGGGAAGCGGATTCAACGGCCAGAGTTTTGCATTCAACGGTTATCTGCCTGTTAAAAATGGGGAGCGTGAAACAAAGATTCGCCAGCTGGAATCAAAGGCGTGGAAGGAAGACCAGACACAGCTTTTCATTGAAGCTCCGTACCGCAACACAAAGATGCTTGAAACTTTGCTGAACATATGCAGAAACGAAACAAGGATATGCATTGCCTCAGGAATTTCTACTTCCGATGAATACATAAAAACCAGGACAGTTGCAGAATGGAAAAAAGCTACGTTACCGCAAATCAATAAGATTCCCGCAATATTTTTAATTTACAAAGGAACCTCAAAAAAAATAGGGCACCGCTAACAATTCTTAAAAGAGATTCCCTATTAAAACAGCTGCCAGACCGGGAAGACATTTTCAAGATTGTCTTCATGATCTGATTTTTTTAAGACTTAACCGAACAGGAAAAATGAAATGGATTCAATTATTTTAATGGGCATAAAGCATTGCGGAAAGAGCACTCAGGGGAAACTTATTTCAAAAAAAATGGACCTCCCTTTTTTTGATACTGACAATGTGATTACTGATATCTTCAAAAAAACACCACGCGAAATTTATATGGAACTGGGAGAAACAGGATTCAGAAATGCTGAAACTGAAGCCTGCAAATTTGTACAGGATTACGCCCTGAAAAATAAAGCGGCCCTGGTAGTTGCAACAGGAGGCGGCATCTGTAACAACAAGGAAGCTCTGAACATTTTGCATACAGTCGGCAAATTTGTATTTCTCATGACAGATGAAAAGACTGCAGGAGACAGAATTGTACGGGAAATAATTACTGAAGCAGACGGAACAATGTCTAATCTTCCTGCCTATATCGCTAAAAAAAATCCTTCAACTATTCTTGATGTCAGAAATATTTTCCATAACTTTTACGAAGAGAGATGCAGGCTTTATTCTGACCTCTGCGACATAAAGGTGCAGCTGAAAAATGCAGGCAAAGATGAAAACAGGGACCTGATAATCGAAATGCTTGGAAAAATTTCCTGAAGTCCAAGGAATATTGAAGCGGATTCTGAACTGCCGGACTGACGTGACATTAAGGAATTGCGATTCCATGAACCGCATCAGAAAAATAAATTCTTCTAAAAAAAATCCTTGAGATTACATGTCCCAAGGATTTTATCAGAAAAAGGCTCACTGAAAGTTAGAAAACCTTTTGTGCTTAGTAATACAGGCTATCAGTTACAGCCGCAACCGCCTTCACAACCGCAGCCTTCACCGCAGTCACCTTCACAGTTTCCGCCGCAACCACAGCCGCAGCCGCCTGCGAGTTCTTCTTCTGTTGCATCGCGGATATCAACGATTTCTACAGAAAAGTGAAGTTCAACGCCAGCAAGTTCGTGATTTCCGTCAACAGTAACCTTATCATCCGTAACTTTGCGAACTGTAACAATCTGCGGACCGTATTCCGTCATTGCCTGAAACTGTGCGCCCTCTTCAATCGGCATATCAGTTTCAAAGCTTTCACGATCCACTTCAACAACAAGCTGCTCATCATATTCGCCGTAACCGTCAGCTGCAGCAATAACTGTATCAAACTTATCACCTACAGTCTTTCCTTCAATCTGTTCCTCAAGCTTGCGAAGAAGATATCCCTGTCCGTGAATATATTCAAGAGGTTCCGTATCAAGACTTGTGTCAATAACTTCGCCTTCCTTGTTCTTGAGCGTATAATTAATTTTTACAACCTTGTTTGCTTCTACAACCATCTTAAGCTCCTGATAATAAAATAATTCATTAAGGGAACCCCTAAAAATTGCAATTTTTAGAAGTAACTTTAAAAACGCAATGCTTTAGTCCTTGTAATTTCAAGGATTAAAACTAGTCGGCATCTCTAAAAGTAATTTTTAGAGATAACCTTAAATATCTGAAATTCCAGTTCCCGTCAAAACTATTCTGCCTGAACTTCGTCTTCAACCTGAATAACTTCAGTAACTTCCGGACAAACTTCCTTCAGATAACGTTCAACACCCATCTTAAGAGTCATTACGGCCATAGCACAACCACTGCAGGCTCCCGTCAAACGTACGTAAACTTTATTTTCATCATCGATTTTGATAAATTCCATATCTCCGCCGTCAGCCATCAGCTGAGGACGAAAAGCTTCCAATGTTTCCTTAACCTTGGCGATAAGTGCTTCGTCTGCCATAGAATCCCCTGTAAAATATTAGGAAAACCTCCTGAAACTGACGCTCCGGAGATTCCCGTTACATTAAATCAAGAAACCTCAGGAAATATCTTACCATGCAAGCTAAATTTCCTGGAAGTTCCATTAATCAGTCACACAAAAAGATAAACAATTTTTTGAGTTTTGACTAGCATTTTCAACAAAATATTCTTTAATACAAATATAGTTAATTAAAATTTATAAAATATTCTGTTTCACCGAGGCGAAATGATATCAGAAAAT
>JAZUJH010000024.1:0-3740 GCA_045642665.1 Treponema sp.
AGCTCGACGAGGAAAGCGGTTTATATTACTTCGGTGCAAGATATCTGGACCCGAAGTACTCAAGGTGGATGAGCACGGACCCTGCTCTGGGTGAATACATCCCTGCGGCTGACATGGAGCAGAACGAAAACCTTCCGGGAATGGGCGGTGTGTTCAATGTCGTGAACTTTAACCTGTATCACTATGCGGGGAACAACCCGGTTAGGTATGTGGACCAGGATGGAAGGAAAACGGAACTAAAATATAGCGAAGTTAGTATGGATATTGGCATTCTAGAATTAGGACAATTTGTTAACAAATCGGTAAGGCAATATGCACAAGGCATAAAGAACGAAAAAAAATCCTGGTTCAGAATCATCAATAGTGAAATTACAAATATTTTTGTTTTGGACAGTGTTGCCGGGATTGCTGGCGGAGCCACAAAAGGGGCTGTAGCTAACGGAATAAAAAGAGGATTTGTAAAGCAGGGCATAAAGGCTGGAATAAAAGGAGGTCTTACAGAAGGATCTGGATTCATATGGCCAGCCGCTAGTTTGGGACTCACGGCAATAGGACTTATTACTGACTATTTTGATAGCGTATCAAGTGACAATGCACAGCTTGTTAAAGATTTCAACAAGATTGCAACATTCTGGGATGATGTTTCGGAATACGATGATGCTGGGTTCGACTGCAGGATAATGCTAAGCGAGTCGTTTTCATATACAGAAGCAAAGAATGGGGAGATAAAAATAAAAGATGTTAATCTAATTCTTAGAGCAGATATATATAATCAGGACAATGGGAAATACGAAGCAACAGTTTTCACATCGCTAATAAATTCCCATTATTCCCTTTAATTTAATACACAGAGGATGTCATGAAAAAAATAAATTTGATTTGCTTGTGCTTGTTGTGTTTCCTGACAATCAGCTGTCGTCAGCCTTCAAGGAAAAAAAGTGTTGATATTTTTTTTCAGACTGAAATCGAGAACAAGGCAGCCATGTTGATAAACAAAAGAAAAAAATCCAGCCTCAAAAGACTGCTAAAAGAGAATCCATCAATTGCAGAAAAGACTCACGCATCAAAAGGATACTCCCTTCTCCACGAGGCGGTCAAAGTAAATAATCCGTCGGCCGTAAAAATGTTACTGGAAAATGAATTCAATCCAAACCAGCTTACTGAAGGCGGCTATTCTCCATTGTATGAGGCATGCTCCAGCATTTCATTTCTAATCAACGCGAAAAAATTCGAGGAGACAGAAATTATCGAGATGCTTGTGGAGTTCGGTGCTGATTCCTCGATTGGAATAAAAAAAGGTGAAAATGAAAAGACACCATTGATGCTCCTGGCTGAATTTCCTGACGCAATAAATGTCAAAGATAAGATGGAAGTTTTGATAGACAAAGGAAAAGCTGATATAAATCAACAGAACTCTTACGGATACAATGCGGTGACTGCTTCCTTGCTGCATGGCGATAGCATAACAAACGCCCATTATTTGATAGCAAAGAAACATGCTAATGTAAATACAGTCTGGACGCTCAATGAAAACGAAATCGAAGAATATGGGTACAAAAAAATAACCCCAGTGGAGCTTCTTAGGAAACTGGATGTCGAACCTGAAACAGACGCTCAAAAGAAAAAGCAAGAGATAATACAGGAATTCCGAAATCAAGGAATCATGTACTGATTCTCACAAATCATCTATTTCCTATCCCCAATCAATGGCGGGTTTGTCGGAGTATAGTGGGTGGTAACGATTGCATCGAAAATACACTGCAGAGGGCTTACGATATGGGTGTCTGTTCTTTGCTGGAAGCAAGATGATTCTTCTAGTTCGATCGGACAGATGCAAACTGGTGTTTAATGCCTATGTGAGCCTGCCGATTGGTATATGTTGTTGGTGCAGGGGATTATGGTTGGTAAGTTTTTAAGGGTGTGGCAGAAGAAAAAGGGGGTAAGCGTCTAATTATCACCACTTAAAATTAATCAAATTTACATAGTAAAAAGGTCTCCAGAAGGTCGTAACTGTCAAAACACCCCTACCTAAAAAGCAGAACAAAATATGAATAAAATATATGCCATGGAGGAATCTATGGTACAAGAATTCTACACCAAAGAAGAAAAACAGAACAACATCGAACTGTGGGAATCAAGCGGAATGACCCGAAAGGGATACGCTGCAAGCAACGGAATCAACGAGGGGACTTTCTACAAGTGGCTGGAAAGGAACCATCGGCAGGAAGGCTTCGTGGAAATTAAGCAGACAAGAATTGTTTTTGAAGAGAAAATAATAATACGTAAATGCGGTATGGAAATAGAAGTGTCACCATCGGCATTTGAAAAAGTAGTCAAAGTTCTGGCGGCAATAGGAAACTCGACTTCTCAAACACCCGGATTTTCATACGTCCAGGGGCTACGGACCTCAGGAAGGCTGCGACAGGACTGGGCTGCATGGTCCGCGATGAGATGAACCTGAAGGTCCTTGACGGCAGCGTGTTCCTGTTCTGCAACAAGTCAAGAAAACTGCTGAAACTGCTTTGGTGGGACAAGACCGGATTCTGGCTCGCACAGAAACGACTGGAGCGTGAGACATGGCCATGGCCGAACACCCAGGAAGAAGCGCAGGAAATATCAGAAGAAAACATTCGGTTTTTTCTGAAAGGAATTGACTTCTGGAAAGCACACAGGGAAGTCCACGCAACCAACCTGGACTAGGGCATTTAACTATTCATTTAAATGGTATGAAAGGAAATTTATTTCTGATAGAATTGTGCTCATGGAAAAGAAACGACAGCCACAGACATTAGAAGAATCCCTTGCCATGCTTGCGGCTGCCGAAGAAAGAATAAGGCGGAATTCTAAGACAATCCAACGCCAGTCAGACAGAATCTAGAAACAGGAAATAAAAATTCAGGATCATGAAGAAAAAATCCGAAACCAGGAAGAGACAATTCATAAGCATGAGTCCGAGAAGAATTCACTTGTAATGGAGTTGGCACGTATGAATGAGGAACTCCGGCTCCAGCTTGCCCACAGGTTCGCAAGACATTCAGAAAAATACTGTCCGGACCAGCCGACCCTTTTTGATGAATTCGATGAGAATATAATTCCGAAAGACGACAATACAAAAGTCAACGATGAACCTATTTTCAAGGAAGAAATCGTAGAATCCTACAAAAGAAAGAGAAATTGCGGAAGAAAGAAGATTTCAGATTCAATTCCGAGAAAAAAACTCGTCCTTGAACCTGCAGAGGCAGACAGGCACTGTGCCTGCGGAAGCAACCTTGTGAAAATCGGAGAGGATGTGAGCGAGCAGCTGATTCATATTCCGGAGCAGATCTATGCATTGCAGACAATACGTCCAAAGTACGCTTGCAGGAACTGCGAAGGATCAGGAGATGAGGACAAGCCGGCTGTGAGATATGCAAGCTAAGAACTTTGCACATAAAACTTTTGCAGAGTTCGGAGAAGAACTGTCGGTTACCAGAACCGTAAATATTTTTCTGAACCTCGCACCAAGTTTGACGCACAAAGTTTTTCATGACATAGAATTCTGACTGTCAAACATGCGGCCGGCAGGTTTGCGAAGTTTAGTATTGTTTTGAAAAACGAGAAACTTGTATTTCAAACCTTCGCAGAGTTCGGGAGAAAAATGCTGGTCATCGGACTGCTAACATTTTTCCGGAACCTCGCACCAAGTTTGACGCACAAAGTTTTTCATGACATAGAATTCTGACTGTCAAACATGCGGCCGG
>JAZUJH010000025.1:0-6434 GCA_045642665.1 Treponema sp.
CGGCTGTATCAAGGGTTTCTGTTCCGAGATTCCACATACTGTCCCAGGTAGAAGCACAGGCAGTAACGGAAGATGTATCATTTACGGCAGTTCCAGCAAAAATACCGAAAGATTCACCTGTCATAGTATTAAAGCCGATGAGCTTTCCGAAAGCCGGGAAAATCAATGCGGCCAGAACATTGAAGAAGAATATTACTGAGATTGCCTGAGCCACTTCTTCATCATCAGCATCAATTACAGAAGCTGTTGCTGCAATGGCCGAACCGCCACAAATTGAAGAGCCTACCCCTACCAGTGTTGAAATCTTTCCTGGAATCTTCATGATTTTGCATAAAAGAAAAGCAATGATCAGTGAAGTTGAAATCGTAGATACAATAATCGGCAGTGACTGTTTACCTGTCTTGAAGATTACATTCAGGTTAAGCCCGAACCCAAGAAGGATTACCGCCCACTGCAAGATTTTTTTCGATGTGAATTTGATTCCTTTTTCAAACGGAGTTTTATTCTTCAGAAACAGGCCGACAATCATACCTGCCAGAATCGCAATTACAGCTCCACCAATGATTGGAAAAAATGTTCCGATTATCCATGAAGGAATTGCAATAACCAGACACAAAAGCATTCCTTTCCAGTTTTCTTTAATAAATGTCATATTCATTACCCCTATCTTTTATTATCCCCAAAATGCACAGCATGCATCTTCATCTACGCACTTGAACACACTTTCGATATCATCATGTAATGGTTCTTCCATATAGGAATGCCATTTCAAATCTCGCATCATCCAGAAGAGTTTCCACTTTTGTGTTGTTGAAACATAAGTGGCTTTAGCTACATCAAAATCATCAAAGCCTTCACCTTGCCAGTTTTTTCTATGTTCAAAAATGTAAACGCTTTGACCTTCAATTCTGTAATCAACTCTCAGTTTATCGGTATGAGCTGCAATTTCCTGGTTCCGTTTACCAAGATATTTATCTGCTGCTACTTTAATTTCTGCTGTCTGCCAGTCTGTAAGTGCCATTATTCACCATCCCTAAAACTCAGAATAATATCAGTCTTACCTTTCCCTGCTGCAAGGAAAGTCTTGATTTCTTTTACATCAGCAATATCAAGTTTTCCAAGCATTGTATAACTCCAGCCGTTATTGTCATAGAAAAAACTGATATTGTTTCCCTGATAAAGAACGATGTCTCCAGGAACCGTATCAATCTGGGAATTGGCGGTTGGAAGTTTTGTTCCGAAAGTTCCGACTTTTTCAAATCCGCCGTAGTCATCGGTTTTAACAGTTACATTGCCTTTTGCAAGAAGTTCAAGAAGAGCTTTTGTTGCAACATTATCAACCAGAGTTGCTGTTTTTGTTACGCCGTTTACAGTCACGTTTATTGTTGTTCCCATAGTTTTTTCACCTGTTGTTTTTGAAGATTGAGCACATGCTGAAAATGAAAGGAAGCATAATGCCAGGATTGTAAGTAGTGATTTTTTCAAATTATTTTGTCCTCCTTGATTTTTCTTTTGGTTTAACAAGATTCCAGCTTTCATCTACAAGTTTCTTCAGAGCATCTTCTGTAACAAGTCCAAGTCTGATGCTCACCCAATATTTTTTACTCATATGATATGCCGGAAGAAATGCTTCCTCATGAAGCAGGTCTTCTATAAGAATCGGATCTGCCTTTACATTCATAACATCTTCAGTTTCATCACTATTTTCATAGCCAGCAATGTGAAGGTTTTTCTTCTTCACTTCCATGATTATGCCAAACCACTTATTGCTGCCAGGATGTCTGAAAACAGCATGAGTTTCACCGTCCCAAAGATATTCAGCGTCTACAGAGTATGTTTCGTTAATGATTTTTATAACTTCACTTCGCTTCATTCTCGAATCTCTTTTTCAGAACTTCGTAATGATTTCTGTTGCTTTTATCTCCGCCGTTATCAGGGAAGAGACAAAACGGAAGGCTATCTGTAGTGCGATGCTTTATAACGCAGTCGCAGCATTTTCCATGATTGGGACAGGTTGTTTTTGGACAGATACATTCTTTTACATTTGGACAAGGCATATTGGTTTCCTCTCTTTGTTTTTTAAAGATTTTTACCGTCTTTGAGTTCCTTTCTCATAGCAAGCATTATATCACCATGACGGTTTTCATCATCCCTTACAGAATTAACTTCCGGGAAATCCTTAATCACTCCTTCATACTTACGGTAAGCAGAATATTCTCCCTGGGCAATTAAGTATAGAAGGATTTTCCATCCAACAATATGAGCAAGAATACCTAAAAGAACTGCTTTTATTTTTCGTGGTTGAAGCGGCTTGTTAGTCAATTTGAAAAACACAGATGCATGATGACCTTCTTCTGCTGCCAACTGTTTGAACGTATCGCGGATATGTTCATTTGGAGCAATTGCTGAAAGTTTCAGATACATTGGAACTGCATCGATTTCACCCTGTTGGGATTTTATTAACTGTTTAAGTTGTTTTTTAGTCATACATACCTCTGCTTTTGAGATTACAGGCTGCTTTGCCTTATTTATCCTTAGAAATTACAATCCATTTACCACCATTAGGAGGTCCTTCTCGTTTTATTTTTTCTTTCTCCCTAAGGGATGCAAACTGTTTTTCCACAGCTCTCACAGAAATACCAAGCTGTTTACTTATTTCAGCTGCTGAAATTTCTGGATTATTTTTCAAAAGTCTTAAGATTATTACCGAACTTTTTTCTTTTTTTACCGAACTTTTTACCGAACCTTTTTCAATTTGTTCGGTGTAACGAATATGCACATACCTATTCTTAAGTTCATTCGACTCACCAAGCAGCAGATTACGGAAGAACTTCTCCAGGTATTCGGTATTCATATAAATACCTTTGGTCATATTTATATAATTTGCACGAACAAGACTGTTTCTGAAATACCAGCTGTTTTTTTCAAATGGCTCATTGTTTACTTTGAAACCAAGAGAATTCAGATATTTAATAGTGAATACTGCGGTTGTTCTGGTGTTTCCTTCCCCAAAAGGATGAATCTGCCAGATGTTTGCAATGAATCTTGCGATGTGCTTTATGGCTTCGTCAGGAGTTAAAGTTGAATAATCAAAAGCTTTTTCCTGTCCAAAGTCGTAATCCAAAGTCTGGCGAATCATGTCAGCATTCGCATAAAGAACTGATTCCCCATCTAGAACCCATTCTTTTTTGGAAATATTGTAGTCTCTAAAACTTCCTGCTTTAACCTTATAGAAAACGCCGGTGAATAAACGTCTATGAATAGAAAGAAGTAAATCAGGAGTGAAGCTGAATGTGTTTTCAGCGAGGATTTCTCTAATACGAACAGAAACCTGGTCAGCTTCTTTTTCATCCTCGTTTATATCTTCTCGACCAATTTTACTTTCGTAATATGAATCAATAAGTTTCTTTGCTTCTTCAATTGTAATTTCGCCATCAATGTTGCGTTTTGCAGTCTCATAAAGATATTTTGATGGAGTAAGTCCATCCACCTGCTGCAAACCCATGGCAGTCTGCCAGAGTTTACCCTTCTCCTGTTTGGAAGGTTCAGATTGGAGGATGTATGTGTCGAAATCTATTTCAAATGGGTTTTGTGATTTTGGCATTACACTACTCTTCAGGTTTCAAATTGAAAATAAGTTCTGACTTATCTTTTCCATATTCATCAAATAAACGATTCAAAATACGCATTTTTGCAGATGTGGAATTTGCCTTGTAAACATAGATGTTTTCATCAATTTTTGCCCAATCAGCATTTTTATCATCTGTGGTATATATAATCTGTTCGTATGATGTGTCAGTAGCAAGAATTCTTATTACTCCAGGATTCTGTAAATATAATTGATTAATTACTTCCAGGAACATTTCAACCCATGCGTTTGTTTCGTGTTCTCTTATATCTCCGAAAGAGTATGAAACAAGAACACGACCTGTAAGTTCTTCATCATCATCCAATGTAACAGTAACGATATCTTTCTTCGGAGGAACAAAATCACTTTTTGGATAAGGCCATAATGAATCTGCTTGCTTCAATAATTTTTCTAAGCGATCCTGCATCTCAGTAGAAGTCCAATGGCCATAATCCAATAATGGTTTATTAAGATTTAAACCACTATCCTTAAAACCGCCTTCACATGTTTTTTTGAATGCGAATGGATTATTACTAAATTTCGAATTATATCCAGTGAGAGTAAGATTTTTTAAAGTGTGAATATTTTGATCGTATATGCTTTGGTAATCATCACCAAGTTCTTTTTTCCAATCGTCGGTTAAAGTCTGAGGCATGATGTGTTCAATTGTTAAATCTCCATTTTCCATCATTTCAATAACATTAACGCGTTCAACAGTATTTCCATTTTCAAAACGATCAAGAATATATTCGCGATTCTTTTTAAACATGTGGTATACATCGCGGTTTGTAAGTGAATCAATGAATTCTTTATCAGTTGGAAAACCTGCAGAACCACTTCTTGATAAAAGGTAATAAATTAATATTGAAGAGTATATTGCTTCAGAATTATCTACCTTCAATTTCATTACTTCAGAATCCAAAGTACAGAAAACTTTGTTCAAAGCATTTGAAGTATAGTTTGGACACATAATACGGCGGCAAATATATGTTTCCAAAACTTTTAATGTTGATTCAACATCTTCAAAAGTAATTTCGTTTCTCTTCTCGTGACCGAACATTGCCAGCAAGAATGGATAACTAACAGTCATTTCAATATTATTCAATCTGTAAAGAATCGATGAAACTGTATCTTTTGGATCATTTTTAGCTGTTATTATTCTTCCATAAATCTGAGCATAATAAAGCATATCTTGTAAAATTGCTTCACAATCGTCTGCATTTTCAATGTTCATTGTTTCCTGAACATATTCTTTGAAGGTAAAATAAACATTATTGATATTAGGAATTTTTTTCTGAATCAAAGTGAGGTAATTACGAATAAATCCACTTACATTGTAATCAGTGTTCTTTTCAATTCTGTTCCAGTATTTTTCGTAATAATCTTCCTGCTTCTTAGCATCTAATCCCATAAGAATAAAGTTGCGGATTTTATCACCTTCTGTTAAGTCCAATCCAGTAGAGTTTAAGCTTTCAAAAATTAACTGCGGATTATCTTCTTTATCAAGAAAAATATCGATGATTTCCAGTCTGAAAATTGCTTCGTACAAGTCATCAATTATAATTCCATCTTTGGCAAGGTTCTTGATTTGATTTTCAAAATAATGATAGTTCTGAGTAATGTTTGAACTTTCTACAAATTCTGTTGGATCATTTGTGATAAGTTTATCAAAAGAAATACAGTCATCCTTAATTGGCTTAAGACGAAGCTTTCGGTCTTCTGTCTGATATTCATCAACAAGAAATTTTTTTTCAATTTTTTCTGCAAGTCGGGCATCATCAGGCACAATTACACCAGATTTCATAAGGTTTACCATTGCAGTAAAAAGAATTGAAATAGTTGTAATACGCTGCTGACCATCAATTACCAAATAGTCAGATTTACCTCCTTTACTTGCAGCAGAAGTTACTACACTACCGAAAAAATGAGTATTTCTATCTCTTTTAATAATTTGAATAAGGTCGTTATAGAGTTGTTCGCACTGTTTCTGCTTCCAGTCATAGTTACGCTGATAAACTGGAATAATGTAACGGTTGTCTGAACCGTCGAGGAATTTTAGTAAAAGTTTGGCTTCTCCGTGCATAAAATCTGTTCCTTTATTGATTAATTAACAAGTATTCACATGAAAAACTTCATACTAGCATTTTTTCACTCTATCCAATTGAAATATCGCTTTTCAATAATTTGGCAATCCCAATTTATCAAAGAATGCTTTATTTCTTTCTAATGCACCTTGATATAGTTGATCAAATGAAATCACTTCGATATATGTTTTTAAATTTTTCTTATATCCAAAATATCCCATTTTATCAAATGTTTCTGTAAGATCCTCATCAATGCATTGTTCTTTTAACGATGGGGTTAAATCTGCTACGATGTAAATAAAACCAGGTAAGTCTTCTGTACCATTTATAGGTCGTCCAGTTTTAGTTTTACACTCTCCACGTCTTATTTCTTTTAAATACTCTAATGTCTGCCGAATTGGGTTTTCTTCAATTGTCATGTCATCGCGCATTGGACGCTTGAGTTCTACAATTGTAATTGTTCCAATTGGTAATGTACTTTTATCTGAAACAAGAAGAGGCTCATCATATACATTTAAACTTAAAATATCAGGTCTTCGTTTATCACTAGAAGTAAAAACTGGCATTTCTTTCAACGGTTTATCAGATGATAAATAATTATGAAATGCTAAACGTTCATTTATAAGCCATAGATTATTTATATCAGTATCAACTTCATCAGATTCTTTTTTCATTGGCATAATGAGATTATGAATAATTGATTCTTTTTCATATTTTCCATC
>JAZUJH010000026.1:0-65658 GCA_045642665.1 Treponema sp.
CATCCTTAAAATATTCATCCTGATCAAGAATATTCAGCAGATACTTTTCATAGTCCGTAAAATAATTTTCGGTAAAAGCCTTCGACGCTTTTACATAATCAATAAGCCCATCATAATTAATCTGGCTAAGAGCAATTTCTGACAGTGTATAAAGGATGTCATATTTTACATCAGGAACATCAAGAACTTCATAAGATTTTACAGCCTTATTCAGATACTGTGTTGCAAATTCAGGTTCCCCTTCTGCAATATATATTTTTCCAATAAGATAATCCGCTTCCGGATAAACTTCATTGTTTTTAAGATAAGTCCTGAATTCATTGAAACTTCCATGGAAATATGATTCCCCATAAATATCAATATAAGGATAAATCACATTATAGACACTTGTGTAGGATTCCTTTAAAACAGGAAGCACTTCAGCAAGATTATCTCCCAGGAACCGTATCTTGGAACTTCTCAATGCCTGATCAATTATACTAGATTCCCATGCAGTCTGATTCTTACGTTTATTTTTGGCTTCCTGAGCCAAAGCCAAAGACATTCCATAGTTACCGTCTGAATAAGCTGTTTCCGCAGATTTTAGTACATACCAATACTCATCACCTGTCGGACGGTCAGGATATTTCTGCTGCGCAAAGACTACAGCTGTGCCTAACATAAATATATTCAAAACAATTGATAACAGTCTTTTTTTCATTTTTACAGAGACTCCAATTCCTCTTCGAATACTTTATCGGCATCTTTTACATCAATTGTTCGTATTATTTTTCCTTTCTTAAAAATAATTGCCTTATCACCGCCGCCAGCAATTCCAAGGTCAGCATGTTTTCCTTCTCCAGGTCCGTTTACTACACAGCCCATAACAGCGACAGTTATATCCTTGTTCATGGCAAGCAACTTGTTCTGCCACTTTGCAACAAACGAATGTACATCAAAACCGATTCTACCGCATCTTGGACAGCTTACAAGATTTACGCCACCTTTTCTCAGTCCGCATTCATGTAAAATTTCTCTGCCAGTTATTACTTCGTTTTCAGGAGAAGAAGAAAGACTTACCCTTATGGTAGATCCTATTCCCTCTTTTAGAAGTGTACTGAATGCTAAAGTTGATTTAACGATGCCTGTAATAAGAGGGCCTGCTTCTGTTACACCGATGTGCAGAGGTATATCCGAAACCTTTGCAAATTCTTCGTTAGCTTCAACAGTTTCTTCAACAGAAGAAGCCTTCATGCTTACAACAACGTTCCTGAAATTAAGTTCCTCAAAAACAGAAACCTCTCTTAATGCTGTCTGAGCAAGAGCCTTTGAACGGGAAAGTTTTCCTTCTTCAACCTGTTCTTCAAGATCCTTTGGCAAACTTCCTGTGTTTACACCAATTCTTATTGCTACATTTTTTTCTTTGCAGACATTTACAATCGCTTCAACTCTATCCCTAGAACCGATGTTTCCTGGATTAATTCTGATTACAGATACTCTTCCCTTAAGACATTCAAGAGCAAGTCTATAGTCAAAATGAATATCAGCTACGAGAGGAACAGATGTGTGTTCAGCAATAATACATAAGGCCTTTGCACTTTCCATGTCAGGAACAGCAAAACGAATTATGTCGCATCCCAGTCCATGAAGACTGTTAATCTCACGAAGAATATAAAGAAGTTTTTCAGAATCTTCTGTTACATCCATAATACCGTCCTTCCACATAGTCTGGATTGTTATAGGATTATCACCGCCAATCTGGATTTTATTTATATTTCCCTGTCCGCCGATTACAACGGTACGCGTTTTTTTAAACATAAAGCGCCTCTCAAATTTATTTTCATATATAAGATATAAGAAAAGATTAATTCTTTAAAAATTACACAATTAATTTACGTTTCAAAGATTATAATAAAAAAAGCCGCAACAGGCAACAAGCACCTGCTACGGCTAAATAAGTTTTTCTAGTCTTTCAGGATAATTATCCCTATGGAATCAAATTAAGCACAAGCTACAAGACCGAAAACCATGCTGAACAAAGCAACAGTTTCACAAAGTCCGACAACCATGATGTAGTTTGTAAATCCTTTTCCTGTTTCTGCAAGAGCATCCGAACCTGCTGCACCAGCTTTTCCCTGAGCTACAGCAGACATACACATAGAAAGACCACATGCAATACCGATTCCAAGAAGGAACAAAGGATCAGCAGAAGAACTCTTCATTGTGTTCATAAGCAAGAAACCATAAATCGTCTGTGTAAGTGGAGCTCCGGCAAAAACTACCAAAAGGAATGGAGCAGGCTTGTTGTTCAAGTAACATCTCTTCCAAGCTCCAATTGCACCCTGTCCAGCAGCACCAATACCGATTGCACTACCCATAGCAGCGATACCCATTACAACACCAGCACCAATCATTCCCCAGTTCATAAATTTACTCCTTACCGCTTTTAGCGTTTATTAATATCTTTTTTGATCAGCCTCACAAAAGTGGAGCCGCATAAAACCTTGTTTACGCCGTCTTGTTTGCTTCAATATCAGCTACTGAAACTTCAAAATAGGAACCAGCCTTTTCTGAGAACGGACGGTATTTTGTTCCACTCCATGTCATGCCAAGATGCTGAGAAAATTCAAGTGTATTCAAACGAACACCATGAACAACGACAGACAGAACGTTAAGTATCATATTCAAGCCGTGACCGAATACAAGAAGGATTACTCCACATACAACCAAAGCAAGTTTACCAAACAAAGGACCTGCCATCTCATTTACTGTACCTGCAATAGCGGCACCAGCAAGAGCAACTGCCCAAAGACGGATGTATGATACGATATCACTGAATACATTTACAACGCCCAGTAGAACGCTGATAATGTTCTTCATGCTTTCAAGAATTGATTTAACTACACTTTCCTCATAATTAGAGAATATAAAGTTAAGCAAAAATCCAAAGAGCAGCACACCAAGACAAATCGTCGGAGTGTTCGGAGGCAATTCGAATCCGAATGCAGGAATTGTATTTCCATTAGCAACAAGCGGATAATTTGCACTGTCCACAACCATGCTCATAACAACATAGAAGGTACCCCAAAGCTGTATAAGTGCACCGAAGTCACCAATACATTTAAGGCTCTTTCTGTTTGCAACAAGACACTTGACATGCGCAATGCTTAGCTGCACAAGTGCAAGGAGGAAACAGAATACCTGCTGATTTTTATCAGCTGCATCTTTTCCAACTTTAACTGCAGCAACAGGTGCAAACGAAATTGCTTTCATCCAATCAGGAAGAAGATCTGTATCTATTCCGAACCATGAGCAGGTCATTACACCCCACATCATTGTACAAAGACCTAGCAGTGTAATAAGAACTGCTGTTGACTTTGCCCCCTTTTTGCTTTTTCCAAGAAGCAGAAGTCCAATCAATGCAATTATTGCTCCGTAACCTGCATCTCCGAAAATCATCGCAAAGAAAATACAGAAGAACAGAAGGAACCAACCGGAAATATCAAATTCATTATAACCGGGTGTAACATCCAGGAAGTCCGTAAGCGGGTAAATCAAACTTACAAACTTATTGTTCTTAAGTTTTGTAGGTGTCGGATCTTCGACAACAGGATCAGATGAAGTGAACGCCCAGCAATTTTCTTTGCAAGCAACTTCAAAGTTTTTTATCTCCGCAACAGGAACATAACCTGTCAGCCATGCAAGACTGTTATCCTTTTCTGCTGATTTTTCTCTTTCAAGAGCATCAGAAACAGATTCTGCAACTTCTTCATTTTCTCTTGAAATACCGCTATTGAATATTTCAAATTCAATATCAGTTGAAAGAGCTTCCCTGTAAGATGCTATAGAGTCCCTGTACTTCTTGGAATCTGCAAGTTCTTTTTCAATAGAAATAATTTCGTCCTCTGCAGATTCAATAAGCTCTTCCAATTCCTCTGTTGATTTCTCAGGCATTGGAACTGCATAAGCTTCAGGAGGCAATCCTGAGGGACGTTCTGTAACTTCAACATCCGAAACAAGAAGAAAACGCTTAACTTTGCCTGAAGTATTGACAACAACGGTTTTGCATTCCTTTCCTATCAGGGCATATTTGTCTTCTGCAATTTCATACATGTAAACATAAATGCCTTTCTGTCCAAGAAAATCAAACTCTGAAGGGTTAACACGCCCCCATTTAGCAAGCCTATCTTTTTCCTGCTTATTCTGATTTATGGATTCTATTAAAGACTTCTTTCTATCGCTCAGATAAACAATACGTCGTGTGACTCTATCACTTTCTGTATTACTAAGTTTTACCTGCTCAACAGCAGCCTTTTTTGAAACTTTTATCTCATCAAGAACCGAAACTGCTTTGTCTGTATTTGCAGATGCTTCCTTGAACGATGCCAAAACAGGCCCTTTTCCTTCAACAGTTTCCAAATGGACGAGACCTAATCTTCTCAGCCTTTTTAGAGAATCCTTTCGTTCAGAATTCAAAACCACAATGGAGACTTTCTTCATTTTTTCAATCATTCTTCGGCCTCCTCTGAGCTTTCCTGTACTGCAGCATTCTGAAGTTTCTTCTTGGAAATCTTTGAACGAACAACAGCGGCAACCTGTTCATCTCCAAGGAATATACCAATTTTTTTGATGTTTGCCCTGGTTTCAGGAATCTTAACCTTTTCAAAAAGATTAACACGCTGTGTAGTTGTCCTAAGTTCCTGAGAAAGCAGGAGAACCTGCTCATCAAGAACTTCTGCCTGCAAATCTAGTTCCAATGCTTTTTCCATGCGGTCTGCAGCCATATCTATCCATAGAGGTGTAGAAAAAAGATCATAATCACCGCGACTAAAATCTGCACCCTCATAAATAGGTATCTTTACGCCGGCAATATTCCCCCAACCTTTCTTAATGTTCTTTACAGTCACCATTCCAGGCTTGAAGGCTTCTTTTTCACCAAAGACCGAAATCCATTTCTCAAAATCCTCTTCAAGAGCTTTCTTTTCTGCTCTCACAGCTTTTGCTTTTTCGTCTATGGCGCGGATTTCCGACTGCAGCTGCTGTTTTTTGAGAGTAAGCGTAGGAAGGTAGCGCTGAAACATTTTCAGTGCATCTTTCTGTGCCTTCTGCTCATTTTTAGTCAGCTTTATTTTTGCCATTCAGTCCAACTCCGTTTATTTAGTCTTTAGGCCAGAATTCATCAATCAATTCTGTCTTGAGACCTGTTTCATTCTTTTCAAAACATTCTGCAAGAATCTTCCAACCATTATCCAAAGCTTCTTCAAGAGGAACGTTTACAGTAAGATCCATCATTTTTGCTTCAAACAGTGTACCATATTTAAGAAGCTTGTCATCCCATGCACTCATCATAAATCCCATGGACTTCTTTTCAAGTGTATCCTTGTAAGATGAATACAAACGAATCATAGCATCCATAAGTGAGCGGTGATCCTTACGGGTCTTGTTATTGACCTGCTGCTTAAGACGTGAAAGAGAACCGAACGGCTCAATACGTCCACCCTTAAGATAATACTGGCCTTCCGTAATATAACCAGTGTTATCAGGAACAGGATGTGTAACATCATCTCCAGGCATTGTTGTAACGGCAAGAACTGTAATTGATCCCTGGTCAGCAAAGTCAACTGCTTTTTCATAGCGAGATGCAAGCTGGGAATAAAGGTCTCCTGGATAACCGCGGTTAGAAGGAACCTGTTCCTGTGTAATAGCAATTTCCTTCATTGAATCCGCGAAGTTTGTCATGTCCGTAAGAAGAACGAGAACATCTTTTCCCTTGAGGGCAAACTTTTCTGCAACAGCAAGAGAAAGGTCAGGAATCTTCATACATTCTACAGTCGGGTCAGCGGCTGTATGAACAAACATTACAGTCTTGGAAAGAGCTCCGCCTTCTTCCAAAGTCTTCTTGAAGAAAAGATAGTCATCATATTTGAGACCCATTCCACCAAGAATAATAACATCAGCTTCAGCCTGCATAGCAATACGTGCAAGCAGCTGGTTATAAGGTTCTCCTGATATCGAGAAAATAGGGATCTTCTGTGAAACAACCAATGTATTGAACACATCAATCATTGGAATGTTGGTACGCATCATGCGGTTAGGGTTGATACGCTTTGCAGGGTTTACAGAAGGTCCACCAATTGAAATAAGATTATCAGAAAGTGCAGGACCATGATCACGAGGTTCTGCAGAACCGTTAAAGATACGTCCCAAAAGATCATCGCTAAAAGAAATTTTCATGTCATGACCAAGAAAACGAATCTGATCATTTGTTGCAACACCACGTCCACCAGCAAAAACCTGAAGTGAAACAGTATCACCGTCAATCTTATTTACTTCAGCAAGTGATTTTCCGAATCTTGTAGTAATTTCTGCAAGTTCGTTAAGCTTTACGCCCTTTGCATTAACAGTGATAACGTTACCGTTAATGCTTTCAATTTTGCTGTATACTTTGTTCATTACTCACCGTCCTTGAGAAGAGCCTTCACTTCTTCACTTACCTGAGCATTTTTTTCCTTGAGAGTTGCTTCAATTGTTGCTTCAGCCTTAGTAAAATCATCGCTCCTGAACACCTTGTAGTTCATGTCGCGGAAATTCTGTGTAAGCTTGTTGAAGAATCCGCGGGCATCATCCTTTTCTGTAAAATCAAAAGAAGAACCGAGAATAGAAATTATCTTTGCAAATACATACTGCTGTCGTTCAATGGAAGAAGCACCTTCAACTTCATCAAATGAATCCTGCTGCATATAGATTGCATCAAGGAATTCACTCTTGAGATATAAAACAAAGTCTGCAAGGCTTGTACCCTCTTCACCAACAACCTTCATCATCTGGTTAACTTCAGCACCACGCTTATAAATAACACGGGCATAATCCACCCAACTCTTGGTAATTACAGGCTTATACTTTGACCAAGAATCAAGAGGATCAATGGCAGGATATCGGCGAGCATCAGAACGGGCACGACTAAGACCGTGGAACGCACCAACAACTTTAAGAGTTGCCTGAGTAACAGGTTCCTCAAAGTTACCACCCGCAGGAGATACTGTACCACCAATTGTTACAGAACCTGTAGCACCATCACGAAGCTTTACAATACCAGCACGTTCATAGAAAGTTGCAATTGTTGATTCAAGATAAGCAGGGAAAGCTTCTTCACCAGGAATTTCCTCGAGACGACCAGACATTTCACGCATAGCCTGAGCCCAACGAGATGTAGAGTCTGCAAGAAGAAGAACATTAAGTCCCATCTGGCGATAATATTCAGCAAGTGTAACACCTGTATAACATGAAGCTTCACGGGAAGCAACAGGCATTGAAGAAGTATTACAGATGATGATTGTCCTTTCCATAAGTGAACGACCTGTACGAGGATCCTTAAGTTCAGGAAATTCTGTAAGAGTTTCAACAACTTCACCAGCACGTTCACCACAAGCTGCTATGATTACGATGTCAACATTTGCATTGCGGCTTGTAGTATGTTGCAGAACTGTCTTACCTGCACCGAACGGACCTGGAATACAATATGTACCTCCGCGAGCTACAGGGAAGAATGTATCAATAAGTCTAACCTTTGTTTCCATAGGCTCATCCGGACTGAGACGTTCTGCATAACAGTTAACAGCACGCTTAACAGGCCATTTGAAGCTCATAGAAATTTCAACTTCCTTTCCTTTTTCATCAACGAGAGTTGCAATTGCATCATGAATTTTATAAGACCCTGCTGCTGCAATTTTCTTTACAGTATATGTTCCAAGGAAACCAAAAGGAACAAGAATTTTATGTGTGAAAGGTCCTTCCGGAACTGTACCTACACTGTCGCCTGCGAGAACTTTGTCACCTTCCTTTGCTGTAGGAGTAAATTCCCAGTTCTTTTCTTCATTAAGCGCTGGAAGATAAACACCACGTTCAAGGAAGTATCCTGAATGTTCAGCAAGAAGAGGTAAAGGATTCTGAAGACCGTCATAAACCTGCCCCAAAAGACCGGGACCAACTTCAACGCTCAACAAATCTCCTGTAAATTCAACTGTACAGTCAGTTGAAATTCCATTTGTCATTTCATAAATCTGCATCTGTGCTGTATTTCCACGAATACGGATAACTTCACCCTTCAAAGACTGGCCGTCAACATTTACGAATCCAACTTCATTGAGTGATACCTTTCCGTCAAATTCAACAGAAACCATGTTTCCGTTGACAGCAACTACTTTGCCTTTTGTATCAGTCATTTCTTTTCTCCAAGAATCTCATCATAAATTTTATGGTATGAATCAAGACCTTCATCCCTATTAAATTTCTTCATACGTTCTACTAACATTAAACGCAGTCCATAACTGTAAACTGCATCAACACTGAACATATCCAAAGTTGAGAGTCTGTCCAAAAGGCTTAACCTGTATTCGTTCAAATACTGTTCAGCACTTAAAGGACTATCCATACCTGTTGCCGTTCTGGCTACCTGTATAGCTTCCCCATCTGTTGTTACCGGAAGGCCCTTAACTTCTTTCTTCATTTTCAAAGCGCGGACCTGTGCCAGTGCATAACGAAGACTGCGTTCCCTGCTGTACCATTCATCAAGGAATGCTGAGCCAGTAGTTTCTACTTCACGAGGAGGTTCAAGAGACAAATTACGTGCAACTTCAGCATATTTTTCTGACATGAATCTTGTGCAAAGATCCTTATAATATTCAGTACTTATGGGAAGTTTCACATTATTATCGCTGCTCGTCGCGAATGCGGGAAGCTGAGCTACCAGATAATAGAGATGTTCCACTATTCTTTACCCTCATTACCTCCGGCAATAGCCGAAGATGCATTTTTCATCAGCTGAGTTGTCTTTGGATTTAAATAGGCACTGAACAGGTTAGCAACTTCCTCGGCACTGAAATCATAGAAAGCGTTACCGTCTTTTGAACCGATTCTGAATCCACCAGAAAGAGCTGAATCACTCTTAAGTTCAAGTCCCTTTGCAATCTTATCTTTCAAGGCTCCCTTGAGGCTTCCTTCCAAAGCAGATAGGTCACTTGGAGAAAGAAGAACTGCAAGATTTTCTTCGTCAGGATTTGCTGCCCATGCTTTTACAGTTTCAGGAATAAGCTTTGCCAACAAATCCTTGTCAAAAGCTTTTGCTGTTTCATCAGAAACAATTGCAGCAAGTTCTTTGTTAATACAGTCTCTAAAGGAAATGATAAGATTACGCCCAGCCTGAGTTATTGCATCTTCGCTGGCCTTTTCCATTCGAGCTGTCTCAACTTTTGCATTCTTGATGATACCTTCAGCTTTTTCTTCTGCATCCTTAATGATGCTTGCCGCTTTCTTTTCCGCTTCAGCAATTTTTTCGGCTGCTTCTTTTTCGGCTGTGGCAATACCATCTTTTTTGATTTTGTCAATCAATTCTTGTAACTGGACGTCCATTATAACCTCTCTTTATTAAAGTATATTCAATTTTAGGAGTAAAACAACAATATGCCTTGTCTTCACTTAAAATTCAAAACAATACTGTGTAATTTCATGATAAACTTCATCAGGTTTTACAAAACTCGTGGGAAACGAAGGCTTGTTTGGAGCATCAGGGAAAGCTTCTGTTTCAAGACAAACAGCTTCCTGCTTATTATAGCTGAACCCGTATTTTCCCTTTACATTCTGAAGGAAATTTGCTGTATAAACCTGAATTCCAGGAAGAGTTGTTTTTACTGTCATTTTTCTACCGCTGGCAGGATCTTCAAGAACAGAAATTTCACGGAGTTCCTTGTTTCCCTTGAAATCTTTTATGCAGAAGCAGTGATCATACCCAGAACCTGTTGCATCAATGTCTTTTCCAATTGTCTTAGGCTCAGTAAAATCAAAAGGAGTTCCCTTTACGCTAAGTTCATTTCCTGTTGGAATAAGAGCTGAATTAACTTCAAGGTATCTGTCACAATTCATTTTAAGAACCTGGTCACGGATTGTTCCTCCGTTATGACCTTTCAAATTAAAATATGCATGATTTGTTAAATTAATAGGACAGGTTTTATCAGTTTTTGCAATATATTCTAATGTCAGGACGTTATCATCATTAAGTGTATAGATAACTGTCGCATCAACATTCCCAGGGAATCCCTGCTCACCGTCAGCACTTGTACGGGTAAAAGAAACACCCATACCGTACTCCGTTGTCACAGCTTCCGCCTTCCATGTCTTCTTTTCCCAGCGGTCAAATCCACCGTGCAGCATATTAGGGCCATCGTTTTTATCAAGCTTATATATTTTTCCGTCCAAAGAAAATTCTGCATTTCCGATTCTGTTTGCAAATCTTCCGACAATTGTCCCGAAACAATGATCATCAGTTACAAAAGAATCAAATGCGGAAAAACCCAGAAGAATATCATCCGGGGAACCTTTTCCGGAAGGAAGTTCTATACTTGTGAGTGTACAGCCGAAATTGCTTGCAGACACAGACATTTTACCATTTGAAACAGTAAAGAGCTCAACTTTTTCACCATTCGAGAGAAGACCGTAAGGTCTTTTGTTTAATTTTAAATTTACCATAATTTAAATATACTACGGTTTAATTAAAATTCAAGAGAAAATTCAATTTCTTGTGTACTTCTGCCCAATTTAGCTGCGATTTCTTCGATTGAAAAACCATATTGTGATAATTCATTCACCCGTTCTTTCAGATTCTTTTTAAGAATAATCTTATTTTGTGATTCTACGATTCCAGGAATGCCAGATGATTCAACGCTGATGCTTTTTCTATTGTCCATCACATCTGATTTTCCAGGAACCTCACTATGATAAAGCCTGCCTTTTCCCAGCTCCGCCTGATACATCATTACAGGAGACTGCTTTTTTATCACAGGTATTTCATTTTCGTCATTGCTCATCAGAACAGAATTCTTTGGTTCCTGTTCCTTAAATTCCTTTTCCATAAAAACAGAAACATCAGGAAGAGGAGAAACATCTTCCTCCGTCTCACCATTTTTTGCTGTTTCTGAGACAGGCTCTGCATTTTCCAGGAGGCTCTTAAACTCCTTTGCTTTCTGATTCCTGGAAATTTCAAATTTCATAAAGGAAATACGTTTTTCCGCTTCCTCTGTAACCGACTTTATTTCTTTAATCTTTTCTTCCAGAAGAGTTATATTTCTGTCAGCATTCCTGTTGATTGATATGAGCATGCTGTTCAGAGCTTCATGAGTTTCTTCAAGAGTTTTTTTGGTTGAAAAAATATCTTTAAATTTTATGAATAGAATTATCCATAGGACAACATTCAAAATACATAACAAAAATGCCACTATAGCTGCACTCATTTTTATCCCTGAATATCGATATGCCTTCCTAAACGAGGATCCGTAAATTCCCACTGCCTAGACTTTTCGATTTCTTCTTCCCGGCCAACTCTTTCCTTTTTTTCTGCAGAGGACATCTCTTCATCAGAATTATTGTGACCATCTTTATTAACTTTCTCGGAATCACCGTCATCTTTGGAAACTTCATTTACAGATTTAGATTTCTCCAAATTTTCCAGTGCGGCCCGATTTATGTTAAGCTGATTTAAAATTTGCGTGGAAGCATTCTGAGATGCATTGAATTTCGCAACATTATCAAGCTGCGAATACATTGTGGACAAATCTATTGGTTGAACACTCATAATGCCTCCGTTTAATCAAATCAAGAATAACCTTCAGGTCCCTGGACATCCTCAGTAACCTGTGAAGAATCATATTTCCCGCTGCGAACGAAATGATTTTCATAGTAGAAAGTGACAGACTTTACATCATTCTTTACTTCATGCTTCTCATCGCGAACATAAATCTTTGTTCCTGCAAATACTGTACCACTTGCATTAACTTTTCCAACAATCTTAAGTTCGCTCAAGCGACTTTGAATAGAATTAATTTCCTCTGTCATTTCGCTGCTACGGGCCGTAATATCTTCTTTCTGGACAACAAGTTCCTTAAACTTTTCTTCCTTATCCTTCGGAAGACTTTTACGAATCTTTTTCTGCTCTTCATAATAGTCAATATTCTTGTCTATCTCATCAAGTTCGGCAACCAGCTTTGATTGTTGCTCCTGAAGTTCCATAAGACGCTTCTTTGCCTTAGGGTCAATACCTACTTCAAGTTTTGTTTCTGTTCCACCTCCAGGAGAACCAATGTCCTTGGCAGTTATTTCCTCTGTTGCAAACAGGTGGCCTCCGACGATTCGTGCATGCTTACCTTTTACAATAATTTTCTTCATCGCACTTATTTCGGAATTAACCAAGCTGTCACTGACTACAACATTCTCTCCGGCTTCAATAGTCGCATTTTCAACGTGATGCACCCAAACAGACTTCGGTGTCGTTATCAAAGCCCCATGACGTCCGGAAACCCCCTGAGAAATAACAACATATCCGCCTGCATCAATATTACAGTTTCCGACTGTACCAAAAATTTCAACATTTCCGGCAGCCTTAATATTAAACCCGTCATCAACATTTCCGCGGACTACAACAGTACCCATGAAAGTAATGTTTCCTGTCTTAATGTTTACGCCCTTCTCTTCACGTACAGGTTCAACTGTAATCTTATCACCAATGAGAAGAACTTCTCCGCTGCAGGCAGCAAGAACTGTACATCCATCAGTATCAAGCTTAGTGTTTTCGCCCATAGGTATATTTATGTCTTTACCGTTCTTTGCCTCAAGATAGCGCCCCATGATAGTTTTTCCACCTTTTCCTCTCTGGGGCATTATCTTCTGGGCAAGAGCCTGACCTTCCACAACATTCTGAATAAGATTAAGTTCCTTAAAATTTATCTGTCCGGTTTCAGTTTCCTTAAGCTTAAGCTTTGATCTGTCAGTTTCAAAGTTATATGCAATATAAGCATCGCGCCCATCAACAGGCATAACTGCATGAGCAACTTCATAAGGAATACCGTAAATCGGATTATCAACAAACTGATTTATCTTTTCATCATCAATACCGCAGACAACTCCCTGCACACCAAGCTTCTGTTTGATAGTGTCAGGTGAAATATCAGCACCACTTCCTGTCGGCTGGGTTGCAGTAATTGCAGCAGACATTTCATCCTTAGAAACTTCAACTGCAAAAATAGAATCCCCTCCAGGTTCATGATTGTAATGACCTATTTCATTATATTCATCTTCAGTACCTTCCTTGCAGTACTGTTTGATAAGCTTTTCATCAAAGTCACTGGTATCCGGACGCCTAACAGCAACGAGAACATCAGAAGGAGATACGGGTTTCCCTTCCCCAATCGGCATAACAATCTTAAGATAAATTCCGTCGCCGAATCTGTGAACATAAAACATTCCGTCTCTGTCAATGATTTTCTGCTCTTCTTCAAGTTCCTCTTCACTAATAACAGAAGAACCGGTCCTTTCCTTACGGACAATCGTACTAGGATTCTGATAGATTTTAAGTTTCCAAGGCTTTTTGGATAAACCCATCACACCCTTGAAACCTTTTTCCAAGACTTCATATTCCAGGTTCATGACCTTTGTTTCCAGCTGAACAGCCGCATCCGCAAGACACTCTTCAATTGTATCCGCACGAACTTCTACGAAATGAATTTCCTTATCGATTTCAAGCTTAGAGGTCATGTCAAGTCGAAGTTTATCCAAAGTAATCATTATGAACCCTCCTAGAAAATTCCGTTCCTCAAGTTAGTCAGCTTTGACCTTAATCTAAGATTCGCCTTAGTATGGAGCTGGCTAACACGACTTTCACTTACACCAAGAACTTTACCTATTTCCTTGAAAGTCATGTCCTCATTATAATATAGAACAATAACTTTCTTTTCGTTCTCAGGAAGCTCTTTTATAGCCCTCTTTATAACTTTTTTTATGACTTCATGCTCCACAATGACATCAGGATTTAAGCTTGAAGGAGCTTCAATATTATCTCCAATAGACATATGGTCCGTATCATCCCCTGTATACCATACATCATTCAGAGACAGTATACTTGTGCCGCTTACTTTCTTAAGAGCAGTCTGATATTCCCCTTCAGTCATATTAAGTTCTGTTGCAATTTCATTATCGGATGCAGGTCTTCCAAGTTTTCCTTCAACTTCGGCAGTTGCATCTTCAATTTCTCTTGACAATTGTCTCACTGAACGAGGAACCCAGTCCTGTTCGCGGAGTTCATCAAAAATTGCACCACGGATACGCGTAACAGCATAAGTCTTGAACTTCACATTCTTGTCTGGATCAAATTTATTTATGGCATCCAGCAAACCAAACTGTCCGCAGCTAACAAGATCATCAAATTCAACACTTTCCGGCATACCTGTTGCAACCTTACCTGCAACGTATTTTACCAAAGGCATGTACTGTCGAATAAATTTATCTCTTATAACTGTAGATTTTGATTTTCTAAATTCATGCCAAAGATTTTCTTCATCTTTTTCGTCTTCAGTACCCATTCTCCCCACCCTTGAAAACTAATTTAATTATTCATCACTTTTCATAAATGTCTGAATTGCTTTTGCAATAGTTGCTGCGTCATGACCTGCAGCTTTAGAACCATCAATAAGGCTTTCACTTCCTGTCGGTGAACCATATTTTGCAAAATCACTATCCTCAACAACTTCAGATGCTGAAGATTTTCTGCCGATTTCAGGTACGAAATCTGAAATTTCTGGCAGGGCATCTATTTCTAGTTCTTCATTACTCATTTTTTTTGAAGCCTCCTGTGAAGGTTTTACATGAGAACCTGTCACAACCTTTGTAGCAGAAGAATTTAAGCTCACATCAACCGGAGTTCCCAAGGTTATAGGTGTAAACACATTTTCCGCGTTCTGCTGTGAAGCCGGATTTGCTGCAACATTACTCTGAACCGGAGGAACATCAGCAGCAGGTTTAACAAGTCCAGTTCTAGTTGAATTATCTGAAGCCGGACTTCCATCCCTAAGCTCTTCCAAACCCGCTGCCTGTTCAGCTTCAACAAACGGTGTCCGCAAATTCTGAATAGAAGGTGATGCACTGGGTTCTTCCTTAGCAGGAATATTTACCTTGTTCTGTTTTACCGGGAAAGTTAAATTCTGTCCGTCATCAGTCAAATCCTCATCAGAAACAGTAATATCAATTCTGCTGCCGGATTTTTCCTGGAATCTTTTTCCTGAGTCAAAGGAAGATACAGGAGACCCCTCCTCCGCTAAAAATTTAGTGAAAACAAAATCTATGACAAAAAACAAGACCCCGAATAACACACCGAATATAAGTCCGCGGAGAAGAGCCCATCCAAAATTTCCTGTTGCAATCAGGCTAATTAAAAAAGATAAGACAAAACCAAAAATAGCAGGTATAGCTATTTTTTTAGGACTAGGCATTTTTAACTCCTCCAAACTATTTTAATATTTACAATTTAAGATAATTTTATAATATGGTCAATATTAAATTACTTCTTCTTTTTACCGCCATTTACAAATTTCTTCAAGAAAGTTGAAACGCCAGAAGAGTTTCCCGCATCATTCATTTCAATTTTTCCGACAATCTGCTTGATACAAGTTGAAGGCTTTGATGTAGGATTAACAACGATAAACGGTTTCTGCCGAATAACAGCTGTCTGAACAACTGGATCATCATAAACATATCCTATGAACTCTACCTTGTAATTCAAGAACTGACCTACAATTGTGATAATCCTGTCAGATATGCGCTTTGCTTCATCCTGTGAATGAACACGGTTTACAATGAGCTTGATATTGACCTCGCGGTTCACAAGCTCCGTAGAAATAATTTTTATAATTCCATATGCATCTGTAATTGCAGTAGGTTCGGGTGTTGTAACAACATAAACTTCATCAGCAGCGGCAACGAACTGAAGAACATTATTCGCTATACCAGCACCTGTATCTATAATTATTATATCAGCATTTGACAAAGATGCAAATTCTTTTGCAAAAGATTCAAGTTCTTCGACAGTTAAATTCGCTATTTTTGAAAAACCGTTAGCACCAGCAATAAACTTTATACCAAATTCCGTGTCAGAAATAATTTCACTCATTTTCTTCTGACGGTTGATAACCTGCATAAGATTATACTTAGGTACGCGGTTAAGCAGAACGTTAACGTTGGCCATACCCATATCACCGTCAATCAGAATTACTCTCTTTCCGAGTTCCGCATAAGCAATTGCCATGTTCACAGCAATATTTGTCTTTCCGACACCACCTTTACCGCTAGTTATCGCAATAATTTTTGTTTTATGCCCCTTATCATTTCCCATAAGGGCTCTCAAATCGTTTGCCTGTTCTTCCATTCCCATGATTCAACTCTTAAAAAAATCTAAATCTTATATATTATATATATAAACAGAAACATCCAAGGTATCCGTTAAACTTCTAAATTTTCTTCTGGCCCATACTTTTCCATGATTTTCTCTCTATCAACCTGAAAACCCGTCAGGTTTTTTAAGAAAAATAAAGGATGAGCTCTTTCAAGTGAGTGCATAACAGTCTGACCTGTAGTCACCCACGAGATTTTTTTATTTTTCTCAGCCAAAACACTGAGAACATTTCCATAAGACATTGTCTCGTCACACTTTGTAATGATTACGCTTCTGAAATCAAATGATTCAAAATTCTTGATAATGCTGACAAGATCCTTTGCCTTTGTACTTGCGCTGAATGCAAGATAAATATCAGGGCGCATTCCGTCAACATCAAGAACCTTATGCATTTTTGCAAGATTCTCAAAATCTCTTGGACTGTAACCACTTGTATCAATGAACATAAAATCCGTCTTAGATTTATGCATATTGAATATGCTTGTAAGATCTTCAGCAGATTCAGCCTTGTCAACAGGAATATCCATAATTCTGCCGTAGTTTTCCAGCTGAACAAAAGCTCCTACACGCATATTATCAATTGTGACCATACGGATTACAGGCCCGGGCTGATTATTATCTTTTGCGGACTTCTTGAGCTTCGCAGCCATTCTCGCAACAGTCGTTGTCTTTCCGACTCCTGTAGGACCGACAATTATTATCACATGACATCCCTTGCCTGCAAACTTATCTGCCACCTCAACACTTTCGCCGAGCCATTCAACAACCTTGCCCTGGACAAGCTCAAAATCATCAAGATTGTCCAAAGAAAGTTCCGACTTTATTCGAGTCTTTATTTTTTCAATGTAGGACTCTGTATATTCATTTTCACGGAGCATTCGTTCTATAACCTTAATAGTTTCATGCTCCGTCTTGTTCGAGGAAGCATCCTTCAGCTGATCAATCTTGGTATCAAGATTTTCTATTTTCTTTGTAAGATCAGCAATCTGAACAAGCTTAGATAAATCAGACCCTTCAGAAAGTTTTTTTAGCAACGCCTCTTTGTTGTTATCAAAACTTGCCTGACTGCTCTGAGGAGAAACGGGCCTGTTTCCGTAAGGAGAATATCCATTCTGGTAACTGTTGCTGGAAGCACCTGTCAATGCGGGATTTCTGGGATAAACAGTAGCATCCTTTATGCTTCCTCTCTGTCCACCAAGACTTTGACCAAGTTCCTTCATCTGCAATAAGCGTTCATCAACAAAATACTGCACACGAACAATTTCTTTCTGCCAAAGACCTAAGAAACCTCCTCGCAAATCCGTTCTGAAATTTACGATTGAAAAGGCATCGCCATATTTTTCATACAGCTTTGCCCTGCATTCATCAACATCCCGTCCCGTAATTTCATACGGAACAGAACCCATTTTTCCGTTATACATCAATATCCCCTATTGTTTCCACCTTTATTTTATCACCTGCTGACATAACTTCACTGATAGAAATAACAACAAGACCAGGTATTTCCCTTTCCGTAGAAGCCTTAACCAGCTGGCGGACTTCATCAGGACAAAGAATGATAGGAATAAAATTCCTACTCTGGACTGCCGCAATAGATGAACTCATTGCGTCTATATATCTTCTTCCATCAACAGGATCAAAAGCAACAAAAGGTTTCTGCCCAATAGGACGTACTTCGTGTTCAAGAATACTCTGTGCAAGAGACTGAGAAAGCTTAAGAACAGCAAGAACTTTATTCTGGTCTGTATACTGCATACAAATCTGAGCACCAAGTGACTGACGTACTTTTTCAGTAAGCAATGTCGTATCCCGTGTAAGAGGTGCAAAGTTTGCAAGAGTTTCCAGGATAGTAACCATGTTTCTGATGCTTACCTGCTCTTCCAAGAGATTCTTGAGAACCGTCTCAATTTCACCATAAGAAAGTTTATGGTCTCCGTTAAGAACTTCATCTACAACAACAGGGTTAGTTTCCTTAATCTTTGCAATCATTGCGCTAACTTCCTGACGTGTAATTATTTCAGCCGCATGACGTCGAATTATTTCCGTAAGGTGTGTGGCAATAATCGTAGGAGGATCAATAACTGCGTAACCGGCCCTTTCAGCTTCTGCTCTACGAGTTTCCGGCAACCAGATAGCTTCCATGCCGAAAGCAGGGTCATAAGTCTTTTCACCCTGAAGTCTGTCACCTACAGAAACGCCCCCTGTATTCATGCACATATAGTGGTTAAGTTTAAGGCGGCTTCGTCCGACTTCAACCCCACGGATTTTGAACGAATATTCTTCAGGATCAATTGCCATGCTATCACGAATTCTGATAGGAGGAACAACAAGCCCCAAATCCAGGGCCTCTTCACGGCGGATTCTTGTAACACGCTCAAGAAGTTCAGCTCCTTTCTCCTTGTCAACAAGAGGAACCAGTGCATATCCGAGATCAAGTGAAAGAGAATCCAATGTTACAATCGGTGAAACATCATCAGGGTTTGCAGACTGCTTCTTTCCAACCTTTGCAGCAGCCTCGCTAGTAAGTTTTTCTTTCTCTGCCTTCTCCTGGTTCTTACGCATCTGTATGCCCATATAGATGAGCCCTGTCCCTACAGGAACAAGAACAAATGCTGACTTTGTATGAAATGCAACGCCAAGTACAAGCAATGCTATACCGACAATAACATAAATTGTTCCGTCAATGGAGAAATTACGCTTAAGCTGGTCACCAATAAATTCTTCCTCACTGCTGCCTGTTACAAGAATACCTGTCGCAAATGAAAGCATGAGAGAAGGAAGCTGGGACATAAGCCCGTCACCAATTGTTAGGGTAGTATAACTTTTAAGAGCTTCAGAGAAATCCATGTTTCCAAGGACCATACCTGTGATGAGACCGCCCAAAAGGTTTACTACAGTAATAAATATCCCGGCCTTCACGTTACCGCTGACGAACTTAGAAGAACCGTCCATAGCTGAATAGAAATCAACTTCGCGGCGGATTCTTTCCTTACGTTTAGCTGCTTCACTTTCCGTAATGGCACCTGAATTAAGATCATTTTGGATATCGAACATCTTATTATTCATGCTGTCCAATGTAAAACGTGCACTGACTTCTGATACTCGTCCAGCACCTTTTGTCACAACAACAACCTGAACCACAATGAGGATAATGAAGATAACAAATCCAACAACAAGATTGCCACCAGTCACAATGTTGGCAAAAGCCTTTACCATTTCACTCTGGTTCCTAAGAGAATGCTCTGTCAGGATAAGACGAGTGGAACAGACATTTATGGCCAGCCCCAGCATAGTTACAAAGAGAGTTACACGCGGAAATGAAGAAAAATCCGCGGCACGCTTTGTATACAACACTGTCATAAGAATTACAAGCGAAATCGCAATGTTGATTGTCATGGCAACATCAATGAGCACTTTGTTCAGAGGAACAAAAAGCATGAGCATTGAAAGCACCACTGCAACCGGAACTGCATTATTTGAGAAAACATTTATTACACTTTTTAAACTACTATTCCTAGTACTGCTATTATTACTTTTACTTTGTTTCTGTCCTTCCCGATTCGGCATTACAGAATCCCCACTCAATAATAGCATAAGTGATTTTTCATTAATTTTCAATAAATAACCTCCCTTTTTTCAATATTTTTGCAAAAATAGAGCTCATCATTAAAAATCGGAAAAATAAATAAAAAATTTAGGGTTCAAGACTAGATTTATTTTAAAAAGTCATGCTATACTATTGTTTTAAATAAAAAAAAATCTAATGTTTTTTAAATTTTTGTCGATTACTTTCGTTTCTGCTTTTCCATGTAACCAATCTGAGCATAAATGGTTGCAATTGCCCTGAGATATATTTCAGGAATAATGTCACCGACCTTTGTATCGTAATACAGACCACGGGCAAGAGGCTTATTTTCTACGATCGGAACATTATATTCCCTTGCAAGACGCTTAATGTTCTGTGCATTCATATCCTCACCTTTTGCTGTAACCTGAGGAGCATCTCCGATATCACGTTTCCATTGCAATGCGACTGCAAAATGTGTAGGATTAGTGATAACTACATCAGCTTCCCTCACTGCACGAGGAATATTCTGTGAAAGCATTTCCCTTTGGGCAGATTCAAGATGATTCTTAACTTCAGGATCACCTTCCATTTCCTTGTATTCTTCTTTCACTTCCTGCTTAGTCATCTTCATCTGCTCCTTGAACTGACGTTTCTGGACGAAATAATCTGCAACACCAACAAGAACAAACACGATTGAATCTATTAGCAGAAGTTTTGCGACCATAACTCCAACCTGTTTCATAGCAACCTTCAGTCCGCTTGTATGAAGCATCTGGAAAAGAACAGGAAGCTCTGACTTTACGGTCAGATACGAAATTGTTGACAATACGGCTACCTTCAGAAGGGACTTGAAAATATTAAAGACTCCTTCAAAGGAAAACATTGTTCGCTTGAAATACTGCCCGAACTTAGGTAGAATTTTATCAAACTTTGGAGCAATCGTCTTCGTCGTGAACAGAAAGCCCTTGTTCTGTATAATATTTATAAGGACTCCAGCCAAAACTCCGACCAAGCAAAAAGGAATCACCATCATCAGAAAGTATCGTGCAAAAACAATGGCAAATCGTCCGTCAAAATTATCCTTAACGGTAGAAGACCTGAAGAAAAAAATCATCATTTCTTCCAGATTGCGTTCAACCCAGGGCCCAAGAATTACAAGAAGAACGATGGCAAAAAACATTACGATGGAACCGTTAAGTTCCTGGCTCTTTGCTACTCGCCCCTCTTCCCTGGCCTTTTTTAATTTATGTTCCGAAGGGTCTTCTGTCTTTCCTTCATCTTCAGCGGAAAACCACTGTAAATCTATTTGGCTCATTCTAAATTCTCCTCACCTGATGCATAAAACTTTCTATAGTTTCGAATCCCTCTACAAAACTCTCAACAAAGAATTCACAGAACACAGGCATAAGCTGGGTTATTGAAAAGAAAGCCGTCAGCATAAGAATCGGGAATCCTTCGGACATAAGATTCATCTGTGGAGCAGCCTTAGAAAGTATACCCATTGAAACATTTATCAAAAATAAAGTTGCCATAAGAGGCAGAGCAATTACAAGAGCATCCTTGAACAGAAGTGTAAGAGAATTAAGCATGAACATAAGCAAGACATCTGTATTCATTGCTATGGAAAGAGCATTCAGTGAAGAAAAACTCCGCACAAGACCGTCAACAAATATTACCTGGAACCAATGATTCTGCATAAAGATGAGCATTGCTATAAGATTAAAATACTGACCCATAAGGGGATTCTCTACCTGGCTCAATGCATCATAGACTTCACTAGCAGAAAATCCCATCTGGAAAGCAAAAAACTGGCCTGCAGTACTGAAGGCTGCAAATATGATGGAGATAAAGAAACCTATTATTATTCCTATCATAGCCTCACCGGCAAGAAGCATTATATACTCAGCATTGAAAGCACCGGATTCAGAAATGAAGGGTGCATACTCTGCAAAGGTTCCTGTCCTTAACGAAACCCGAGGGAAAATCAAATATGCCATAAAAATTGTAAGTGCAACTTTCGCCATTCTTGAAACAGTCCTGGATGAAAAAAGCGGCACAGTCATTATAAGTGCAAAACATCTTGCTGCAACCAACAAAAAAACTGGTGCATTACTTACAATTCTCTCTAGCATTCTCTTCTACTCCACAAAGAATTCTCTCTACGCAAGATTCGGAATCTCTTCGAAAAGTCTGATGGTATATTCCTGCATGGAAGAAAACATCCATCCGCCGAGAAGAGCGAGAACTAATAAAATTGCTATAAGCTTAGGCAAAAAAGTAAGTGTCTGTTCCTGAATGGAAGTTGTTGCCTGAAAAATTGCAACTATAAGACCAATAATAAGTGCAGCACCAAGGACAGGTGCACAAAGCTTAAACACAAGCCAGATGCCTTCCTGCATAAGTCTGCCAATATAAGTGACGTCCATATAAACCTCCCTATCTTTTATATGAATCTAGAATCTGGTTAAAGTACGCTCTGGAAAAGCTGGCTGGTAAGAAGCCCCCATCCGTCAACTAGAACGAACAGCATAAGCTTAAACGGCATAGAAATCTGAACAGGCGGAAGCATCATCATACCCATGCTCATGAGGATACTTGCAACCACCATGTCTATGACTATGAACGGTATGTAAAGACAGACACCTATCTTGAATGCCGCAGTAAGTTCATGCAGAATATAAGCTGGTGCAAGAACATATGTGGGCACATCAGAAAGATTCCTTGGACGTGCGAGCTTTGCCATCTGCATGAAAGATGTTATGTAAGTTGTATCATCCTTCATCTGGTTGTACATCCAAAGCCTAATTGGAGCCTCCGCCTTATCAAAAGCTTCTGTTAATGATATTTCATTGTTTGACAAAGGCTTGAATGAATTATCATAAACCTGCTTAAAGGTAGGCCACATACAGAACAGAGTCATAAACAGAGCAATACCATTGAGAACTGCCGTAGGCGGGACCTGCTGCAACGAAAGTGCACGCTTAATAAAATCCAGAACAATGCTGAACCTTAAGAAACATGTCATAAGAATTATGAAACTAGGTGCAAGGGTCAGCAGCGAAAGAAGAACCAACAGCTGTACACTGAATGCCACTTCAGAACCGGTCTGAGGAGCTGTTGCGCTGAATGTTATGTTCGGAAAATCAAGACCGTTAGTTCTGCTTGGCATTTCAACATTTCCGTGCGCAGAGCCCTCAGGAAAAGGACTTCCCGAACTCTGGGAGGAAACCGGAAATGCACAAATCAAGCAGACAGATACAACAACTGTAAGCTTTACAAAATGCTTTCTGAGGAAAGACAGATACATCATATTACTCTACCTCATCCAGACGTTGACTCTGTTTCTTAAGAGAATCAAGAATCTGTTTTGAAGCTCCGTCCTCAAAAGTCGCATCAGGTTTCTTCCTGCCGGCCGGCATAAACAAGTCAAGAACATCTGAAAAATTCTTTGGCTTTGAATTCATACCCTGTTTATCGGCATATAAATTCATTGCATCAATCAATTTTTTATCTTCTACCTTGCTTATCAAATTAACAGAATTATCAGACACCCCTATCAAATAGGCCGAATCAATTAAGGTGACTATCTGAACGGATTTTCCCTGACCTACCGAGACTGAAGCAACACGTCTAAGAAATTTGTCATCATCAGACGGAATTACCGAATTCTTTTTCAGTACCTTAAAAATTAGATAAATCAAGGCAATGACGATAGCAAGAACCAGCAGCATCCTGATAAAAACCCATACAGATGAGCCTGAAGACATTCGTCTGCTGGACTGCAAACGGCCAGACGAATTTTCAATCAACAAATTCTGTTCATCAATATTGGAATTTGAAAAATCCTGTATATTTTCTGTATTCTGAGCACTCTTAGAATCTGAAACAGAAACTGTGTCTGCAAAAGCTACAGACACTGACACAAACAGAAGTCCTACAAGAAATGCCTTTATTTTTTTTGAGTTAATCGTAATGTCCCCCCACCACAAAAAATTCAGCTGCATCTAAGAAGACGCAGCCGAACAAATTATATTACATCTGACCTGTTACATGCTCAATGGCTGGTAAAATCTCAGTTACACGGACACCAAAGTTTTCATCAATAACTACGACTTCACCTTTAGCAATCGGCTTATGGTTAACAAGAATGTCAACAGGTTCACCGGCAAGTTTGTCCAACTCAATGATTGTACCTTCACCCATTCCTAAGATTTCTTTAATTGTTTTCTTGGTACGACCGAGTTCTACAGTCATCTCCATGAAAACATCCATAATAAGACTTATGTTACCCTGCTCCGCAGTTGTTCCCGAAGGCTGCAGAGTAGAATACTGCAAAGCCTGAACGTTTGGAGTATTCATCATTGTCTGTTGCATAGGCATTCCCATCATAGGCTGCTGCATTCCCATTCCCATACCAGACATTCCCATTCCCATCATAGGCTGAGACTGTGCACCTCCCGTAGGCTGCTGCATTCCCATCATAGGCTGAGACTGCATACCACCCATAGGCTGCTGCATAGAGGCAGAAGCTTGTGCCGGTTGTTCACCGCCACCCAAAGCTTTTGTCATTCCGTCTGCTACAGAACTGCTTACAGCTTCCCAAATTGTATAAGGTTCCCCATTCGCTGTCAGCGAATAAGTAAAAAGCACAAAAGATCCCTGAGGCATGCGAACCATTGCTTTGGCCTGGTGCACAACCTCCGCAGGATTTGTTGCAAGACCTGGTATCTTGCCGCCTTTGCTCAGGTCAGTAATTTCCGCTCCGGAATGAGTAGAAACCATCTCACCGATAGCAGAAAGAGCTATATCATCAAGCTCCGAAACTTCTGCCTGATTTATAAGGCTTACAACTTTCTGAGCAAATTCCGGTGCCATTATAAACAAATGATCACCATTAAGCCCCTCAGAAAAGTCCATCATTGCAGCAACAACCATTTCAGGTATTTTTGCAAGCAACTGATCTCTGTCAATAACTTCTACAGCAGCATCCGTGCAAGCGAACTCTCCACCTGACATAGTTCCAATGTTAGCTGCAAGTCTATCCTTTAATCCGTCCGCAAAACTTTTTAATGTTGCCGTATCTAAATTTGTTGAAGAAGGAGCTCCAGATGCTGTTCCACCTGCTGAAAGTCCCCCCACATCTACTCCTGATAACAGAGCATCGATTTCTTCCTGAGAAATTGATCCTTCACTCATATAGATTCTTCTCCTTCAGCTGCTAACTCTTCAAACGCATCTTCGTCTGCGTCTTTCATTTTTCCGATTATCTGAACTGCCATTTTTTTACCGATGTTACCGGCCTGGCAGTAAAATTTCTTCTGACTTCCCACACTCAAAGTCAGAGGATCTGTTATCTTAGTTGTATTAAACCTGATGATATCGCCGACATGCAAGTTAAGCACATCTCTGATAGGAACATTCATGCTGCCAATTTCTGCAATAAGTTCCATTTCTACATCAGAAAGCTTTTCCTTTAAAGTACCCAGATACTGAGTAGTAGAACTTCGTCGTACTGAACTGAACCAGAACTGGGAAGAAAGCTTTGAAACAATTGGTTCAATAGCGATATAAGGAATACAAATATTCATCATACCGGACTCTTCACCTACTTTTATTTCAAGAGTTACAAGAATAACCATTTCGCTCGGAGGAACAATCTGGGCAAACTGCGGATTTGTTTCAATCTGCTGAAGTCTAGGGCGGAGATCAATAACCTGAGTCCAAGCCTCACGCATATTTGCCAAAATACGTACAATAATTCCTTCCATTACCGATTGTTCAATATCAGTAAGGTCTCTGTTAACCTTTCCTCCCGTATCTCCAGAACCACCAAAAAGGCGGTCTATCATGATAAACGTAATTTCTGGTGCGATTTCAAGAACAGCATTTCCTTTAAGAGGATCCATGTTTATAACGGCCAAAGTTGTTGGCGTTGGAATAGAACGTATGAATTCTTCGTAAGTCAACTGATCTACTGATGCCACATGAACATGTACAAGCGTTCTTAACTGGGCAGAAAGGCTGGTCGTTGTAAGACGAGCAAAAGTTTCGTGCATATTAGAAACAGTACGTATCTGTTCCTTTGAGAATTTATCAGGTCTTTTGAAGTCATATATCTTTATGCGCCTAGTATCAGAGACTGGCTTAAAATTATCTGACTCATTGTCCCCCGAATTTATAGCCTGTAAAAGCTGATCTATTTCATCTTGCGAAAGAACTTCATTCATCCTAATCCCACCTAGACAGTCTAGTTACCGCTGACTACATCTTTTGTCGTAAAACGAACATCCTTGATTCTTGTGTTAGACAAAATCTCATCGTTTATCTGGTCACGAATATTCTGTCTAAGGGCCTCCTCGTTCTGAGGCTTAAGTCCTTCAAGAGTCTGCTCAGAGAAGAAACGTCTTAGGAAATCTGTAAGCTCAATGCGCCGAGATGTAATCTCAGTAGAAGCCGACTTATCTCCCTGCTTATAGCCCAGAGCAACAGTTACAACAATGCTTGCAGGAATCGGATCACTTGACGAGGTTCTAATCTGATCAAGAGAAGTATACCAGTCAAGGACTTCCTTCTGCGTTGTATATTCACCAGAAGCCGGAATAGCTGTAACAGGTTTACTGTTCTTGTTGATGATCAAAGTTGTAATAACTACAACGGTCACGACAAAAATAACCGCTACAATACCTATAATAATCCATTTAAGGAATTTAAAAATTACTTTTCCCTTTCCTTCTTTTGCAGGTGCACCACCTACATCTTCGTTACTCATATCATCTGCTGCATTTTCGTCTGCCATAACATCCTCCTCCCGTAGTAACACTTATAATTTTATCGGCATATATTATTTTTACTTAAACTAAATTAAAAATGCCCTTCATCCAGAACAATAATATCAACCCTGCGGTTGTACGCCTGCCCCTGAGGAGTTTCATTGCTAACCTTCGGTCTGGTATCCGCATACCCTGCCAAAGAAAACTTTGACTCCTCAACTCCCATGTCAGACAAGTAGTGAAGAACATTTGCCGCACGAGCTGCAGAAAGTTCCCAGTTGCTAGGAAACTTTTCGGATTCAACCGGAGTATTATCCGTATGACCCTCGATTCGGAATCTCCTGTCCCTAACAGCATCTTCATTAAAAAACTGTGTAAGTCTTAGCAATGATTCCCTGGATTCCTCAATATTCAGATCAGCACTCCCCTGCCTGAAGAACGCATCCGAAGCAAGTGAAATAATAAGACCTCTCTCATCACTTGTAACTGTAATCTTATTTGACTTTACATCAGGTACGAACAAGGAAACAGCCTTCTTCTTGGCAGGCCCCAGTGCCTTGCCGCGTTCTGTTGACGGAAGAGAGCTAACAGTATTTCCTAAGTCAGAAAGGCTTCCCGCACTTAAAGAAATACCACCACCCTGGTTATTATTCGAAATGGAAGCCGAAAGAGCCGCCATCTGTACCGCATCAGATTCCGAAGGATCGTAAAGCATAACGAAGAAGCAGAGCATGAGTGTAATCATATCTCCATACGTTCCCTGCCACGCCGTAGACGGTTTTGGCGGTTCCTTCTTTTCTCTCTTTGCCATATCCTCTCCTCGTTAGTCTTTAAGAACATCAGCTTCGATAGCTTTTCTTGATTTAGGGTCAAGATATGTAAGAAGTTTCTGAGCAAGAATACGCGGATTGTCACCAGCCTGAACAGACAGAATTCCTTCAAGAACCATATTCTTTGCATTCATTTCACGTGTGTTCTGTGCCATGAGCTTAGTTGCCAGAGGTCCAAAGAGCCAGTTTGCAAGCATTGAACCGTAAAGAGTTGTAATAAGGGCAACAGCCATGTTAGGACCAAGGGAACTCTTATCCTCGAGGTTGTTCAACATACCAATAAGACCGATAACTGTACCAAGCATTCCCCAACCAGGAGCATAACCTGCCCATTGGTTAAGAATACCTGCCCATTCCATGTGACGAGCTTCAGTCTGTGCCATTTCATTTTCAAGGATTGCACGGATAGCAGAACCATCGTTACCGTCGACCATAAGACGCAACCCTTCCTTAAGGAACGCATCATCAAGATCATCAAGACCTTCTTCAAGGGCAAGAATACCTTCGCGACGTGCTTTTTCACTAAGGGAAACCATGTTCTGCACCGATTGTTTTTCACCAAAATCGAACGTCTTGAAAGTACGGCCGATAACACCCCAAATACCAATAACCATATTCATTGGAGAAGAAACGAAGAGGGCCATATATGAACCACCGATAACGATGATAAGCGACGGAATATCGATGATACCCCCAATGCTACTACCACCAGAAAAAACACCAAGAAAAACACAGGCAACGCCACCAATGAATCCGATAATTGTTGCTATATCCATATTAAAAAACCTTCCTCCCTTCCATTCGTCAGGTATTTATTTACATATATTTACATAAATTATATATATTTACAAAATTTACATTTCCTGCGGAAAATTTCCTATTCGTTTTCTGTACTCAACGATTTTATCCACAATCTGCTCAGGGGATTCCTCTACAACAACCTTCTTTCCCGAAAGAAGAGTCAGTGTAAGATCAGGATTGACCTCCATGCTTTCTATCTGATGAGGATTAATCCAATACTTTTTTCCATTCAACTTTGTTACTTCAATCATGTTCACAATAATGTATCACCATTAAGCAAAAATATAAACTAGTTTTGCACAATTTATGCTTAATTTATACACTTCCCCTGTTGTTATATCGGAATCCACGTAAAACTACTTTAGACCATAGCAAAAAAATAGATATGCACGAACTTTTTATGAAACAAAAATTTTAGATATAACAAGATGACTATTTTATTTTATCCGTTTAAGTTATATCATATCAGTTATGGAAAGTAAAATTTTAATTATCGAAGACGTTCCTGAAATGTCCCAGCTCATAACTTTGTACATGGAAAAAGCAGGATTCGCCTGCTCTTCTTTTGAGACTGCAGAAAATGCTCTTTCACATCTTAAAAGCGGATACGAACCAGATATAGTTCTCCTGGACCTTAACCTTCCCGGAATGAGCGGACTGGATTTCCTCAGGGAATTCAGAGAAAACTACAAATCATCCATCCCGGTCATTATTGTTTCTGCACGCGATGCTGATGAAGATATTATTGCAGGACTCGGATTCGGTGCCGATGAATTCGTTACAAAGCCTTTCAGTCCGAAAGTCCTTGTTGCACGCGTCCAGTCAAAGCTTTCTCGCCTTTCTGCAACAGAAGCGTCAATGGAAGAGACCATACGCTTCGGACCATACACACTTTTTTGCAACAGCTGCATTTTAAAGAAAGGAAAAGAAAAGATTGCGCTTTCCGCAAAAGAATATGACGTACTTGAATTTCTTGCCCGCCATAAGGGAGAATCTTTAAGTCCTGAAATAATTTATGACAATGTATGGAAGTCAAAATTCGGTGACGTTACTGCGGTTGCCGTTTACATCCAGAGACTAAGGAAGAAGCTTGAAGAAAACCCTAGCCAGCCGAAATATATTACGACAATGTTCGGCATGGGGTACAAATTTGACAGCAAATAAGTAGAGGCGATTCCTTCAGATGAAAATTAAAACTCAGCTCAGTATTCTAATTCTCTGTATCACACTCATTCCAGCTACCGGTGTTTTTTTTCTGCCCATTTATCAGTATCTTAAATCTCCGCAGAGATACCTGCTCAGAAATTTTGAAAAAATTCAGGGGGCTGAAACAAATAATATATCTGAACTTGATATGCAGATGCTGAAGGAAAGAATTATGGCAACGCCGAACAAAATGCAGATTCTTGTATTTCATGGAAACAGAATACTTGTGTCAAATTTTCCGGAAGTGGAAACCGGCAAAACATATACAGAACAGGACCTTTTCAACCTCATACAGAGCACTGCCAGGGACTACAAGTACTCCTTCAATCTTAGCCCCTCTCTGTTCGGATCAAAGGACGGTGACTTTCTTTTCATATACAGGACCTGCTCAAAGGATCCTCCCGGAAGCAAAAAATACTATAAATATCTGTTCCCCCTCATAATAAGCACGATTATATTTGAACTGATATGCATTCTTCTTGTCATAAAGATATCAAAAACTATCACGAATTCCATAAGCAACCTAAAAAAGTCAACACACAGAATTGCGGAAGGTGAATTTGATGAAACCAAGGAGAAACTTCCGGAATGTTCAATAAATGAAATAACTGCCGTTTCAGAAGAAATAGAAAGAATGAGACTGTCCCTTAAGGAGAACCAGGACGCGAAAAGCAGATTCATTATGGGAGTCAGCCATGATCTTCGTACACCCGTGGCCCTTATAAAAGGATATTCCGAAGCAATTACAGACGGTATTGTGACAGACGCTAATGCTGTAAAGAATTCCGTATCAATCATATACTCCAAGGCAGACCAGCTGGAATCAATGATCAACGACCTCATAAACTATGTGAAACTTAATAACACAGACTGGCGGCAGAGACTCGAAGTTGTTAAATTTTTGCCCGTCATTGACGATTTTTCGCACAGCATTTCAATTCTTGCCGGCGCATACAGCAGACGCATTGCAATCGAGCTGGACATTAGGGAGGAAACATGCGTTGCAATGGACAAGAACCTGTTTAACAGAATGCTTGAAAACTTGACAACAAACGCGATTCGCTACACAAAGAGCAACGACCTTATAAAAATCAGGGCACTTGAGTCTGGTAAAAATATTAAGCTCTCTATAGAAGATTCCGGCCTTGGCATTGAAGAAACTGAACTTGAACATATATTCGACCTTTTCTACAGAGGCACAAACTCTCGAAGGGAACAGGGCATGGGAATTGGTCTTTCCGTTGTGAAAACAATTATTGATGTACACGGATGGAATATTGATGTAAAAACAAAGGTCGGGGAAGGTACCTGCTTTACACTGACAATTCCGGCCTGCAGCTGTTCTGCCTGCTAAAACTTCCGCAGATTCCGGACGAACTCCTTTACAACAGACTTAACCTGTTCCGAATCTGAATAATCAATGAAATGTGCGCCCGGAATCCCCTTCATGTAAGTGTACTGTTTCTTTGCGTAATGATGACTGTTGTTCTTGATATTATACTTAATAACCTCAAGATCTTCATCTCCGCTAAAAAATTCCCTATAACCTATTGCCTTCATGCCGGGAGTATCCGCAGTAAATCCCATATTCTTAAGCATCCTGATTTCTTCAGGAAGCCCGTTTTCAAACATCATATCCACACGCCGGTCTATGCGTTCGTACAGTTCATCCCTGCAGCGGTTAAGAACAATCGTACAAAAATCATACTGGCTGCGAGGCTCTGAAGGCAGTTCAAAGGAACTCAGAGGTTTACCTGTTGCATAAAAAACCTCGAGGGCACGCACAATCCTATAATTGTCATGGATATTTATTTTCTTTGCATAATCACGGTCCACTCTCTTCAACTCCGCATACAGTTCCTTATTTCCTTCAAGCTCCATGCGTCTCTTGAGATTTTCCCTGATTTTTTCATCCGACTGAGGTGCTTTCGGCAGTCCTAAAATAAAATTCCTTATATAAAATCCAGTGCCGCCTGTCACAAGGGGAATCTTCCCTTCCGCATAAATTTTCCTGCAAAGGAAATCCGCTTTTTCAACAAACATGGCTGTGTCAAACTGGACTGTAGGTTCTATAAAATCTATTAAGTGATGAGGAACTTCCTGCTGTTCCTGCGGATCCGGCTTTGCTGTACCGATATTCATGTACCTGTATACCGCCTGGCTGTCCGCACTTATAACTTCGCCGCCTTCTTTAAACAAAGCAAGACTGCTTCGACCGAACAAATCCTTGGTCAAAGCAGTCTTGCCGCTTGCTGTCGGAGCAAAAATAACAATAACAGGAACCTTTTTTTCACAAGGCTTCATTATTTCTGTGTCTTATCTTCCAAACTGTATTTTACTTCACCGGTAAAAAGCTGACGAGCTGCCAGGCTTACAACCTTACCGTAATTTTCTTCTACCACCGGGTCCTTCAAAACAGACAACTGATAAGCACGGCGGCTGGCAGCTACCGTTACTTCATACATACCTTTCTTAAAGTTAGACATCTCTTCTAATGGGAAAATCATCAATGAAACTCCTTGTATTCTAGTCATTATAACACTATTTGAAAATAATGTCTAGACGATTACAGATAATATATCGGTTTTAAAAAACAAAAAACAACTGTAACCTAAAATTCCGCATAATAATATCCGCGAACCCCTAAAACAAATCAAGGGTGTTGTCAAGATAAATCTTTTCACGGACCTGCAGCTGATATTCAGGCCTTGTCATGTAAAACAGCAGAAATTCCAGTATAAGTGCACTGCCCAGACTTCTTCCCTCAATCTTGAAGCTGGTAAAACCCATCGGCATATAGATATTCAGAATTTCTCTTGTACCTATGAAACCCGGATTTTTCATTGCATTCGAAAAAATGTACCCGTTCTTTGCATCAGGGGATGAACATTTCCAGTCTACGCAGGGAATGCCCAGAACCTGTCCGCTGACATACTCGTAGCACTGTTTTCTGGTCTTACAGTCAAACCAACAGTCCTCATTGCACAAGAATTCTGTCTTATCTTTCTTTTCCGCCGGCAAATTACTGAGCAAATCAAATTTCTTGTTCAGTCTGAAATCAGGAACAACATATTTAAATTCTTTCCGCCCAAGTTCAGAATCAAACTCAGAAAAACTGGCAAGGACCTTTGTTGTTGACGACACAAAATAAAAATCAGGATAATTACTTTTAATGTGGTCCATGAGCAGATCAGAATGAATTATTATTCCGTTGCTGCTGCTATGAAATTTTGAGCAGAGAAGATTACATTTTTTGTCACCAAGATGCTTCTGCTGCAGCAATGAATTACTGAATGTAAGTCTCACAGAAAAATTAAATTCCCGTGACAAAGAAAGAACTTCGTTTTCAACACCATTACTTCCGTATCCAGCTCTTCCTCCGCCCCACAAAGATTCAGAAGGTGCACCGTAAATGGAACCTATGTCACACCAGTCATAGAAAAATTCACTGTGCTCATAATAAAGAGGCAGAAACTTTTTATAAAGCTCCACAAATTCAAAAAGACCGGGCAGATGGTAATGGACTTTATTTATATTCTTATTATCCATAATTTTTCCGACTATAAAATTTCAAGAGGCTTCTTTATAAAATTATTTGCAAAACAAAAAGTATATGCCCCAACATTCCTGAAAACCATTTCATCACCCACAGAAAGTTTTCCGTTGAAACCTTTTTTTATTATATCATTTTCAAGGCAAGTGTAACCTGTAATGATAAAATTATTTAGCATTTGCCGGGACTGATTTTTTCTTATAATCTCAAACTGAATGCTGTCCCTCAAGCTTGGAAGAAGTGCATCCATGAAACTAACATCAAGAATTATGAATCCGTTTTCCTTTATATGAAGAACATTAGATGAAATTTCAAAAGACGAACCTACGACTGCAGTTCCTGATTCAATTATTATTCTCTTTTTCTCATGACCGAATTTTTTCAGCTCCTCATAAAGACTTTCTGCAACACTAAAAAAATCCATGAAACCTTTGTCATTTTTTTTTCGTGCATCCGTTTTTTCATAAGAGGCAGCCAAACTTCCGCCGAAATCTAAATAGTCAATGTACCTGAAATCATTTGAGCACTTTGCAAGAACATTTGCCTTTCTTGACCAATAAGAGCTTTCACGCGTCATAGTAAAATGACAGCCCAAACCTTTTATGCGAATCCTATTCATGGCATCAAGTTCAACTGCCCTTTTGTACAAACCGGAGCCGACGCTTATTCCGAATCTTGATTTTATTCCGTTCCCCACATCAAAATTTAAACGCAGACCTACTTCAAGAATTTTTCCCGTCTCTTCAAAAAATTCTTCGCACCATGAAAGTTCCTCTTCATTATCAATGTTCACGATACCGTTATTTGACGCGCAGGAATACAGCTGTTCCCTATCTTTGCACACTCCGTTATAAATGATGTGACCATGATTATATCCGGATGAAACTGCCAGTTCATATTCATGGGAAGAAACAACTTCAGCAAACAGATTGTTTCTTCTTGCCTCATCTATCACTTTCTGATGGCTATTAGTTTTGAAGGAATAAGCAAGAATGAAATCAGGGAAAAATTTTCCAAAGGCACTTCTGATTTCATTTACATTTTCAGAAATCCGTTCAGGATAAAATCTGTAGCAGGGTTCATTCATGGTTCTAATATTACAGGAATTTAAAAAATAAATCTACAGAAAAAATATGGGCAAGCATTTATGCATCTCGGGTGCCAATAAAAATTTCGTGAACTCTGCAGACTCCATAGGATACATTGAACAAGAACTTACAAGAATAAGTCTCGTTTCTCCGAAAGAAGAACAGGATACCGATTTTCACGACAAGACGGACGATGTGCATTAAAATCCTGAGTCCACGCACCAGCTCTTCCCAAATCTTTGGAAGTTCATTATCGATGATAAGATTCTTATTGTAATAGAGGACCTAAGTTTCAGCGCACAGCGGATAACCTTACATCCTGCCATAATAAGTCAAAGCCTTTGAGCAGCTGGCCAATATTTCTTTTCTCACCTGGTCAGTATCAGCAGAATCAAGAACCATATCACCAACTTTATCATGAGAAGCATCGAACAAGTCGGAACCTGCTCCTGCAGGTACGTCAGTTTCCATAAGGGACTTGCTGTCATCTATGAAAATATTTTCTTAAAAAATATTTTCATAGATGACCTGAAATATATAATCCCCAACAATATTCATATAAAGACTCTTAAATTCCTTTCCCGCATGCTTAATAAATTCATCATGACCGTCCTGACTTCCCACATTAAACTCTCCGCCGGCATTTCCCGTGCAGAAGAATTCAAGACCCATGCTCTTTGTCTCTGACACCGGAACAGGCTTCTGAAGATTCAAGTCCATTGAAATAATTTCATGACTGCTACGGCATAACTGTCAATGACTTTGTAAAATTAAGCCGTAACGGCTATTATAATAAATGTACAAGTCAAAATAACAGGTGCCGATATTTTTATGCCTGGAACTTATATTTTGTTCCAGATAAAAAATGAAATCCATCTGACTCCAAAAAAATTACAATATGTTATTTTTCATCTGTTGAAAAAATGAAGTTAATTTTTCAAAAAAAACATATATACTAACTGGTAGTGTAAGTTTAAAATACAGCAACAATTACACAGAATTTATCAAGGAGGAATTTTAATGAAAATCCTTAGAAAAGTTGCCCTAGGAACAGGCCTTTCTTTTATTGCACTCTCATTATTTGCGAAAGACCTTAGGCCCTCACAGAATACTACGGTTGAAAACACTGAAAGTTCTGTTACGACTGCTCCTATGACCTTCAATTCAAGTTTTACTGCTATCGAAGTTACACGTCTCATGGGAAACGGAGTAAATCTTGGTAACACAATGGAAGCTTACCGCACTGAAAACATGGGAACTAAACGCCCCGCAACAGATTATGAAGTTCTCTGGGGACAGCCTGTGACTACAGAGAAGCAGATGAAAGCTTACAAGAAAGCCGGATTTGATTCCATCAGAATTCCTGTAGCATGGACCAATGCCATGGACTATGAGAACGGTGACTACAGAATAGGCACACAGTATCTTGACCGCATAGAGACTCTTGTAAACTGGGCCATCAAGGCGGACCTCTACGTCATAATCAACGATCACTGGGACGGTGACTGGTGGGGAATGTTCGGTTCAGCAAACGAGTCAACAAGAAATGATGCAATGGAGCTGTACACGAAGATGTGGACACAGATTTCAGAAAGATTCAAGAACTACAACGAAAAGCTTATTTTTGAAGGCGGAAACGAGGAGCTTGGATCAAGACTAAACGACAAGGACGTTTGTAAGGACAGCGGTTCTTTGAGTGAAGACCAGTGCTATGAAACAGCCGCACTTATAAACCAGACATTCGTTAATATCGTCCGCTCAAGCGGTGCAAACAATTCCATGCGCTATCTTCTTATTCCGGGCTACAACACGGACATTGGAAAAACCTGTGACGAAAGATTCTCCATGCCAAAGGACACTGAAAACGGCCGTCTGATTGTTTCAGTACACTACTACACTCCATGGGCCTTCTGCGGAGACGGAGCTTCTGCAGAACACTGGGGAACAAAGAAAGAGCTTGACGAAATGAACACAAACCTTTCCAGAATGAAAAAATTCACTGACGCAGGCTACGGTGTAATAATAGGCGAATTCCAGGCATGCCAAAACAACGGAAAAGTTAATCCCTATTCGGCAGTCTACTTTGAAAACATGTACGATTTATGCGACAAGCTTGACCTCTGCCCTATGCTGTGGGAATGCAACACATGGTTTGACAAGAAGACAGGTAAAATCCGTGACGCAGACATTGCTAAGATTATTTCATCACGAAACGTAAGGAAGCAGGGAAAAAAATTCTCCAGGACAACAGAAAAAGCAGAATCTTCCCTTGCTGCACGCTATTCATCTGCCCCGGAAAGATTCAACACATCAAACTTCTACGGCGTCACAGACAAGGCCTTCGCATGGATCATGTATGCAAGCGGTGACTGGCAGGCAACTTACAGTGTCGGAGACGTATATAATCCTGACTCCAAGTCACAGGGGCTTACACCTTATGACATTGAGATTACGGGAGAAGGTGAATACACAGTAAGCCTTGACTTCAGCGGAATGAACAACGGTGCAGGAAAAGCTGAAGGTACCTCGTTCTGTGCACTGGGAATCGGGAACGGTGAAAGCGTATGCCCAGGATGGACTATTGACATAATAAAGATTCTTGTAAACGGAGAGGAAATTCCTTTGACGGCAAAGCCTTTCACATCCAGCGACGACGGAAAATGCACCCGCGTGAACATATACAACGAATGGATTCCGGGAATTTCCGCTGGTGCACGCACATCTGACGGTTCAACGGAAGGATGCAAGGCAATAATCGTGGACAGAAACAGACTGCACAACATGAAGACATTCTCAATTGTTTTCAGGTACAGTAAGCCTTCCGCAGAAAACTGACTGCCGAATAAATAAATCACATCCAAACAAGAAATCCCCGTCAACGAACTTACAGACCATTCGCAACGGGGATTTCTATTTACTTTTTGATTCCATCACAATTTTCTCATTTCAGCTTAAGCTGATAAACCTTTGACCGATGTCCCACAATCATTTGATCCTGTAGATCCTATTGAATTCCCGGATATGTCTCTCAATAACCTTAAGTGCATTCTCCTCTGCTTCAGGATTCCTGTCACAATACTCCAGCTGAACAAGTACAGGAGAATAGTAAGCAGTTGCAAGAATCTCAGGATCCCCCTGCACATACAATCCCTTATCCATCATTGCCTTCAGAATCTTTGCATAGTGCATGATCTGGAGATTAATGTAGCGCTCATTATAAAGAGCTGAAAGTTCAGGCATATTGAACTGTTCAACGAGCATAAGCTTCCTGAAAAGTCCGAGCCATCTGTCATGGAGCACATAATGGAAAAGAGACTGAGCCCTTTCAATCTGCATCTCCACAGTAAAGTCTTCAGGAATGATTTCCCCTTTGACCTTTTCTATGGACTCATCATAGCCTTTCTTGCTTTCTTCAAGAATGGCCTCAAAAAGTTCCTGCTTGTTCTTGTAATGCTTGTACAATGCCGGTGCTGTGACACCCATTTCCTGGGCTATCTGTGCAACGGTAACAGCCTTGTAGCCTCTCTTAGCAAAAAGCTTCAGTGCTGTATAAAGGTACAGATCCTTAGTCTTCTCGACCCCTTCCGGGCGGCGGTTTTGCTGGTTCATTTCTTCCACAGTAATTTAAACCTTTAATTATCCTTAAAATTAGTAGTCTCTACACTATAGTTAGCAAATGTTTACATGTCAAGTACCAATCGGTAAAAATAACGAAAAATTTACCTTTTTTTTTATTTTTTTTCAAAAAAAATAAATACGTTTGAAACTGACAGAAATTTACAATATAATTGTATGCCATGACAGAAATACAGAAACATTTGTTCTCTCTCCAGGACACAGAATATAAAAAATTTCACAGGAAGCTTTTGCCTAACATAAGAGAAGAAAATATTATAGGCGTAAGGGTTCCTCTTGTAAGAAAATATGCTGACGAGCTTTATAAAAACAATGGCGTCCAAAATCTGCCTGAATATTCCGTTCAGGCAGATACATTCATGAAGACCCTTCCCCACAAGTACTACGAGGAAAACAACCTGCACGCCTTCCTTATAGAACATGCAACGAACTTTGACACCTGCATGAAGCTTCTGGAAAAGTTCCTGCCGTATATTGACAACTGGGCCACCTGTGACTCACTAAAGCCAAAGGTGTTCAAGCAAATAAAGTCCTGTAAAAGCGACCCGGGCTTGAACGCAGAAAGGCTTCATACAAAGGCTATTGAATGGACCGGGTCTGAAAAAACTTATACAGTCAGATTCGGCATCGGTGTTCTTATGAACTACTTTCTCGGGAAACTTTTCACTGACGGAGACATTGAAACCGTATGCGGCATAAGGTCGGAGGAATATTATGTAAACATGATGCGAGCCTGGTATCTGGTCACCGCAATGAGCACACATGAATCAGAAGTTGTTTCCATCCTTGAGGAAAGAAGACTTGACTCATGGACTCATAACAAGACCATACAGAAAGCCGTTGAGAGTTACAGAATAGATGCTGAACTGAAAGCAAAGCTTAAGTCAATAAGAATTTCAGGAGAGACTTATGTCTGAGAGAAACAAAAGCACCCAGGCAATCATTCTTTCCCTGAAAGAACAGGAAGAGAACAACAGGAACGTCTGCGCACTTACGCAGGATGAAGGAATAGTATATCTAACACTTTACGGCGGTCCAAAAAGCAAGCTGCGTTCCCTGGTACAGCCCTTCAATGCAGGTACACTATATTATTACGATGACGAGTCAAGGAAAAGAAAAAAGATAACGGACCTGGACGTAAGCAACTTCCACCCAAGCTTCAGGGAAAGCCTGTTCAAGATGATGGCCTCATCCCTTGCGGCGGAACTCATAATGAAGACTCACTGCGCAGGTGATAGCAAGACCTCCTTCATACTGCTCAGGTCCCTGGAAGAAGGCATGGATCTTTCAAGCGAAGACAATGCAAGACTCGGTCTTCTTAGATTCCTGTGGCGATACTCCGGTCTCCTGGGAGTGCAGCCCGACCCAAAATACTGCTGCACTTGCGGTGAGGAACTTTGCGGCGGCAAAGATGCCGGAACCTTCATGGAAATACATAACGGCTTCCTGTGCAAGGAATGCGCCTCCTCCTACGACAAGAACAACAAATGGTACGTCCTGTCAAAAGATTCACTAAGCTATCTTGCGGCGCTGAATGAAAAAACTCCCGTGGAAGTCAGAAGAATAGTCCTGTCCGCAGAGTCCTTCCTTGAACTGAAACGATTTCTGTACCATTTCGCAGAACATTCAGCAGGATGCAGGCTCCGGACCTTTGAATCAGGCTCAGGCATTCTTTAGGTTTCAAATTAGAATTTCATTAAAAAATTGGCATTTTCTTTGTGATTCCTGAATTCCGATGACAATTATTATATAAGGGCTCCGGGAATTTGGCAAAGAGCTGAAAATGATGTAGAATAAACGTACCGGAACCTACTGCAAAATTCACAGAAGATTCCGCATAAAGAAAATAATTTTTAGGAGACATATATTATGAGAGCAGCAGACATTATCATGAAAAAAAGAGGCACACCGCTTATTCCTGGTGCAGCACTAAGCAAGGAGGAACTTGAATTCCTCATAAAAGGATATACAGACGGTTCCATACCTGACTACCAGATGTCAGCATTCATGATGGCTGTATACTTCAACAGCATGACCTTTGAGGAAACAGGAATACTTACAAACATCATGCTCCACTCCGGAGACGTGATTGACCTTCACACACCGGAATGCAGGGCCATGGGACTTGAAGGTCCTTTCGTTGACAAGCACTCGACGGGCGGTGTCGGTGATAAAATTTCGCTTCCTCTTGCACCTATAGTTGCATCACTTGGAGTCCAAATTCCAATGATGAGCGGAAGAGGTCTCGGTCACACGGGCGGAACCCTTGACAAGCTTGAATCCATCCAGGGCTACAACGTAAATCTCAGTGCCCAGGAATTCAGCCGACTCATAGCCAAGACAGGATACGCAATGATGGGACAGACAAAATCAATTGCACCTGCAGACAAGAAAATGTATTCTCTCCGCGACGTTACCGGAACAGTAGAAAGCATTCCTCTCATAACAAGCTCAATACTTTCAAAGAAGGTTGCGGAAGGAAGCGATGCACTTGTATTTGATGTAAAATACGGTCTGGGTGCATTCATGAAGAAGCTTGAAGATGCAGAAAGCCTTGCAACTTTCCTTGTAAAGACATCACAGGCCATGGGAAAACAGGCAGTTGCTCTTCTTACGAACATGGACACACCTCTCGGATACAAGACGGGAAACTATCTTGAGATTGAAGAAACCCTTGAATGTCTCCAGGGCAGAGGTCCTGATGATATCATGGAACTTACCCTTGAACTCGGTGCACGCATGGCTGTGTTCGGAAAGAAGGCATCTTCTGTGGAAGAAGGAATCTCACTATGCCAGAAAGCGGTTGACTCAGGAAAAGCCCTTGAAAAATTCCTTGAAAACATCAAGGACCAGGGAGGTGATACTGACAAGCTTCTAAGGGAACAGGGATGCAGACGCTCGAAGTTCCACAAAGAAATGTTCGCCTCAGAGGACGGATATATCAGCATTGACGCATACAAAACAGGCATTGCATGCATCAACCTTGGAGTAGGAAGAAACAAGACAACGGATGCTGTTGATGCAGATTCAGGCATCATATATGCAAAGCGACAGGGAGACTTCGTAAAGAAAGGCGAAAAGATTATGGACGTATACGCAAAGGATGATTCCTGTCTTGAAAACGGATTCAGGGCACTTGAGAAGACACTCACATATTCCCGGGAGAAACCTGAGACAAAGAATCTGATTGAAAAGGAAATACGATAGTGTCTGTCTGGAACAAAAAAAATATTTCAAAAGAAGAAGTTGTCACCCTGCAGGAAAAATACGGGGTTGACCCGATTACATCCAGCATCCTGGTCAGGAGAGGCGTAACGTGCGGCAAGGACATACTCTACTTCATGGAGGATGACCTGAGATTCCAGCACAGTCCCTTCCTGTTCAAGGACATGGAGGATGTCGTAGAAAGAATCAGGAGTGCCAAGGAAGAAGGCGAAAAAGTTCTCATATTCGGTGACAGGGACGTTGACGGAATAACATCCACTACAGTTCTCTTTGACGCCCTCTCGTACTTCGGAATTGATGTTTTATACCGCCTTCCTTCAGGGGATGACGCATACGGTCTCTCCATGGCAGCAGTTGATGATTTTGCGGCCCAGGAAGGTAGTCTGATTATAACAGTTGACTGCGGAATTTCAAACAGGGCGGAGATTGCACATGCAAATGATCTGGGCATTGAGGTGATAGTCCTTGACCATCACATTCCTCCTGAAGAACTTCCGGAAAATTCATTGCTCATTGATCCGAAACTTGAAGATTCAGGATACCCTTTCAAGGATATCTCCGGCTGTGCAGTTGCCTACAAAGTTGCAAGCGCCCTCAGGTTCAGCAGGAGCAGCATGTACGGCGGACAGGCAGCCCTCCTGAACATAAGCTTCAACGAGGAGAACGAAACATACACGCTTGACTGCATCAAGACAAGGAACCTTGTTCCCGTTGGAAGACTTCAGGAAACCTACGGAAGGGATCCTGTAAGCATAATGAACTCCAGGCTCCCGAAATTTCTTACGGGGCAGTACATATTTGTCTGGGATGAAGAAAGGACCTCCGAATTCCTTAAAAGTATATTCGGTGACGGAATGGATTTCAGCTTCATTGACCTGAAAAAGGAATCCGCAAAGATTCTAGGCAAAATTGCGGAGCTTCCTCTCAGCAGACTCATGACAAAATCCAAACTGGCAAAGTACGGTGACCATGAGCCGACAGAGATAGGAGGATTCTACAACATATTCGTCACATACATAAACATGTGCCTTAAAATGCAGAACCCGGACTACGCGGCCCTTGAAGAAAAGGACCTTCAGCTTGTAGCACTTGCGGCCCTTGCGGACATAATGCCGATGCGGAACGAGAACAGGATTTTCGTTAACAGGGCTCTGGATTACATAAACGCAGGAAAAATCAGGAGCGGACTTCTGGAACTCATGTCAAAGGTAAACCTTCTTGGCAAACGCGTAACTTCCACAGACCTCAGCTGGGTAATAGTATCACACCTGAATGCAGCTGGAAGACTCGGACAACCTGAACTTGCGGCGGAACTTTTTCTTACAAAAGATTCTGTACGGAGAGAAGAGGTCGCTGAAAAGATATTACAGCTCAACATTGAACGCAAACAACTTTCAGCAGACGCGCAGTCCTATTCCGCAATGCAGGCGAAGGCATCCCTTCCTAACTTCAGCGGCAAGCTGTGCGTAGTCATTGACGAAAGAATTAACCGCGGAGTCTGCGGAATACTTGCAGGAAAACTTGTGGCATCCTATGACGTTCCGTCTCTCGTAGTAACCTTCGTAGATGAGAGCACTGCTGTAGGCTCCATGAGAAGCTGCAGGAATTTTGACGCAACGGAATTCCTTAACAGCATGAGCGACCTTTTCATAAGCTTCGGAGGACACACATTCGCGGCAGGATTCTCACTTGAACGTTCAAGAATAAAAGAATTTGAGTCACGCCTCAAAGAAAAATCAGGTTCCATAACTTTAGGAGAATCCGTCTCAGGAATATTCAATGTTGACGCGGAGATTCCTCCTGCTTACCTGGAGCCGACACTCCTGGATGTGAGCGATAATTTTGAGCCTTACGGAGAACTTAATCCTCCACTGCTTTTCATGACGAGGGGACTTTCCATAAGTGATGCGATGCTTATGGGAAAAGGTGAAAAACAACATCTCAAGCTCATACTGAACAGTGGCAAAAACAAATGGCCTGCTCTCTTCTGGAATGAGGGAGAAAGACTTAACAGGGACTTCACAAAGGGAGACAAAGTTGACGTCCTTTTCAGGATGGAGAGAAACCTTTACAACGGAATGGAAACACCTCAGCTTATTCTAAGCGATGTAAAATTAAATGAAAGCTAAAAAATTCCGATAATGAAAAAAAATATTTCATGTATCATGATTTGGGAGGAAATATGAAAAAACGATTACTGTCAGTCGTTGCCGTGACACTTCTTGCATTGACTTCAGTTTTTGCAAAGGAAGCGGCATTCACAACCGACGAATATGATGTAAAGGTCATGTACAACGAACTTGCAGCACCAGGAGATGCTGTATTCGCACGTGTTATGTTCTCACAGGGAAGCAAGAAGGCAAAAGTTGAGAGAGCAAAGTTTGAAGCCACGACTGCAACTCTTGAACTGTACTACGACGGAAAGCGTGTCCGCAAGGCTGACTTCTATGTTCTTGAACAGGACAGCACAAAGAATACTCATACACTGCTTGCAGGTATTCCTCTTTCATCATGGTGGAAGCCGGATACCCTGTTCAGACTTGTAATCAAGTACAATCTCTACGGACAGCAGAAACTTGAATTCGAACTTCCATTCAACATCAAGACAAAAACTTTTGATGAGGACTACATCGCTCTTGATGACAGGAACACGTCAATTGTTACCAACACAAGCTCGGAAAAGGTAAAGCAGAGTGAAAAACTTACAGGCGTTCTCGGGCTCCTGAACTTTGACCATGTTTACCAGACAAAAGCCTTCAAGGCTCCTACCCAGGCAACACGCATTACTTCTACCTATGCCTCAAGAAGAATCTACAAGTACAACTCGGGAAAGGAAACAACGAGCCTTCACTACGGAAAGGACTACGGCATTCCTACAGGTTCAGAAATCAGAGCCTGTGCAGATGGTAGAGTTGTTATGGCTGAAAACCGAATCTCAACAGGATGGACAATCGTCATCGAACATCTTCCGGGACTGTTCAGCCTCTACTATCACCAGAGCGAACTGAAGGTTAAGGAAGGCGACATGGTAAAACAGGGAGACCTTATAGGACTTGTAGGCTCCACAGGTTTAGCAACAGGTCCTCATCTTCACTGGGAAATGAGACTTCTCTACGAAGCTGTGAACCCAGACTTCTTTGTAAATGACTTCACATTTGCAGGGACCGGTTCCGAATAGCCGTAAGCTGTAATTGAAAATAAATTTCATTAAGTACAGGCGGAACAACTTGTAGTAAAGTTGTTCCGCATTCTTTTAAGCTGTTTTTACTTTTGGCGTTACTGAATTCGTATAGCCTATCAGAATAAAAAACGGCTGATACAACGGTCACAACTTGACAGCACAGTATACCGACCATAAGAAACATCAGTGACAGTACAACTGGCAATGAAAGCGTACTGAAATTGACTAACAGGTTCACGTAAAGACAGAAAATAACATTCCTGATGGGAAGCACTGCATGATACATGTAAATTCTTTCAGACTGGAAAAAAAACGGACTGACCGTTCATCCGGACAGTCCTGAAATATTGTTATGAAAAATCCTGTCAGCCCAGCAGAGCAATAAATTCCTTTTCAGAGATGATTGCGATGCCGAGTTCCTGGGCCTTCTTATTCTTTGCGGAACCTGACAAAGTATCATTTGTAACAAGATAAGAAAGTCCCTTTACAACAGACGACTTGACGCTTCCACCGTTTTCCTTTACAAGATTCTGGGCCGCAGCACGCTTCATTGTAACAAGTTCTCCTGTAAAACAGAAGCTCTTTCCCAGAAAAAGACCTTCCTTCTTCTTTTCCTGAATCTCAATTACGCCATCAGAAATAAGCTCCTGCATTTCCGACATATTCTCCTTCAGACCTGAAACAAGAGTACGGGCCATTATTTCTGCAAAACCATGCACCTCTGCAATTTCCTCTTCACTAGCCGAAGAAATTTTTTCAAAAGTGTCAAATCCTGCGTCTATAAGTTTTTCGACTACCGTTTCACCAATTCCTTCTATGTCAAAGCCTGCAATAAATTTCTGGAGGGTCAATGACCTGTGAGACTGGACAGAAGCATAAACTTTCTTTGCACCCAGCGACTTCTTGTCCAGGGAAATACTTTCTTCATTAAGAAAGTACGGAGTAAGAACCTCTTCCGTAAGTTTGTAAATATCGCCAATTCCATTTAGAACTTTGTCCGCAAAGAGAGAATTAATAAGAGTGTCTCCAAGATCCCTGATATCAGCAACGTCAACCCACTTTAAAAGCTGATGCAGGACTCTCTTGGAACAGTGTATGTTCGGACAATAAAGTCTTGTGCCCTCATCAACAAGCTTGCTTCCGCAGCAGGAGCACTTTGTCGGCTGAGCAATTTCAGAAATTTCCGCTGAAGCATTCTCCACAACACTTTCAATCTTAGGAATAATCTCCCCGCGCTTGACAACAACAACATGGCTGCCTATCTTCAGACCGAGATTCTTTATTGTATTAGGGTTCGCGAGACTTGCCCTCTGTACCGTTGTTCCGTTAAGGTCAACTGAATCAAAAACCGCAACAGGCGTATAAGTTGCACCGTTCTCATTCCATTCAACGCTTCTCAGAACGGACACGGCTTCCTCAAGACTGAACTTGAACGCAATCTGTCTGTCCGGTCTGTCACGTGATGCATCTTCATGATTTACAGTGCGCTCCTTCACAACAAGACCGTCAATATCATAATCAAGCCCCTTCCTGAGCTCCATAACTTCTGCGCGGTACCCAATGACATCATCAGGACTGCCGCAGATTTTAAGAGGGACAACATTGAACCCGCAGTCAGCAAGCCACTTCAGTTTTTCCTCTTCATCAGCATAAGGCTGTGAACCTGTCGTTGACCATACATCATAAGTTATAAGAGTAAGGTTCTCGCTTCCGTTTCCGTCCTTGCGCTTCATAAGACCGTTCGCCGCATTACGGCAGTTGGCCTTGTCAGAATAAAGTTCCCTGTGAACCTTATGGGTCATAATAACTTCACCTCGTATTCCACCGGTGAAATCTATTTTACTTCCGCCATGAGCATACAGAGTTTTTCTGACGCCGTTCATCTTTGAAGCATTATCTGTAATGACATCCCCGGTTTCTCCGTCACCTCGGGTTACTGCACGCAAGAGTTCACCGTTTTCATACTGAAGTTCAAGGCTGGCACCGTCAAGCTTATATTCTACAAGATATTCCTCATAGACATGCTTCTTTGTCCACGCAAGAAACTGTTCAGGGTTCGCAGCCTTTTCCTGACTTCCCATAGGCATGACATGCTTTGCCTTCGCAAAATTCCCCCCGTCCGCTCCAACCTTATGAAGAATTATGTTCTCCGGATCAAGTTCCTTGAGTTCATCCCACAGCTTATCAAACTCAGCATCAGAAATTTCACCTTCACCATCATAATATGATTTCTGGTATTTCTTTATAAGTTTTTCGAGTTCCTTTATCCGTGACTTCTTCTTGTTTTCATCCTGAAGCGCATCTACATCAAATAAATCCATGCTTTCTCCTTAAAAAATAAAAGCAACCCCAAAACGAGGTTGCTCTGAACTACAAAATTGCATCCGGTTTCCCGGAACTATTTGTCAGCCTTGACAAAGAAAAGCTCCCGTATTTCTCTGCCGGCATTAATTCCTTTCTGCTCAAACTTTGTGCGGGGTCTCCATTCCTGATGAGGTGCAAAACTTTCATACTTATTTACAAGACCTTCCGTACGAGTAAGCTCCTCCAATGCAGAATCAGCATATTCTCCCCAATCAGTCGCAAAATAAAGATATCCGCCTTTGGCAAGTTTCTTTGCAAGAAGGTCTGTCCTCGGTCTCTGCAGCATCCGTCTCTTGTGGTGCTTCTTCTTGGGCCAGGGATCAGGAAAAAATATATGAAATGCTGACACAGAATTGTCCGGTACCATAGTCTCCAAAAATTCAAGAGCATCATGTTCAACAATATAAATATTTTTGAGCGGCCTGTTCTTGATTTCGCTCAAAAGACGACCGACTCCCGGCTTATGCACTTCTATGCCGATATAATTATTGTCCGGATGCTCATAAGCAATCTGGGAAGTAGCATGCCCCATACCAAATCCAATTTCAACTGTCACTGGATTTGTGTTACCGAAAATTTCAGTATAATTCAAAGTCTTGTGCTCAAAAGGTATGCACCATACTGAATGGAGGTCTGCATAATTACGCTTCTCTCCTTCCGTCATGCGACCTGCACGAAGAACATATGTTCTTATCGCCTTCCTGAAAACACCTTCATTTTCTTCAGCCGCTTCTGGTTCTATGGGAACACCTTCATCTGAGGCAGACCCAAAACTCTCGTCCAAATGCTCAAAATTGTCACTGTCTGGCACTTAAAATTCCTCTCTATTAACAAAATCCATTTCCGGAAGCATTACCACAGTTCTTTCACCGTTAAGTTCATAACAGATCCTGAGTTTTGAGGCGGTACCGTAATCAGCTTTCACTGCATAATTATCAGTCCAGTTCTCCGGAAGCAAGTCATAGTATAGCAGAATATCATCTACATTGTATATAGCAATTTTCTTAACTGAGCGTCTGGAAATTTCTTCCACAGCCTCTCCTGCTTTCAGTCCGACAAGATTACGGGAATATTGCAAACTAAATTCACTTTCACAAAACTGTCCGTCGGCATTTTCAACAGAAAAAATATACCTTCCCTGAGGAAACACACCGTCAGAAGCGGATACAAAATCAGAATATCCTGCCCAGAACCTGTTTCCGCCTCCTATCCTGCCAGGATTCTCACAGACCCAAAGTAAATTCTCGTCAACACTTCTCAAGCGGATTTCATCTACACGCCTGACATCGCTTGAACATTCCCCGTAAACAGAGAGCCTGAATTCAGAAACTGACTCTGCATCCCTGTAGGAAACAACAAGGAAACTTTCAACTGAAAGTATTTCCGGTGAAGTATTGGAACATGAGACCATAAAAAACAAAGCACAGAGCATTCCCAAAAAGAAAAACACCCTGAGCTTTCCTGTAAAAATATTTTCCATCTTGCATCCAGTAATTTCCAGAAAACTAGAAATTAAATTTCAGTGTAATAACCGTAAGGTCACTTGAAGTATACTGGTTTACAAGTGACTCAAACTTAACATTAACCTTTTTGCAGGCATCATCAAGGTATGAAAGATAATACAACCCCAGGTCCGTCCCCTCTTCACCTTCACTCTGACGGTAGAAGTCAATAAGGGATTTCTTGTTAAGGTCAGCACCCTTCTTGCTTTCAAAATTCTCCTTAACTTCCTGGAACTCATCATCCTTATTATAAAGTGTAATGCTCAGGCTCCCCTGCTTTCCGATTGCAGTGGAACCGCCGCCTATTTTCCATGAAAGGAATACAAGCTCATGATTTGCCTTAAGTTCCTTGATGATAGCCGCGCGGATATCAGGATCATAGATAAGTGTATCAGAATTATCAATTCCCTTGTAAATCTGATTCCTTGCAACCTTACGCATATTTGAATTCTCGCAGTTAAGTGCAAGTTCCATGACCATAACTGAAATATATTCCGCAACCTTAGACTTGTCCATATAATTTGCAAGCGCCTGCCTCAGTACGCTCGTTATCTGTGAAAAGCCGTCACCCTTATAAAACTTTGTAATGATGTACCAGTTCATAAGGCTGAGTCTGTTCAGGAACTTCTCGGTCATCAAAAGATACACATTCTTTTCTTCAGTCGTATATTCTGAATTAGACATTATAGAATTCCATACAGGTTCAAGAATACTCTGCTTTGCCTGCTGAATGACATTATCCTTCAGGGCAAGATGTCCTCTGAGCTGCTTGTCTGGAATCTTTGTCTTCTCATCAATGAGGGCACCGGGATTAGCCCTGTTATGATGACGGACACAGTCACACTGAATCAGTGCATTAAAAATTTCACGGTCAAACTGCTTGTAGAGAATTGAATACACAATCAGTTTGGAAAGGTCCATGATTTCCTGCCTGTGGCTGACAAACTCAGGCATGGAGATTTCAATCTTAGAAATGTAATCAACAAGAATCATGTTCTGTATGGACATAGGTGAAAAATGATCCATGCTGACACCGTATTCATCTATATTATCTGCTAGACGGAACCTTAAAAGTTTCTTCTTATTACTGATAAAGTGAGACGCCCCTTCCTCCGTAAGAATTACCTTCAACGGAAGATCCAAGTAAAACTTTTTTCCTGTTGCCATTTTTATATGATATACTCCTCTGATTTTTTCTTTTTAACTAACAATTTATATATGCAAAAACAAAACCAACTAATTGTATATTATAACTTACAAAATTAGTGTTGTAAACTCTAAAAAATTTAAGGACCATTAACCGCAATCCTAAAAAAATAAAGTTTTTAGGTTTGCGAAACATGGGTTCATTAAAATTGACATTTGTCCTGCTTGCTACTATTATATAGTATACATGAAAAAATATTCATTGAAAAGTTGTTTTTCAATTTTTCCGCTGCTGATTTTAATTTATCTTCTTCCCATCCAGGCACACGCCCAGTCATCCGCAAAAATTCAAGAGAAACTGGAAGAAGAAAACATAATTTTCGTCATGCAGTCCCTGACCCCCACAGAATCAAGCAGTTTTCCGCAGAACATAATAATTTATCCGGCAGGTAATGTGGACTATAACAGGTCCAAGATTTTATCAACCGAGAACTTTACTGACCTCCAGGAACTTTTTGCAGAGGAGGAAAAAAGTTCCGCTGAAATCAAGCAGACAAGGCTGGACACAATTGTTTTCGCCTTCACACAAGATTTTGCACAGAAGAACCTGGACAGGATAATTGACTTCTCAAAATATCTTGAGGAAGCCTCAATACAAAGTGAGATTCTTTTAAGCTGCAACGATGAATGGTCTCCTGTATTCAAGAACCACAACCAAAGTCATCCAACAGGTACTGAAACTTACACGGTTAATCTTAACTATGCGGACAACATATGCGTACTTGTTCTTGAAGAAGCAAGCTCTGAGCATAATCTCAGTAAAATTATCTGCGGAAATATTTCAACAGTTTCTCCTGCATGGCTTACAAGAAGCATTCATTCCGCACTGGAAAATCACCAGCTTGACCCGAAACTCACAAGATATCCCGGGATTTTGTATTCACTGGGAATGATACCTGACAGCTCAAAGAGACTGAACATTTTTTTTGACCACCAGATTCCTGCCGCAGCATACTATATGGGCAATTCGGATACAGATTTTGCTGCACTTAAGGAAATTGCATCACGGATGAACAATACAAAAAGCATCAAATGGGATAAATCTTATTCACTTGTGGAATTCGATAACAAAAACTTCTGGCCAGGAGAAGGACTCTATGTTTCGACCTTCATTTTATTTTCAATGATAATCCTATTCCGGATATGTTTCATATTCTTTGCAATTTCAGACATAAATTCCGCATACATAAAGGACATTAAAAAATCCTGGTTCATTTTTCCTGTAGTGATTATGCTTACATGGTTGACACTTCTGCTTAGCCAGGCAATAAGTATCCACATTTTTGAAAACCCGATTCATGTAATAGGCACAAAAATAATATTCGCTTTTCTGACAACATTCATCCTCATACTTCTGCTGAGCGCACTGCATCTTAATATTTCGCTTGTTTCCTGCGGATTTCAGATGACCTTCATTGCGGCCGTAAACTTTTTTATTTTCTCGATCAGGAACATCGAATTCTCCAATGTTTTTTTCGTGTCATGGATTCTACTTATTTTTGCAAGAAAATCAAATAAAATCTATTCAAAGATAATCACGTTCTTTCTTCCTATCCTTATGTTTCTTCCGTACGTTATAGATTTTGTTAACAATGCAAACTACTATTCCCTGCTGAATATTACAAGCTTTTCATCAGGTGCGAATCTTCTTTTTGCAATGCTTCTTTTTCCTATGCAGATGCAGTGGGCCCGAATAAGCCTGAGCCTCGACCTGTTCAACAAGTCATACAAGCACTCGGTCAAAAAAAACATTCTCTACGGATTTCTGCTGATCCTCGTATCAATTACGGCAATTGCAACTGTTTTTTCCGTTACATCAAAAATCCTTATACGAAAAAGCAATATTCTTATGAAGGATGATAATATTATTCCCGTTGAAGAATCCTATGAAAACAGGTATGTCAACGCTGAAATTCAGAAAGACAAATTCCTTGACCGTTCAGTAAAGACCCTGAAGATTCATTCTGATGAAACGGTCATGCGGTACAATGTTTCAATTATGAACACAGGAAACCAGGCCCTTCTGTATGACAGCAACTACGATTACACTTACGAGGACAAAAACATTCTGTACTTCAAGATTCCGGACTATCCTGCAGGCCCTATTGAAATTAATTTTTCAGCGTCAGAATATCAGTATGCAGAAATTAGAATAGAGGCTTTCATAATGAAGGAAGGAAGGATCATTAAAGAAACATATAGAATCAGTCTTCACGGCTGATAACTATGAAAGCATAACTTATTTCAGACGGTCCCTTAATCCGGAGGAGAATTCTTTATGGAGACAGTTTACTTCCACATAGACCTGGATGCATTCTTTGCTTCCGTTGAACAGCTTGATCATCCCGAATACCGGGGCAAACCTGTTATAGTCGGAGGACTTCCTGGTGACAGACGTGCGGTTGTTTCCACAGCATCTTATGAAGCAAGAAAATACGGTGTCCATTCAGCAATGCCTGTTGCCCAGGCGGTTCAGCTTTGTCCGAAAGGGATTTATCTTAGAGGCAACCACAGACGTTATCAGGAAAAATCTTCAGAGGTCATGGATATTTTTTCAAACTATTCACCTGATGTAACCCAGATTTCAATAGACGAAGCATTTCTTGACATGACAGGAACCGAAAGACTTTTCGGTCCCCCAGCAGAACTTGCACTTAAAATTAAAAAAGAAATTCTTAACAGAACCGGACTGACCGTCAGCATAGGAATCGGTCCGACAATGTACATTGCAAAAATAGCTTCAGGCCTGAACAAGCCGGACGGTCTTACAATTATTTCTGCAGGAGATGAAAGCAAATTCATGGTCTCGCTTCCTCTGGAAAAATTATGGGGCTGCGGAACCAAAACGCTTGAGCACATAAAGCGTGCAGGTTTCAGGACTACAGCCGACATCTACGTGAAACCTGTTGAGTATCTTGTAACAATTTTCGGTGAAGGAACAGGCAGATTTCTTTATAATGCCGTCAGGGGAAACAAAGATTTAGTCTTTGGTGCGGAAGCAAAAAACCGTTCCGTAAGTTCGGAGACGACCTACGACTTCGACCTCTATGATACCTATGCCATAGAAACAGCAATAATGGCACTTGCAGAAAATGTAATATTCAGGCTGCACAAAGAAAATGTTCGCTCAAGAACAGTTGCAGTGAAAATAAGATACGAAGATTTCACAACCTGCTCAATACAGTCAACAAGCGACTTTCCTGTTGCAAACGCGGATGACCTTTTTGAGCGATGCGTTAGTCTCTTCAAAAAAAAATATGAACACGGAAGAGGAATAAGACTTTTGGGAATTTCATGTGAAAATGTAGAAGACAAGAGCGTTCCGGTACAGCAGGATCTGTTTGACTTCGGAAACACAAAAAAAAGCAAGGTGGAAAAAGCAATCTTCAGCATGGAAGAAAAAAATCCCCAGCTGAAGATTCATAAAGCACGACTTCTTATTGACCCCTATTCAAGAGGTGCAAAATAACCTGTCTCATCTGTTCCGGAATAGTTCAGAAGATAAGTTTCAACTTCTACCGGAAGATACTTTATTCCATATTCGCTGGACAGGTTAGACGTATATGACATCTGATAAAGTCCTGAAGGGATTGAAATTATGTCACGGATGACAGGCACAAGGCCTTCCGGACGATAAATATAATATGAACCGCCTGTCGTGTTTTCCGTAATATACTTCACTTCATTACTCATTGCACCCTGATTAACAGTAACAGTTGTAAAGGAAACTGAATTGTTGTTCATATAAGTTGCAACATCAGAAAGACTGTACTTTGTAAAGGACTGCTCATTTACCTGACCTGCAGTAATATAAATGATTCCCCGCTTCTTTTCAGCATTAACAAGATCATTAGTTGCAAGACGGGCACCCATATCCAAGGCGGCAAGGTCTGAATAAGGAGTCTTCAAAGCCTTAACAGAAAAATCAGAAAGATTTAGAGGACTTCCCGTATATTCAATGACAGGAACAGCTCCCGCTGATATAATCTTGACGATTCCCCTTCCTTCCATTGCCCCAGCTAGTTCGCGTACAGCCGAAGTTACTTCATCCTCGTATCTGCGCATCTCTTCCGAGCGGTCAACCAAAATTGTTATGTCAGCAAAATCATTATTATGTACAGAACCCATGAATTCAAAGTTAGAAACAGAATGCTTGCCTTCCGTGATAAGGAAATTTGTTTCATCAAGACCAACAATAGGCTGACGGCTTCTGTTTTCAACACGTACTTCCACAATAACATTAGGGAAGTTGTCAGCAACGACACGCTCTATCTGAACAAAGTATCCGCCGACAAGATCATTGACCTTTGACATTACATAAATTGTATTATCCTTAAAGTCTGTAACAATAAGATTTCCGTTTGCGTCAGGAACAACGCTTGTAATGCTGCTTGTTCCTCTCGGAGTTCTGGCACTCTCATAGGTTGCACCGCTGGCAGTATCTATTGTAAAAATCTTGTTCCTGTCTGTAATTACAAGATAAGCTCCCCACTGCTTCATACTTTCAGGACGGGCAAAAGTTTTTTCCATTACGAGATTGCCCATAAAGTTTCCGGAGCGGTCAAATTCATAGATAGCACCAGTAACACTGTCAGCTACAAATACCCTGTCATCAATAACAGCAATTCCTGTAGGAGACTTAAATCCATTGAAATCAAGGGACTTTCCGCCGAAATGAAGAAGACCGTTTCCGTCAGGATCAAAAACAACTACACGGTTGTTTCCGAAGTCTGTAACATAAATATTTCCGAAGCTGTCCTGAGCAAGATACTGAGGTCCAACAAGCTGACCTTCACCTCTTCCCTTTGAACCGAAATATTTTATGAACCTTCCGTTACCGTCCAAAAGTGCAAGCCTGTCACCTGCAGATTCACTAACAAGAAGATTTCCGTCACTAAGACGTATGATATCCATTGGACGATCAAACCCGTTAAGAGGACCTCTTACTCTGTTTTTAATTATTCCGTTCACATTATAAAGAACAAGCTCATTTGTTCCGTATGCGACAACCCAAACAGTTCCATCAGGATTTGCAAGAGAATTTATAGGCTGACTGTAGAGAAGGTTATTTCCGTTTACATTAGAAAAATTTCCGGCAGAAGTATACCTCTGTGTAAATTCATATTCATCCTGCGTAATTCTTCTGTCGCCGACAATCTCTATACGATTTTTAAGAAGTATTCCGCCGTAATCATTTTCCGAAGCGAACTGCCACTGCAAAATTGCAGCACCTTCTATTCCTGCCTTATAATACGCTTTTCCGAGCCAGTCCATTATAAGATTTTCGCCAGGAAGATATGAAAGAGCCTTCTCAAATTCTATGATGCTTTCATTATAGGAGCCGCGATAATAACTCTGCACACCGCGACGGAATTCCTCTTCCGCAAAACCTGAATTGGCACTTCGTGAAAGAGACCCCTGTGCACCTACTGTATCTTTGAGATTATTCTTGGAGTCTGCAAAAACAAGCCCGGCAGCAAGAGCAGCACCGAGAGCCAAAAAAAATTTACACTTTTTCATTCATTCACCAACTCAGCTTCCTCAAGATGCTGTAAAATAACTTTATTAGAACCATCTATTTCTTTTGCCCGCTCCAGGTACTTCCTTGCCTGAGAAAAAAGTCCCAGCCTGTAATAAACCCAGCCAAGACTATCAAGACAAGCAGCACTGTCAGGTGCTAAATTCAGGGCCTTCTTGCAAAGTTCGAGAGCCCGCTTAAGATCACGGTTCTCCGAAGCCAGCACATAGCCTAAGCCGTTGAGGGCTGTAACATTATTTTCATCAGAAGCCAGCACACCCTCATAACATTCAATGCATCTCTCAACTTCACCTTTCTTCCATGCAACGTAGGCCATGGATGAAGAAACAGCTGAAGGATTATACCCCTTGGTCATAAGAGCATTAAGTTCGAAGTCAGCGAGGTCCTGCTTATCAGCCTGGCTGTATATAACTGCAAGAATATATCTGCACTGGAGAACTCTTGCTTCATCAATGCCGGCTGCCTTCCCTCCTAAGGCCGTGACAACCTGTTCAAGATAAATCAGTGCGTCCTCATATCTGTTCAACTTGAAATAACATAGACCGAGGTAATACTCAATCTCCAGGGCATCCGCCCCGCAATCCTGTGGTAAAGAAATAAAAAAAGCAAGGGCGGCATTATAATCCTGCCTCTTATAAAAATTTATTCCTTCCTGAAGAATGTCCTGATCACCCATTAAAATCTCCTAAAACATTCTGCCGTATAATTCCGATTCCGCAACAAGTTCCGAGGGAAGCACTGAAACAGCAACAATTCCATGCTTCACAAGTTCAGTGTCAGAAAATTCATCGCCTTCAGAAACAACAGTATCCGAACCCACACACGTGCTGTACATCTTATTGGAAGAATCCTGAGTTACAAGAGCCTTATCCCCGTAGTCTCTTCGTGACAGACTTGCAATTTTTGCTTCCCCGTAGGAATCAGCGGAAGGAGCATTTACATTAACAAAGTAAGCACAACCCTTCCCCTCCTTTAGGTTTCGGTTATTTTGACACAGACCTATAAGCTTTTTAATATTTTTTACAGCAAATTCTGAAAGACCTTTATAGTTCCAGCATTTTTTTTCGTCAATCTTTATACTTTCTATGCTAAGAGCTATACCGGGCACACCAAAAAGACTTGCCTGACGTGCAGCACCGCAAGTTCCTGAATAAATTATGTCAGTTCCAAGATTATATTCATTATTTATGCCTGAAAAAACGGCATCAGGTTTCCACGGAAGATAATCGGACTTCAAAGCCGAAACCACGCAGTCAACAGGACTTCCGTCAAGTGCCCAGGAATTTTCACCAGCACGGACAAGTTCAAGCGGTATGCCGACAGAAAGTGAACAGGAAGCCCCCGAACGGTTTCCAAGCGGAGCAACAGTACAAACTTCATGCCCCGCTCCTGCAAAGGCTTCCCTGAGGACCTTTATTCCCTCTGCATCAATACCGTCATCATTTGTAAGAAGAATTCTCATAAAACCTTCACACCCTTTGCACTTTTTACTACATAGCACTCAGGCTTGAAACCGAAGATACGCTCATACTCCCCAAGCTTTTCCCTATATTTGTCAACGTCCTGGTTACGCAGAACCATGTATGTGCATCGTCCGAATCCTTTACCCGTAATTCTTCCGCAGTTAACCGGATTCCTCAAGTCCTCGGGAGATTCATCAAGTTCCTGGACACGTTTCAGAAGCCAGTCAATTTCCGGACATGAGATGTCGAAGTTCGTGCTCATGTTTTCATGACTGCGGTTGACGGCACGTGCGAAAGCTGAAAAATCAGGGATATCAGTTTTCAGAAGCGCATTGCAAGCTTCAAGCACACATTTATGTTCATTCATGATGCAAAGGAGCCTGTGCCTTGTTTCTTCATTGACAACGGAAAGAACCTCATTAACCTCGGCAGGACTTTCCTCATAATGCCAGCCGCCGTAAGCATTCAGCTTACGTTCCTTAAGTTCCCCGAGAAGAAGAACGTTTTCAGGCTGACGAAGACTCTCCTCATTCCAGGTAGTAATGCGAGGAACCCTTGCGTCAGTCAAAACAATCGATCTGTCTGAAAATTTAAAAGGCAGAAGCTCATAGGTTCCCTTGGAATGATCTGTAACAACTATACAATTTTCCTTTGAAAATATACCGCAGAAATTATCGGCCCTGCAGTCCATGAGTCCGAGGAACTGCTTGTTCGCCTTGTCAAGAATGGAAAGCATCTGTTCGGTACCGATTCTGAAATTATGCACAGCTTTCACCGCCCAGGCACTGGCTATCTTTATTGCCGTAGTGATTCCAAAACCGGCTGACGGAAGAATATCAGAATAGATAGTAACATTCATGCCAGAACAAGTATATCCGCTGGAAACGAATCCGTATACGACGGCCTTCAGTGCATTAGCCCACTTGTCTTCCTTCTTGTATTTGAGAGACGAAAAAGATGAACGTTTCTTTTCCTTGAGCTGAACAAAATTGAATCTCAGATTAGAATCCGAACGTTTAGAAACAGCAACATAGACAGGAAGATTAACAGCCATGGACATTGTCTTGTCCTTAAAAAACCAGGTATGCTCACCAATAAGATTAATGCGTCCTGGAGCCGTGGCAATTACATCGGGTTCACATTCATACTCTTCTTTGTGAAAATCAATAACTCTTTCCATCGCTTCTCGTCCTTTTTTTTTAATTTTCTTATGGCAATTTATCAATTAACCTTGCAATATAGGATACAAGATTATAGAATAATGATATAATGAAACGCTTATTTTTACAAGTTTTTTTGATAATTTTTTCAGGTCTCATGGAAGGGATGTCCATATCAAATGAAATTCTTCCATTCGGTTCACCTCTGCTGGGACTTTTCTGTCTTATTCCGATGTATCTAGTTGTATACAATACAAAGACTTACAAGGAAGCATTCTGGTATATGCTGCTTCAGACACTTACCGTTCACATATTTTCAAGCTACTGGCTTGCAAACTTCCACGGATTCGGAGTGTTCACATTGGGGGCAAGTGCTTTCGGAACATGCCTGGAGGGAGGACTGTGCGGAATCGTTATGCACATGATGCCTTCAAGGTTTAACGATAAACTTCTCTTCGAAGAACAGGGCGGAAAACATCCGTCACTTATATTTGCACGAATATTGTGGTTCACAGGAACATGGGTCTGCTGGGAATGGATGAAGTCAACAGATTTTCTTGCATATCCATGGGGCACACTTTTTATGAGTGCCTACAGATGGAAAGTTTTCACACAGATTGCAGACATCACAGGTGTATGGGGAATCTCTTTCCTCTGGGCCCTGGTATCTGCTTTCTGCGGCGAAGGCTTCATGCTTCTTGAAAGACTTTTATCCAGCCAGATGCCTGAAAACTTAAGCACATCGTACAAACGGTCCGGGAAATTTGTACTTGTACTCTTTGTTGCGGCAGGTATTTACGGATCATACCAGTATACCATGCCACGAAAAATTTCCAAACGGCTTGAGACTGTAATAATACAGCAGAATGCAGATCCCTGGACCGTACAAAAAGAAGAAGTTCCCATTAAGGTTTCCCAGAAACTTACTGAAGAAAAGATCAATGAGCTACGTGACATCGGAAAGAATCCTGACCTTGTTATATGGAGCGAAGGCGTGCTGCGCAGAACATTCCCGTATTCAATAGACAAGTACAGGGAAGACATACCGGAAGAAGAGCCTCTTTCGGCCTTCATAAACAGAATGGACGTACCTTTCATCATAGGCGGAAGATCCTATGCAAACGTAAGAGAACGCAAATACTATAACAGCGCCATATTCTTTGATGCCAGCGGAGAGTTTGCAGGCCTGTATTCAAAGATGCATCTTGTGCCATTTGCGGAACAGATACCTTATGCAGACCATCCTCTCATGAGCTGGTTCATGAACAGCGTTGTAAAAATGAAGTCAGGATACACCAGCGGAAACCAGTATGTCATTTTCAAGATTCCTCTCATTTCCTCAAGCAGAAGATGGCCTATGTCCTTCCAGTACAAAAACACTGAACACAAAATCATTTCCCTGGACCCGTACGGAAACAGGAATCCTTCTGATGCTGATGAATACATACATGGTGCCCTGCCGGAAAATCCCGATGATTTTGTCAAATTCTCTACTCCCATATGCTTTGAAGACGCATTCCCCGATGTATGCACGGAACTTTTCAGGATTGGAAGCGAAGTGTTCATTAACATAACAAATGATTCATGGTCAAAGATGAAGTCAGCTGAATACCAGCACTTTATTGTTGCAAGCTTCCTGGCAATAGAATTCAGGACAACTCTTGTTCGCTGTGCAAATTCAGGCTACTCTGTTGTAGTCGGACCCAACGGAAAAATACTCAACGACCTTCCACTCTTCAAAGAAGATGCAATGGCATGCACAGTTCCTATTTACAAACGGACTACTACTATTTTTTCAGTATTCGGAGACTGGCTCGCCTACTGTCTGCTTTCCGCTATTACATTGTACTTTGCATTCTGCCTCTACGATATCCACCTGAGCGACAGAATCCGAACTTTTATTGGAGAAAAAACTCTGCGCAAAGAAACGGAAAAAGAAGCTGAGCTTGAACAGATAGCTGAAAAAACGGCAAACCTTCTTGAACCTCATCTCAATGCCCTCCGTGACACAGTGTTCAGGCTTGACATAAAAAAAGATTATGACAACCTGACAAAAAATCAAAATTTGTCAGACAAATCTATTGACCTGTTAACAAAAAAAATTATACAATCAGCTGAAATTTTTCTTGAAAAAGAAAAAACTGGAAAAACAGGGGTATCCGTAAAAAAGGTTTCTGCAAAAAAACAACCAGCCGAGAAAACTGCAATGGTAAAGAAGGAAGTGAAGACTTCCTCTACGATGGCTGTGAAATCCGCAACCAAAGGCCAGCCAAAAACTGCATCAAGGAAAGCTGAAACAAAATCTGTAAAGAAGACGGATTCTGCTACTGCAAAAACCAAAGAAACTAAAAAAACTGCAACTAAAAAAGGAGCAACAAAAAAATGAAACTCAGAACAAGAAATTCTATTCTAAGAAGCACATTCACAGCAATGTTTGCTGCAATCATCTGTCTTGGAACATTCATCTCCATCCCTCTGCCTGGCGGAGTCCCGATTACAACTCAGAACCTTTTTGCAATTCTCAGTGCTCTCGTACTTGGAGGACTCCACGGAGCAGGTTCAGTCGGAATATTCATTATAATTGGAGCATTGGGCGTTCCGGTATTTTCTGGTGTGACAGGCGGATTTGCAATTCTTGCAGGTCCGAGAGGCGGTTTTCTCTGGGGATTCTTCCTCGGAGCAATCGTTTCAGGTCTCATAGTCGGAACACCTCATGCGCAGGAAAAGAAATTCTCCGCAAAGATGTGGATCCGCATAACAATCGCCTCACTTATAGGATTCGCAGTCATCTACCTGCCCGGCATCCCATGGTACATGCATGAAATGGCCGGACAGGGAAAAAGCCTTACAGTTTCTGCTGCACTGAAACTTGTCCTCGTTCCGTTCATTCCAGGAGACTTCATCAAGTTTGTAATTTCTGTTCCTCTTGCAGCAGTCCTAAGACCTGTTGCAGCACGTTACCTCTACCCTGCAGACCAGCAGGAAGAAGAAGAGATGCTTGAAAGCCTGCTCGGGAAAAACAGCAAATGAGTTTTGCTGTTGAACTGAACGGAGTATACAAGCTCTTTACAGCCCAGACCCCTGACGAAAGTAAAAGGCATTCCCTTGCCCTGGAAGATATTTCCTTCAGCATAGAGGAGGGTTCCCTTACTGTTGTCGGTGGTTCCAACGGCTCCGGAAAAAGTGTACTCATGAATATTATTGCCGGACTCATAAAACCTACGAAAGGTTCAGTGAAAACATCCGGCAAGCCTGGTCTCATATTCCAGGATGCGGCAACCCAAATTCTTGGTGACACAGTAGAAGAAGATATAGCTATCGGTCCTGAAAATCTTGGGCTAAAGAAAGCGCAGGTTACCGGAACAGTTGACGAATCCCTGAAAAAGGTTTCACTGGAAGAAAAACGAAAGTTCCCAGCAGAATTTCTGTCTGGAGGAGAAAAAAGGCGTCTTGCAGTTGCCTCGATTCTTGCGATGGACAGGAAAATAATAATCTTTGATGAACCATATGCAAACCTTGACTATCCAGGAGTCCTTGACGTAAACAATCTTGTAAAAGAACTTCATTCCAATGGAAAAACAATAATACTTCTTACCCATGAACTTGAAAAATGTCTTGGTCTGGCAGACAGATTTATTGTTCTCAACAAAGGAAAGCTTGTATTCAGCGGAACTCCACAGGATGCAATGGAACAGAATCTTGAGCAGTGGGGAATCAGAAATCCTCTCACCTCTTACGGTTCCGTAAAGGACCTTGTGTGGTAAGCATGGACAAATCATTATTCTTTCACTACAAAACAGGCAACTCATTTCTTCACAGGATGAAGCCCTGGATAAAGATTCTTCTGATGCTTGTACTGGCTGTAGGTGCTTTCTATGCACCTGTACAGACGGTGCCGGTCTTGTTTGTTTTTCTTATACTGTTTGAAAAGTTTTACCTGCATGTAACTTCAGGAGAACTTTTCTCAGACTTCAAGCCTGTCATTGCATATTTTACACTGATGATGATTTCAACTGTAATTGCGAACAGCGTTAGTTTTTTTGAGGAAGGAACCTTCAGGACTGCAACTTTCATGGACCTGGCAGAAATTCTTGTTCCTGATGAGAGCTATGTGAAGCTGCTTGCAGGACTTGCACTTTCACTTAAGATAAGCGGAATATTTTATAAGACAACCAGCAACAGCCAGTTCAGGAAAGGATTTTCTTCCATAGAGAAATGCATCACACGAAAGAAGAACGCACCCTTTGCGGAGACTCTGGCACTTACAATCACTTTCATCCCCAGGCTTGTAGGCTTCTGGAACGAAATTGACACTGCATGGCAGGCCCGCGGAGGTAAAAAAAATCTGCGGAGAATAAAAAAACTCACGCCGACTTTATTTAAAGTCAGCATGAAGGAAGCCAGCCTGAAATCAATGGCCAGACAGAACAGAATGTAAACTAGAGAATAGCTATGCTGTTCCTGGTACATTCCGCAAGCATATCTTCAGGCCAAGTGCTCACCTGGATTTCCCCAACGTGAGCCTTGCGCAGGAAGTACATGCACAGACGGGACTGTCCGATACCGCCGCCAAGAGTCTGTGTAAGTTCGCCCTTCAGAAGCTTTGAATGGAATTCAAGTTCAGACCTTTCCATACAGTTTCGTTCTTCAAGCTGAGCCCTAAGACTTTCGGGACTGACACGGATTCCCATGCTGCTAAGTTCCATTGCACTTTCAAGCACCGAATTCCATACAAGAAGATCTCCGTTAAGACCTGTACGACCATCCTCATTCTTTGTAATCCAGTCATCATAGTCAGGAGCTCGTCCGTCATGGATGGTTCCGTCAGACAATTTTCCGCCTATACCGATAATGAAAACCGCACCGTATTTCTTGCATACCTCAGTTTCCCTTTCCTTTGGTGTAAGTGAAGGGTACTCCTTCTGAAGGTCCTCCGCATAAACAAATGTAATTTCTTCCGGAAGCATAGGCTTTATCAGTTCATAGCGGTCATAAACAAAAAATTCCGTCCGCTTCAGACAGCGGTAAATCTTCTTGACAATATCCTTAAGATAAGCGACTGTCCTGTTCGCAGAATCAATTGCCATGCACCAGTCCCATTGGTCAACATACAGCGAATGGAGATTATCCAAATCCTCATCAGCACGGATGGCGTTCATATCTGTATAGATTCCGAATCCTGAAGAAAGTCCTAGCTCTGTAACCTTAAGGCGCTTCCACTTGGCAAGGGAGTGAACAATCTCAAGCTGAGTTTCATTCATGCACTTCACCGGAAATTTTACAGGACGCTCGACACCGTTAAGATCATCATTAAGACCTGCACCGCTTCTGACAAAAAGAGGTGCCGTAACGCGAGTAAGATTAAGTTCTGTGGAAAGTGACATCTGAAAGAAATCCTTGAGCAAAATAATAGCTTTTTCTGTTTCCTTTACACTGAGCAAAGGCTTATAGTTTTTTGGAATATATAGTGACATAATTTTAATTCTCCGAAACAAAATATAACATAAAATCCTGCTTTGTTACAGTAGAATAACAATTAAATCTAAAAAAAAATGCAAATTTATGTAAAAAAATGTAAATTTATGCAATACATATATCAATTGCAGTACTTGTAGAATACGGAAAGAAGTTTCTTGATACTAAGGGGCTTGGCAATATGCTCATTCATTCCGGCCTCCTTACATGAAACAACGTCATCATGGAAAGCGTTTGCCGTCATTGCAATGATAGGTATACTGATAGCATCCGCAGTTCCGCATTCCCTAATTTTCTTTGCAGCCTCAATACCGTTCATCACAGGCATCTGGACATCCATAAATATGGCGGAATAATAATTCGGTCCCATGGAAATAAATTTTTCCACAGCATCCTGTCCGTTCCTGCTCCAGTCAATATTCGCCTCCGTATCCTTGAGCATGTACATTACAACTTCCGCATTAAGTTCATTGTCCTCGACAATAAGAATGTTCCTTCCCTGAAGGTTCCTTTCACGAACAGCCGGCTCAGCGGAAACAGGTGATGCACACAGAGTTGAAATCCTGAAGGGCAAAGTTATCCTGAAAGTGCTTCCCTCCCCTTTCACGCTCTGAACACTGATTGTACCGCCAAGATCGTCTACAATTTTTTTTACAATGGAAAGCCCCAGTCCTGTTCCGTAATATTCTGTACGAACAGAAGAGTCCTCACGGCTGAAGGGGTCAAAAATCTTTCGCATGTATTCATCAGTCATACCGATTCCCGTGTCAGCGAAAACCATTTCAATATTCACCGTATCCACGCTGACCTTGCGGGAAGACAGCCTTATGTCCAGGGAACCTCCTGTCCTGTTATATTTAATGCCGTTCGTAAGAATGTTAAGTATAATCTGCCTCAGATGAAGAGGACTTCCTACAAAATTACACTGATGAGTGAAATTATCTCTGCTGACATTAATCGTTATATCAGAATTGCGGGCGCTTTCCTCAACAATCAGAAGACAGTCGGACATTACCGCATCAAAATCAAAGGGTTCCTGAACATAAACCATCGTATCAGACTCCAGTTTGCTCATGTCAAGGACATCATTTACCAGAGAAAGAAGATGGTTAGAAGCTTTGCGGATTTTTTCATAACACATCTTGCAGGTCTTCTCGTCCGTGGAAGGATCTTCAAGAATATGGATCATGCCGGTGATTCCGTTAAGAGGAGTTCTTATGTCATGGGAAATTCTGGAAAGGAATTCAGTCTTGGCCTGATTAGCGGTTTTTATTTCAGCAAGATTAGAGACAATATGCTCCTGAACCTGACACGTAATTTTATACAGAGTCTCTATTTCGTCTCCCGTCCGAACCGGCTTACGGTTTTTCCATGAATCATTGGTAAGCCACTGGTCCTTGTTGCTTTTATCAAAATCCAGGGTAAAGTCAACCAGATCATTCAGGGGTCTTACAAAATATTTTTCCATAAAATGTCTGGCCGCCGCAATTATTCCCATCGTGACCCCGACCTGAATGGAGAAAATCTTCACAAAATAAATTACAATCCCAGATTCCCGGAACTGGTAATCGTCATACACAGCGGCAGAAGAATAAAAGTTATTGCTCCTTACGATACGTATCCAGTCATTTATATTCTGCTTGTATGTGAGATAACAGGCAAGTACAGAAGTGAAAAGGCCTACTGCAATTGAAATCATGACAACGGCGAAAACGAATTTATTTTCTATCGATTTTTTTCTGTAGCGGGCATTCCTCTGTGCTGTGATTGTTGCAATTTCTTCATCAGACCTGTCATACAGATAACTGAAACAAAACATTCCGTAAAGTTTTTTCGGATAAAATTTTAACCCGAAAGAAACTGCTGACACGACAAAAAACTTATCCAGCATATCAATCAGAAAATCAGCACACAACTGTGCCAGGAAAGGTGGAAACCCCTTTTCAAAAAAAACAAGAGCAAGGGGCTCACCGACACCTCCTATGCCGCTGAAAAGATTCCATGAAATTATTGACCCATAAATTCCGCCGAATAAAACCAGGCTCAGCCAAAGAAGTACTATACCCGAAAACTTTTTGAACAGCCCCTTTGAAGACAATATAGCCGCAAAGAGAGACATAAAGGCCCTTACGCTCAAATGATAAATGGAAACAGGAGAATATATGGAATTTATCAAACTTGTAATGGCCCCTACAATCATGCCGGGAAGCATACCTGCAAGTGCAGCAACATATACACTTCCTATGCAGTCAATATACAGCGGCAGCTTCATGACTGAAACAATGCGACTCAGTCCTGCATCAAGAACAATTCCTGCCAGACACAGGATGCACAGATTCAATTTATAATTTTTGTTATTCTCCACGAATCCTCCAAAAAAGGAACTGATTCCCTAAATCTTTATTCTATCTCAAAATCTTTAAAAAAACTGATGCATATAAAAGGACGAGATATTTATATGCAGTCATCACCATGAATCGCAATTTAAAAGGTTTCCGTATGTAAAAGAACTTTATCTTTTTCTTCACCGGTCCTCAGAAAAATACTGAGGGAAAAAATCCGAATAAAAATAAAAAAGTTTTTGAAAAAACGAGGATAATCTATTGACAACAACCTTAATAATCTGTATAGTATATTCATCACTTGCAAACAGCAGTTGATTGAAATGCCGGCGTAGCTCAGCTGGTAGAGCGGAGGACTGAAAATCCTTATGTCATCAGTTCGATTCTGATCGCTGGCATACATTTCAATTATCTGTCAGGCTTCATCTGATAAACGCCGGCGTAGCTCAGCTGGTAGAGCGGAGGACTGAAAATCCTTATGTCATCAGTTCGATTCTGATCGC
>JAZUJH010000027.1:0-6345 GCA_045642665.1 Treponema sp.
ACTATTGCACAGGCAAAGAAATAACAAATTCAAATGAACTTGCTGAACGAAAGCTTATATGGAATCTTGTTAAAGAGCTAGAATCTGTCTTAGAAGGTGAAAAAGTAATTCCTCTCGAATATGCATGCTATAAACTTACTCTTTCTGATACCAATATAGATAATAATCATAAAAATAATTATGCTCTTGTTGATGAAATACAAGACTTAAGCAAAGCAAAAATTAAAGCTATATCAAAACTCATAAAGAAAAACTATGTTATTTCCGGGGATCTTTCTCAGTCCGTATTCATTAGAAAAGCTCTTTCATGGAGTCAAGTAGCTTCATTCGTGAAAGAGACTCGCGAAGTTGTAAATGAAAAAGCTCTCAAGAAGAATTTCCGAAGTTCTGCTTCAATTCAAGAATTAGCAAACACTTTCTTAGATAATGTTATCATTAAAGATAAAAACATCTACTCAGAAGGGTTTATGCCAGGTCCAACACCTGATTACACAATCTCCGACAATCAGAAAGATTCGTTTGAAGACATCAAAAAACGAATTAAACTTTTAAAAGAAAAACTATATTTTTCAAACAAGGACTTCTGTATAATTGCCTCTAATAAAAATGAATTACAAGAAATTAAAACCATTCTGGGAGAAGATTTTCCTTCAAAAGAAATGGAAGACAACGATTTCAAATTCGACGATAATGATGATTCAATACGATTAAGTACAGTCAAATTTATAAAAGGAATTGACTGCCCAGTTGTTTTACTTTACTTAAGCAACAATTATTTAGAAAAAGAAACAAATGGAAATATGGACAAAAATACACAAATGAATGGTCTTTACGCTTGTATTACACGTGCTATGAACATTCTTAGTATATTTATCAATAATTCTGCTAACCTTCTGAATTCTAATAACAGCATATCAAAATTATACAATAGCCTTGAAATTATAAGCATCAAGAACTGATCTGTTTGAACCCCTAGTTTCATAACTAGGGGGTACTTTTTACTTTGTTATCCATTTATTCTGCATCAACCCATATAAATTATATAATTGCATACTAAGTTCATTTTTTACTTTAACCATAATCAAGTTTTTCTGGGTTTCTGCTAGGTAATAAGCTTTTTCAAGTTCATCTACAGTTATTTTCATCCTACTATACAGTCCGGAAACCCATTTAGCCTCATACCGATAATTAATCAATTGATACTCATAATTAACCTTATAAAAAATGAATACTTCATCTTTTTCATTCATTACACTATCAAACAAAACACAGATATCATCTTCTCCAGTAGAATAGACACGTGTTTTGGCAGCCTCTAAAATCTTATTATTCATTAGATTGTGCAGAGCATCAACAAATCTATTAAGGTTTTCCTGATAACGAATGAATCTTGAATCAGCAATTACTTCATTTATTTCGTCAAAAGCTTTCTTCCAGCGAGATAAAGAATCTGTCGAAAGTCCCTGAACCAGATAATATTTAGCTGCATTACAATCATAAAATATTTTCTTGAAAATAAAGTCTGTTTCCCCTTTATCCACAAAAGGCTTCAACACAACAGAAATTTTATCCCATTCTTGAGCCTTAAAATACTGCTCTGCAAGTATTTTGGCATTTTCCCTTCTTTTTTGACGAGCTTCTACACTATTATCAAAAACAACCATCCCTGCAATAGAAACATCATCTCCACTACCTGATTCACTAAGCTTTGGAATATAATCCTTAATATCCCGTTCCCCGATGAATTCCCCATCTTCATCAAAAGAAAACTGAATCTGCCTGTAGAATCTTGCAAGATATTCATCTGTCGAAAAGCTATTGGCAACACCATCAGTTGACGCAAAAACTGAAACAGGTATTTTATCAAGATACTGTTCTTCCGGAAAACAGAATGAATCAGCAGCCTTAGAATTACAAAGTGATGTAGTTTCATTAAGGAAACATTTTGGATCATCCTTAATAGGCTTCAGAAATCCATCTCCCAAACTTATAAACAAGTCACTGTCTCCTATCTTGAAAGCATACCATTTTCCTGAAGACTTATCCTGGAAATACACAACTGAAGTACAGCCGTAGATTTCTTTAAGAGACAACTTTGAAAATTCAGCAACCAAGTCTCCAATATCTTTCTGATTTTCTTCAGCCAGAATTGGATTTTTAGAAACTATGTCTTTATAGACTTTTGCTAATTTCTTGAACTCATGAAGCTCGTCAAGATACCGTTTAGCAACATCAGGTTCCTTTTCTTCAATTTCTTTGATTTTGTTCTTTAAATCATCTAATTCAATAGAACACAAACCTTCAAAACACTTGCGGTGCCAGCGTTTTACATAAGACTTGGCAATATTTTTGTTTGCCTTACTGTAATCCTTTGACTCCAAAGCAACCAAAACTTTGTCGATGCTTGCTGAAAGCAATTCAACTGCAGACTGGATGGCAAACTCTGCACCTTTGTCGCTCCAAAAATGAGGAGCACTTCCATGACCATCTGACACACAAACCACTGTAAAAGGTGTTTTATGTGGTTTGAGCTCAACAGACACGGAAACAGAAGGCAGATAGCTGCTTTGGTTTTTTACAAATAACGAGATATCTTTCTTTTCAAGAATTTCAGATGCCTCAAAGTCACCGGAAGAAGACCTGTCCTGACAGGGAAACTTCTTTCCTGCATTGTCAGGATCTTCTTCTTTCCTAATGTGACTCAATCCCTGAAATGAATATGCAAACATTGTTCTGTTCATTCGTTCCTCCAAAAAATATCTATCTTGTTATGTAAAATTTCATTAAAAGAGAACACAGAAAGTCAAAGCCTTTCGGCTCTGAACTCTCTGGCCTCCCACCCTACTACCAGTCTTCGTCTGCTTCAGGATCAAGGTCCTGGATTACTTCCTGTGCAGCTTCAACAACCTGTTCCTGAACAACTTCAGCAGTATCTTCACTGTCACCAACTGTCTGACTTGCCAGAGTAGAAGAAGTAACCGAAACAACATGAATCAGTTTTTTAAGAAGGCTCTTGTCCTTAAGGTAGATTGCCGATTCCTTGCTTCCTGTAAACTCAGACATTACATCCATGTTGGCATCATCAACACCAAGGGCAATCTTTATGCTTTTCTTGAACCACTTGTTCTGCTGAAGCTGTCTAAGACCAGCTTTATAGTCATCAGTAGGTTCTCCATCGGAAAGCATGATGATAACAGGAGCTTTTACACCAGCTGAATCCTGAAGGAATGCATTACGGTCAAGTTTTGAATTAAGCTCTGAAAAAGCTTCCCCCATATCTGTTGTTCCACCAGCATCAAGATCCGACCATCTGTAAGAATCAAGTTCTACAGGCTGCGGTGTTTCCCAGTTTGTCCCACTAGAAAAACTCATTACTGCAAACTTAATGTTTGCATCAGCATTTTTGTTAGAAATATCCTTTACATCAGGAATAACTTCACGCATTGCATCATTTACAGCTGCAATACTTCTTCCTTCCATACTTCCAGAAGTATCGATAAGGAAAAACATAACCATACTCTTGCGAGCTACACCTTCAACATTGTCATAAACACCCATCTTTTTTTTCTCCTATAAATGGCTTGTTGTTGTAACCTTAAGAGATTGTTCCTTCGCCCTTGGTTCCGAATTTTATTGTATTTGTACGAATAATTGTTACCTGCCCGTTTGGGGCACAAACAAACTCTTTCCCACCCGGTGTATGTCTGTACCAGGTGTTGGACGATATGTTTTTGAGACCAAACACACCAGGTTTCTTTGGATTTGGAATTACCTGTGCCCAAGCCTCATCAACATTTTCGATGGTCAGTTCCTTGTCAGCATCTATCTCCCAGCTGTAGAGTTTTTTTCCAGGCTGCAGTGGAATTGTCTCATCTATTATTATAAGGACCGGAGGTCGAACGATGTTGACATCACAGTTCATACATTTATGATTTTCTTTCTTCATATTAAAAAAAGTTTCTTCCCCACACTCTGGGCAAGTTACAATTGAATGACGAAGTTTCTGAAACATTTTGAGCCATTCCTTTTCCATGATACGGTCTCCACGACCTGTTCCATTACTACGCATAAGATTCTTGTCAAAAGCACGAATAAACATGTTTCTGACGAATGGTGGATATACTGTCCAAAGCATATTTACATTTCTATGAACAGCAGGATTTGGTCTGTTTGAACTGTCATTCGGATCAAAAACGAAGATAGGCATCTTGCAAAAAAGACTTCTTTCGTTATCGTCTCTATCACAGTTGTCTCTTAAGCCTTCAAGAGGATGTCCTCTGAAGAATAAAAGGAACAAAATAACCGCCAGCGAGAAACGATCACTGTAAGTGTCAGGCAGATGATTCTGGCAAACAACTTCAGGTGCCATGTATCTTGGCTTACCAAGAATTCCAAGATTAGTTCCATTTGGAGCAACATTGTCATTGTCACAAATAAGGATGTTTCCTGATTCTGGGTCGATGAAGAAGTTTCCATCATTCAAATCCTGATAACTATCTCCCTGGTTATGTAGAGCCCGGAAACTAGCTGTAATCTGAGTTCCGGCATTAATCATTGCAGATAGATTCTTGAATTTAGCATTGTTTAACAAATACTGAGAAAGTGGCTGGTACTTTTTTGGACAAAGTTTCATTACATAGCCAAAACAACCGTCTTTGTCTTTTTCTGTGATTGCCAAAGGCCAAAGAAATGTTTCAGCTGGAGCACCACGATTAACATTGTCATGAAGGTTCTTATAAAAAGCATCTTCAGCCGGTTTCTTATACCACTTGAGAGCATACTTTTTCCCCTCATAGTTTACCTTGTAAACAGTTCCCTGACCGCCAGCTCCAAGAAATTCCAAAACCTTGATCTCTTTGCCGTCGATTGTTTTAATTACTTCGTTTTTGCTTAATCTTGCCATATCAATCTCCATTTTCGTTGTTTTGACTGCCTATAATTTTTAAGGAACTCTATTCCTAAGAAGATGACAAAAATAAATGATAATTTCAGAAAAATATTCTTTGACAACATAAATAAATTAATTCCTTTATCATCAAATAAAATAAGGAACTTCTAATTTCAAAAGATGACAAAAAAAAAGCACCTACAAATATGCAGGTGCTAAACAAACATAATCAAAAAATATCAGAAAGCTAAGCTTCTACTTTTTCTTCATCTTCTTCTGATATATTTCCTAATAAAACAGAAATACCTTCCTTTACTGAGCCATATTTTTCAACCAATTTATCTCTCTGTTCAGCAGTGAGATGAACTTCCTTCTCAAGTTCATTACTGATTACTTCACCAGCTTTGTCTACTTCTTCAGCAGCTTTTCTAAATATTGATGAAAGAGCAGTCCCAATAGCTGGAGAAACATAATCCTTATCATCTTCAGCATCAGAAGATTCCTTTTCATTCAAATCTTCAGTATCATCGGAATCATCAAATGAATTATCAGAATCAAAAAGATCATCAAAAGTTCCATCACTGATAGCAGCAGCAATGCCAAGACTTGCAAGTGTCAAAACTGAGCCTGTAATAAGACCACCAACAAATTTACCCATTGTAAAATTCCTCTCTTAATATTTATTTATAGGATTAAACAAATCCTTATGTTTTTTTAGTTTACTGTTCATGTACTGACATTTTATGTCAGCGTTTGTATGTAATTTGCAATTTTTTTTAAGTTTCTAATCAAATAATTACCCTCTCATCACCTTTCAAACAAGAATCATTGCCTTCAGAAATAACATTGTAAAATGGATTTTTATATTCAATGTCAGGATAACTATGTTTTCTTTTATTTAATTCATTAACCAGAGTTTTAATTTGGGTATTTTTTTCAATCACAATAGGAACGAATTTATTCTCAAATAATACAAAAAGTATCATTCCTGTCAGAAAAACTCCTTGCAAAAAAAAGAAAAAATATAGAAAACCACTTTTCAATTTTGCCTCATGCATATTAAACTCCTTCCATACTTGGCACCATTATTTGATCTCCTTTCTAGAACTTATATTATTATAGAGCCCTACTACTGACACTTTATGTCAGCCTAAATAAGTAAATCGCCAAATTCCATATTATTTACTGGTTCTACATTAGATAGTGGATCCTCACCAATATGATATGCTCCATCTAAAAACTCCTCTTTTACCTTGTATTCAAACGAATCATTTACTTCAAAGTGAATAGATACATTGTATGGTTCACAATCATCTAACTCTGGGAATTCAATAGTAAAAATCATTCTTATTCCCTTACGTTCATACGAACCTACATTTGTTGGTTCACTGGTACTATCAGCTGCAGTATTTCCAGGGAAATTAAAATTATTTTTTATATATATTTTTTTTGCATGT
>JAZUJH010000028.1:0-5347 GCA_045642665.1 Treponema sp.
GATGTGATTTATCAATGTTATAAAAATAAGGATTCAATATACTTAATTCCTTTTTCTTCGCAAGGAAAATTTTATCCTACTTATGTCTATGTTACAAAATTTAAAAATAATGAAATTATTGAGGAATATATGGTAGAAGGAAATCAAATAATTTTTGAATCATATAAACATAAATTTTCGTTATTTGGAAGTAAAAATAAAATGTTAAAATATTATATGGTAAATTATGTAAAAAACGGGAAATATCCTATTCTTGAAGAACGAAAAGGAATTATTGATGTAAATGAATTGTGTTTTAAGGAAAATGTACAAACCCAGTGCTGGTTGAATAAATAATCGCCTAACACTGTTTTCAAACTTCGACAGACAGTCGAGCCCGCCACCGTTTAAACTAATGTTATACGCACAGCCCACTGGGCTGGAAATGAGAAAAAATGAAAACTAAAGAAACAATAATTGAACAACAAAAAAAGTTTATTCAGGAAATGAAAAATAAAACTCTTGCACTTATTAATTCAATTGATAAGTCTGAGATTGAAACGATTCTTCTATCGGGGAGTGTTTCGCGGGCGGATTTTTTTCCTCTTAAAAAAGAAAATGATGAATATCGGGGGCACGTCGATTTAATCGTTATGCGTAAAAAAGGAAGTTGTGTGGCTGCCGAAGATATTTTTGGACCGGACAATGATCCGCCGATTCCGTATCATTGTATAAAAGTTGATCATGTGTGCTATGCAATTTTGTTTACAGATTTTATCGATACCGAAAAGTTTTTGCAGCTTGATGAACCAAGAAAGTTTTCGGTACTGGAATCTCAGATTTTGTACGATCCGAATAATTCCTACAAAAATGAGCTTGAAAAAATAAATCAGCTTGTAAAAGAGGATTTGAAAAATTATCTTAATAATGCGCTGGGCTATATTCATTATCTTATTTCTGATTACAAGAAAGACCGCTGGTATCGCCGGGAGGCATTTATTCAATTGCATGAAAATTTAAATACTGCAATAAGAGCTGGTGTTCGTGCCTTGTTTTATCTGAATGGTTTTTATTCACCTGCAGAAGACAGGGCAATTTATTATTCCCATAGTTTACAGAAGCTACCAGAAAATTATGCAGAAATTATTTCAAAGGTCTGCAATCAAAATACAGCTTCGGAAGAGGACTATATCAGAAGAGAAAAAACTTTCTTGGAAAGTATAGTTGGATTTATTGAAAAATCTGAATCTTATAAGTAAGAAAAAAATGGAAAATATTTTACTAAATATATGGATAGAGATAAAAAACGGAATAAAAGTTCGTCTAAGCTCCAGGAGTTTGTATAATTCTGATGAAAAATATATTTTAATTATGGAAATAAACGAAAATGGAATTTCTAGAAGTATAAATTTAATGGTAAAAGGTCGTAAAGTATTTAATGCTTCTGGAAAATGTGTAGATTTTGGGGATGCTTATCCGTTAACTACAGAATATGGTAAAATGATGATTACAAAGCAATTTATAAACGCCTGGCTAGAATAGATAACGTATAACACGCATTTCAAAACCGACTTTGGGTCGAGCTTTAGCGGTTTAAATGCAAGTAATGCGGATTGCCAGTGGCAACGGAGAAAAAATGGAATGTATAATAATTAGTGACGATAAATCAATATTTCCAGTAGAAGATGCAATAAATCTTTTACATACTACATATTGGGCCGCCAACAGAGATTCTGAAATTATAAAAAAATCAATTGAAAATTCAACAGTTTTTGGGGTATATGAAAAAGAAACACATACATTTATTGGAATGGCACGTGTTGTAACTGATTTTGCTACAACATTCTATTTAGCTGATGTAATTATAGATGAGAAGTATCGTGGAAAAGGAATTGGTAAAAAACTGATTTCAACTATTGTTTCAGATAAACGCTTTTCATCCTTATTGGGACTTCTAGTTACAAAAGATGCACATGGTCTATATGAACATTTTGGATTTGTAAAAGATTGTGAACGTGCAATGACAAGAAGAGTTTAGTTCTCAAAATAGCTAGTAAGTAAGGCAGGCCAAGCCTGCTTTTTTTGTGCCCTATTTTGAAATTGTTGACAAATTCAAAATAAGTAGTATATTTTATATATGAAGTTCAAAGTAACAAAATTGAAAGCCGTTGAAAATGAAATAAAAGCATTGGAACCGGCTCAGCAAGAATTACTGAAATCGGAATATGCAAAAATAGAAAATGAAGGAATTGAATTTGTTCGTGTAAAACCGATTCAGAAGAAAATCTTTGAAATAAAAAGTAATGAACTTAGATCATTATTTAAATATAAAGAAGGTCAAATTATTGTGGTTGGAGTAGTTTTTGTGAAAAAAACACAGAAAACTCCAAAAGAAAAAATAAAGCTTGCAGAAACAAGATTGAAAGAGGTGTAGTTATGGATTATGTATTTGTAAAAGATTCAGAAGGTTATGTTTTTAAGAAGTTGGCAAATGAAGTTTCTGCAGACGAAAAAATCATAACAGAAAAAGAATATATGAAAAAATCTGGTCTTGCTGCTTATGAAAAAGAGTTTGGACATGGCGGAGCAAGAGAAAATGCCGGAAGAAAACAAAAATTCAAGCAGCCTTTGAAATTTCAGATAAGAGTAACTCAGGAAGAAAAAGACTTTATAAATTATGCTAGGGAACATCATCTGAGTTATTCAGCTATGATGAAGTAGAATCACATAACAAAATTTTCAAAACCCGAAACGCAGTCGAACTGCGTGCGGTTTAAATGCAAGTTATGCTTACAGCCCAGTGGCCTGCATGTTTGGGAGGAATAATGAAAAAGTTTTGTACTATTTTTCTATTAATTATTTCAAGTTTACTATTATTTGCACAAAGTATAATAGAATTAAATTCTGATAAAATAAAAGAAGAAAATATTTATATTGTAGAAGATAAGTTAAATATTCTTAAGTCAAAAAAAGATGCTGAATTTTATATTGAAAAAGCTTTTTTATATATATCAGATTTATGCCTATGGAATAATGATATTATTAGAAAGAAAGGAAGTTATTCTGTTCAATTATTTACAAGGCAGGATGGTGATAAAAATATCATATATTTAAATTTCTTCATTTTAGAAGAAAAAGAAGACTATTTTAATACAAATGAAGTTATTATTTTTGATGGTGGAACAGATTTTTGGAATATTAAATTTGATTTGAAAAAACAATGTTTTTATGATTTATGGGTTAATGGCGTAGCTTAGTTAATATAAAAATGCCATAACAAGCATTTCAAATCAATGCGAATTGATTTAAATATTGAATTTTGTTTTTCAAATCTGTTTTACAATGAAGTATCTACAAAAATTTCATATTGACAATCATCTATATGTTAATTATATTTACTATATAGATAATTATCTATATGAGGTGATTATGACAGAAGAAAAAATCAGTGAACTCTGCAAGGCTTTAGGGGATCCTAATCGTCTTAAAATCATAAAACTGCTTACAGACGGGGAGCAGTGTGCCTGTAAATTGCTGGAAGCCTTTCAAATTTCTCAACCGACACTTTCACATCATATGAAAATACTTTCGGAAACAGGACTGGTAACGGTCCGCAAAGAAGGGAAGTGGACTTACTATTCCATAAGCTGCTGCATGTTCAAAGAATTCAAAGCTTATTTTGATTCAATCACCTGTTATAAAGACAGAATTGGTCATTCCGAACCTGCTTCAGAAGGTAAGTCTGAATGCTGCTGCGGAGGTAAATAATGGTCTGGGATTTTATTCAGAATCAGCTCCTTGGAATGAAGTGGCTTTCAGTTTTAATTCAGAAACTGCTGACTGCCTGTGGTCTTGATGTAACAACCCGCCTAGGTGGAAGTCTCGTTTTCTTTTTAATGGATGTTATAAAAATCAGTATTCTTCTTTGTGTTCTGATTTTTATCATCTCTTATATTCAGACATTTTTCCCTCCTGAAAAAAGCCGCAAGATTATGGGCCGTTTTGGTGGAATGGGAGCAAGAATTATTGGAGCCCTTTTGGGAACTGTAACTCCATTTTGTTCCTGCTCTTCAATTCCAATTTTCATGGGCTTTACTGCGGCAGGTCTTCCTCTTGGAGTAACCTTCAGTTTTTTGATTTCTTCCCCAATGGTAGATTTAGGCAGTCTTGTGCTTTTGATGAGTATATTCGGCTGGAAGGTTGCAGTTCTTTATGTTCTGTTTGGACTGGTGATTGCAGTGGTCGGCGGAACTTTGATAGAACATCTGCATATGGAAGAACAGATTGCAGAGTTTATTCGTAATACAAAAGCTGCTGAACTTCCGGAAATGGAAATTACCTGGAAAGACAGAATGCAAACTGCATGGAGCCAGGTGTTTTCAACTTATAAAAGACTGATTCCTTACATTTTGGTGGGAGTTTTAATTGGAGCGTTTATTCACAACTGGATTCCGGAACAATGGATTGAAACTGCTCTTGGAAATAAAAATCCATTTGGGGTTGTGCTTGCCGTTATCTGTGGAGTTCCAATGTATGCAGATATTTTTGGCTGTATTCCAATCAGTGAAGCATTACTTGCAAAAGGTGCACTGCTTGGTGTTGTCTTGAGCTTTATGATGGCAGTTACAACTTTGAGTTTTCCGTCAATCGTAATGCTGAGTAAAGCAGTTAAGCCAAAACTTTTGGGAATCTTTATTGTAATTTGCGTTGCAGGAATTATTGCTGTTGGATACTTATTCAACTTTTTACAAGGTATTATTTTATAAAATATATAGGAGTTTTTTTATGGAAATTAAATCAATTAAAATTTTAGGTAAAGACGGATGCCGCAACTGTTCTACAATGTTTCAGAATGCAATCGACATTCTTGCAGAAAAAAACATTGCCTGCGACTGCCAGCATGTAACAGATTTACAGCAGATTATGGCTTATGGTGTTATGAGTCTTCCAGGTCTTGTAATCAACGATAAAGTTGTAAGTTATGGAAAGATTCTTTCAAAGGCTGACATTGAAAGATTTATTGATCTTGGAAACAATTAATCGCAGATAAACAAGAATAAACGCAGTATGTGGTATAACTGTACAGACAAACAGGAATTTAGCGGAAGAAAAACAAACTTATGATAAAAAATGTATTTAAAATTTGTAGTCTATTTTTTTTATCAATTGCAAGTTTTCTATTTTATTATTTAGAAGTTATAGTACATGGTTGGGAAGGTTTGAAATGGACTAGTAATTTTTATTTGTCTCTATTAGTAGTGCCTTTTGTTTTTTGCATATGGTTAAAAATCTTTGTTGATAGAGCAATAAATGTAAAAACAATAATAAAATTTTTGTTATCATATTTTCTAACATTTATCGGGATTTT
>JAZUJH010000029.1:0-17520 GCA_045642665.1 Treponema sp.
GTACACGCTTCTAGCATTACCCCCCAAATACGAAAGCCTGAGGCTATACATCTCCTGGAGATGTCGGCGGACTATGGAGTGGGAACGACAAGAATAATGGGTCGCATAGATAACTATACGGGCAAAGGTGAGAAAGCATCAATGTACTACCTGAGTGCAGACTCACTGCATGACAACAATGCCGGAACACATGCCGAGATAGACTCTACGGGCTTTTTCTGCATGGATATCAGCATTTAGTGACATGTAAGTAGATAAATTCCCAATATTTCTAAAAAAAGCTGAAGAGCCTTTCTCAAAATCTTTTTCCCCTCTCAGGTAAGGATTTTTTTCAAGTCCATCACTTTCTATCTTTGCTAAATTCGAATTATATTTCATTTCAACTTTCTTTTGCATTTTTTCTAATTTCTTACTATTATCTTTTTCCATATACTTATTTACTTTGTCAAAGCTGATTTCATTTTCTATACAATAATCAAGTGCATACTTTAGTTCAAAATAATCATCCAGATACCTTATGAGAAGGTCAGCATCCTGAGGATTACACTCTAACCACTTTTCTTTGTCTTCCGTGTAAAAAATCATGGCATTTGTATAATCTCCCTCATCTATACGCCCGAGAACTCTGGAAGGATTAATTTTTTTCCTGACTTCGACGTCCTTTTTCTCTCCAGAGCTACCTTCAAGACTAGTGTCAGTATCAGCACTCTTAACAGCAATATCATCAGTCGTGTAGTTAAACAGATTAAAAACAATGACTACAGAAAATGCGATAACAATAACGCTTAATACAAGTTGAATAATTTTTTTCTCCATAAATAATCCTCCAGCAAACAAAAAAAGGCATACTATGTCCTATACGGACATAGTATGCCTTCATAATTTTCACTATAAATATTCTCTACAGAATTATCGCTCTGTGCTCTGTGCTCTGTGCTAAAACTAAAGCATCTTTGACTTTACTGTCAAGCCTTTTTTGTTGAGAACAATATGTTTTGTTACACAAATAAAATCTATTCACAACTATACATTTTATAACGAATCACCTAAAAAACAAGCAGGATTATTCAAATTTAATTCTCGAAATACATTTCCAGTTCAGGCCCATGATTACTATAATATTCAGCAAGATTCCAGCACCAACACACTGGAACGAATGAACAGGAAAGTCAGAAGACGCAGCCGTGCAGTCGGGATTTTTTCGAGCACAAAGTCTTATAAAAAACTGATGACTGCAAGCCTGATTGAATACAGCGAAAATCTTCTCACAGGTGCCAGCTACATCAATGCAGATGCTCTTCGTAAACAAAAAATAGAATGGGAAAAAAAGCAAAAAAACGGCATGATTTGCATGACTTTTTTTCAAATAAACTGCGAACAATTCTTGACACAATCTTTCGTGCTTCACCGCTATTTCTGTCTGCTCTTCTCCAGCCAGCAGTGTCTCCCGCACGAAATTGCACCAGGACTTGTCTGTGCATACTTTCCGTTTACCTCCCATTTTGGACCTGCACTTTCACTATCATCAACAGCAGTTTCAGATATTTAAGGAATTGTTCTGAGAGGTTTTACATAGGCTATAACATTGTCACTGTCTATGTAAGTATCCATCGTAGAGTTGCAAACAATTTTTGCACCGGACAAAGGAATATTAATGTAAGTTCCCTGCATAATCTTTCCGCTTGAAACCTCTTCTGTTCCGTCAACTGAATACACAGTATATTTTACAAAAACATTCCTGACAGGTGTATTTTTCTCTGTCCCGGAAGGTGCCTTAAGCCAAACCTTAAAGGAACCGTCCCCTCCTGAAGAAAGTTCATGAGGTTTCTCAGAAGTTTTTGATAAATCAACCTCTGTAACTTTATCTCCTTCATAAATTATTGGAGAAGAAAGTTTTTCCGCATAGACGCTTGTAGTACGTGAACTTGTAAGCCCCATCTTATCCTTCAAAACAATTTTATATACAGTATCCTCGTTCTTAACTGTATCATTTGTAAAATAGTAGAAAGATTTTTTTATTCCGTCATAATCTGCTGCTTTAGTATCAACCGAAGGAAAAGATAAATTGGATCCACTAGAATTTGATTTCAGTATCCCATCTGCAACCGATTCTCTCAGGACACGATTCGAAGAGCAAATTTCATCATCATTACTGACCGTCAAAGAAAATTCTTTACCATTTATGGAAACGGACACAATATCCTTATGTACGTTACCTACAATCTTTTTGCCGGCAAGATTAAAACATAATACATAATGATTTTCTTCATCCAGCATTACAATTGCATCTGAAATTTCTGGAGGAACGGAATTTATTCTTACATTAAACTGATAGGAATTAAATTCCCTTTCAGTAGCAGAATCACGAATAGTAATGGTAGGAGAAAACTCTTTCCCCCCTTCCGTTGCTTTCAGGTAATCATTCGGCAATTTAATAATTAAAACAGACCTGTCCGTAGCTTTCTGAATAATACTATAACCTGAAGCATCAGAATCCAGTGCCAGAATTCCCAGATCCAGTTTATAGTCCTTGGCATTTCTTAGATACAAAGTAATCGTTCTATCTCTTCCGGAAGGAATACAATAAATACCGTCTTTATCTTTCGGAAGAGATGCATCAAATTTATGATACATTATCGCTACATCATCTATATAGGATTCAAAGTATTCATGTACAGGACGGTTACAGGAATCCGTAATGAACTGACATGACGCAAAAAAAACTACAGAAAATAAAATATTGATAAGCGAAAACAAATTATTTCTTTTCATCAGAACTGCCACCCCACTAAAATACTAGGACGAATATCCCCCATTATCATATCATAAGGAACATAGGTCATACAAAAATCCAGGTTCGCTTCAACATAAAGTCTTGGCAGAACGTACATCTGAACAGCACCGCCAACAATGAATGCAGGATTCCAGCTGTTCAGAAATTCTGTATCAATATCATTTTTGAAATGGACCTGATAGTTCATAAAATACTCAATGCCAGCACCTCCATGAATTTCAAATGTACACAGATGCCAGTTATTTTTTAGCTTGACAGGTTTCTGGTAAACCGCAGTCAAAAACATTGATGAAAGATTTCCTGTAATACTATAGCCCTTCATCTCAGCATTCATTCTTGTGTAAAAGGCTTCAAGTCCAAATCCGTAGTAACCTAAATATCTTTTGATCGGAATGAATGTTAATTTTACGGAACCGCCTTCCGGCCAGAATCTTTGTCCCATATACTTTGGTATCGTGTCATCAAGAATTATGAAAGGAGAAAACCAGCCACCGCTGATGTCCAGATCAAACGACTTCTTGTATCTTAGCTCCAGTAAATTCCTTCTGTCAACAGATGAGGCAAGTCCTGATGCATCTACCGCATAAAAATTAAAATCACCGACATCTATTTTCTTCAGGTCAAGACAAAAAACAATTTCCTTTTTGTTCTTGACTTCAACAGGCTCAAGAGGAATCATTCTGTTTGTCTTCTTGTTCAGAAGATAATACTTTGTAAAAGATTCATCCGACTCACCTTCAGGAGGGTCAAATAAATTTTTTCCGCTTACTGTAACAAAGCCGTCATTATATTCATCAAAATAAATTACAGAGCGTCTGTTCACATTTACGCTTACAGAATTTATAGAAGGTTTATAGGCCTGGAGAATATTAAATTCTACCCACTCAGATTCAGCGGAAGGCATTTCAATAAAGTCATAGGGAATAATCCTGTAACGATATTTTCCTACTCCAAGAGGCGGATCTATTTTTACAGAAGTCCGGCTGTCTACCGTAAAGAACTTTCTTGCAGGAACCCACTTCTGATTTACACTGTCAAATGATTCTATGTTTATTTCATATCTGTAAACATAATCAGGATTCTCTTCTTCCCACTCAAGTGTCTGCCAGTTTTCAACATTACCGTCATCGTTGTATTCAAGGAAATCTTCATCCTCCTCAGATTCTTCTGCAAAAAAACCTAAAACTTCCTGAGCGCATAGCTCAAATGAAAACAAAACTAAAACAAAGACAAGTAAAAAAAATTTTAATTTAATTTCCATAAGGATTCAAAGCTCCCTTTCCTGTTGACTTGGTTGGCGAACGAACATCTGTTACAAAAGTTCCTGAAGAAATTTTTCCTCGCTGCAAAATTCTGTCAGGCTTTCCGTCACCATCTTTATCAACTCTTCTTAAAGCTTCAACTGTCCAGACAAATGTGCCTTCCCTTAAAAGATTTTTCTTTTCATTGCCCAAAGAATTAAAATCTATTGTAACGGAATTATTAGTTATATCATAAGAAAGTATGCTCATACCTTTTCCGTCTTTCTTTATGCTGACAAGATAATGAGTGGCCCCACTTACCTTGCTCCATGAAAGTTTTATCTTCCTTGGATTATTAAGATCATGAAGATATTCCATATCAAATACAGCCGGTGCAGCAGTTAAATTTTTTGCACTCTGCAAAGGAGTTATCGCACCTACCGAAAAATATCCTCTACGGCCTTCAGCGGAATTAGATATATCAACTCCGTCCAAAGTTTCCGCATAAACTATAATCTCATAGTTTCCCTGAGACAAACCTTCAGGCGTATCCAGAAGAATTTTATTAGGTGCATGCTTAATACCGTTCTTCATCTGAGCATCTGTCGGAACCTTGAACACGACTTCACGTTTATTTTCCTTGACTGATGTAAGAACAAACTGAGAGTAGGAGACATCATCACTGCTTTCCCAAACCGCATAAGATGGATTAACAATTGCATCGACACCATTTATGACGCTTCCTTTCACAGGGCTGAGGATTTCAATTGGCTTAAGTTTCTTCAGATAGAATACGCGTTCCGCCAAATCTCCTGAGCGCCTTGAGCATACACCTGTAACGCCAAGGGATTTAGCCTGAATCTCTATGCGGTAATTCATCCTGTCCATAAATTTTTCACCGTTATACATATCCAGCTTAATTGATGTACCGTAGACCGTATCCTCATAGACAAGTTCACCCGTACTTGTGCTGTAAATAAAAATCTTATAAAAGTCTGCACCGGGAACCTCCGTCCATTTTATTTCATAGGGAACACCTTCCCTTGCAACCAGTTTAGAAGTAGGTGCAATAATATTTGTTCTGCCCAGATTTCCAAGAACATTAAGCTCTCTTGCCGGAGTTGAAAGCAATGCCCCGCTGATTCTGTTCTCCGAAGAAATTCTCCAGTAATAAGTTCCGAGAGGAAGATTAGGAGCAAGTGTACTTAGATTATTTGTCTTCTCAGAATAGACCTTTGATTTAAGTTCAGCATCAGAGTACACCTGAAATTCAGTCTGCCAGTTCTCATTTAAATTCTTTTTCCATGTGAACTTTGTATCCTGCAAAAGAGAGCCGGCAATCTTGTATTTATCTGCAGGCTCAATAATATGCTGCTCCGCCTTGCCTTTCATTGCATAAAAAGATCTTATCTCTTTTACTGCAGAAACATTTCCTTCGGCATCCAGAACAGTTACGCACCAATAATAATTTCCTTCAGCAAGATTCTGCTGTTCCTGAGTAAGCTTATAAAAATTGTCAGAAGTTACGGCATCTATGAAAGGTGACTTCATATTTTTATCAGCAGAAACTTTCAGATTATAGGAAAGAGGCTCATCATCCATTTTCCATGAGAAAACTGTTGCAGCAGAATCTGATTCTACATTTATGATGCTTTCCTTTGCAGGAAGTCGCAGGTCCGGTGAAACAAGCTTACCTTTCTTTTCAATGGTAAAGATTCCAGCTTCTGAAGGGTTTGCAAGACCTATATTATTCAGAACATAATACGGTTCTATCTTCCAATACCATTTACCTTCCGTGAGAGTAGAAATGATTGCAGAGTTTGAAGATATATTCTGGTCGATGACACAGTCAGTAAAGTTCGGGCCTGATGAAATTTTAAGGGAATAGGATGATGCATAATTTACATCGCTCCAAATAAAACGCACTGCAGGAACTTCATTTCTGAAAGTGAATTCATAATCCGCAACAGGCGTAATAAGTGAAGGCGCAAGGGACTGGACCAGCTGGAATTTTCCTGAGTCACATTCTTCACCGTTCAGAAGAATCTTCCAGTAATAGATGCCGCCCTTCATTTTAATGTTCACTGAACCGGCAGATTCAAGGTCATAGAATTTTAAGTCCGACTTGAATACAATGTCAGATGAGAGTACAAGTTTCACTGAATCTTTTTCACTGCCGCCCGCAGTCTTCCAGATAAATTTTACGGAACCGATATCTTCATTGAAATACAAAATCCTTGAGTTCGGTCTGGGTTCAAGAACGGTCAGAGCAGGTCCGGGCTGTTCATTTTCTTTAAGGACCAGACTTTCACCTTCAGATAAATTTTTCCAGTCACCATCAGAATAGTCGGCATAAGATAAGTCACCCTTCATAACTGAAAATATCACTCTGCCGCTGTCTGCGTCAACTTCTTTTAACAAACCAGAAGATCCTGACTTCAAAAAAATTTTTTTTCCTTTCGAGAATACAGACATTCCGTTTGAAGAATCTGAAGCTTCAAAAAAAGCGTCCCCGCTTATTAAATCCACAACAGAAGCATTATCCTGTGAAATGAAAATCTGGGCCATCGTGTTTTCAAGAAGTTCCATGGTATTACCGTTCATAAAATGAATGGTAGCTGCTGAAAGTTCTGATGTATGAACAGTATCACCATTATATAACAGGGAATTCTGTTTTAGACGGTCCCACACGGTTCTGTCCATAAGTTTTCTTTGAGCAGTCTTATATTTGAAAGTTATGGTCGCAATCGGAGCTTCTTCAAGTTTATACAGGGAACTAAAGAAACTTCGGTAAAACAAATAGATACTGCAGGATGCTCCAAGCAGACAAATGAAAATTGTTATGCAGAACGGCACCAGCAGATCACTGCTCAACCTGAATCTTGTTTTCTTCTTCATTTAGGTTTACCTTTTCGTAGTCTGGAGATTCAATGCCCAACAATTCACGCACTTCATTCAAAGTTTTAGGCCCGCCAGGACCTACAGCTTTTGCACAGTCCTCGTCAACAACAAAATCAGGATCACCCTGTCTGAAGAAGGACTCTATGTTAAAGTTAGGCATATTCACCACACCGTAAAAATGCTGAACACCTTTTCCCTTTACATTTAAATTAACGGGAATCATTTCAACAACAATTTCATTACATTCATTTTCAGGTAAAATTGTAAAACCATTTTCCCCGCAGCGGATATAATCTTTCTTAAGAAGTTCATAGGTGTCCTGAGCTATAAGAATGTCCGTGCCGCACTTCTTGTTGCTTGCTTCAGTACGGCTTGCAAGGTTTACGGCATCACCGATTGCTGTATATTCCATCTTGTCCTTAGAACCCATGATACCGGCAGTTACACGGCCTGTATTCAGACCGCATCCGATTTTGATATTAGGTTTATACTTTGCGGATTCTTCATTACTGTGCTCTTCAGTAAATTCTGCTGCGTCCTTGTTATATTTCATCAGGGAATAGCGCATGGCGATTGAACCTTTGCAGGCATTAACAGCATCTTCCTTCACATGCTGAAGATGTATCCTTTCTTTTTCAATCCGCTCCTGGCTACCTTCAGGCATGCTTTCGTACTCAAGGGAATCATCTCTAAGAATTCCCCACACAGCCATTATTGCATCCCCCTCAAACTTATCAACGTTTCCGCCGCTCAAAGTTATGCAGTCAACCATGCGTCCCATATAATCATTCAGAAAGCCTATGATTTCCTTAGGAGAATCATTGCCGAATTTATTTTTGAATCCATCAGAAATCTTCGTAAAACCACGAATATCACTGAAGAATATGGTCAGGTCTTTCAGATGAGGTTCAAAATCAATTTCATTTCTAGCAATAGCCTTAGCTACACCCTTGTTTGTAAATTTGCTGAAGATATTAAGGAATCCGAGCTCAGCCTTGGTCGAACGATTCAGAACACCGATTTCATCCTGTCTCTTTATGTTAAGCTGCTCAAACACATTATCAGAATCGAAATTACCTTTCTGAATTTCATCTGCAGCATAGGAAAGTTTTCTAAGCTGAACGGAAATTGACCATCGGGTGAAACACAGGATAACTATGGTTGAAATAAAAAATACAGCCGCAGTAAGAAAAAGGTTATTACGTCTGGTTGTATTGACGGCTTCAATAACCGTATCAAGGGGAACCGTTGTCATTATGACTATATCACCAAAAGAAATCTTTTCGTATGCCCCGTAATAATTTACCTGACTGCCGTCCTCCTCGCATACGAATGGAATCTGGAGGCTGTCATTATTGTTTTCATTCTTCCGGCGCATCTCCTTTACGAGCGGATAATTCTTATAGCTTTCGCCGACAAGAATTTTTTCAACATCAGGATGGCAAAGCAGTTCATCCTTGTCGTTGATGATGAATGTAGTGTTCTCGGATTTTGCCCCTATGATGTCAGCTATGGAATCTATGGAAAAAGTTATTATACAGCTCTGTTCCCTTCCGTCCTCTCTGTACGGAAACATCAGTGACATAACGGGAATATTAAAAAAAGGGGAAGCATTCAAAGCTATTGTCTCCCCGCTGCAGGACCTTTTTACAGCCTCACTGTTTGCGGACAGGAAATCATCCATGACAGAAAGATTAAGTTCATTTGCTATATAGAACTGACCGTTTGAAATTATTGTATCCGTAGACTTTCTATGTTCAATGCTGTCAGCGGAAATAATATATATGGATGCAATATCCTGATTGCGTTCAAAGAAAAAAGCTTCAGCCTGCTTTGCAAGTGCAGAATTTCTTCCTCCGGTAACAACTCCAATAAGGTCAAGAAGCTGGAAAACATTCGAACGGATTGTATTCAAAGTATTATCAACTGTGGATGCTGCTCGGGAATTTACACTCAGATTATTATTTTCGGCAGTGATTTTAACATCCTTGCCAATAAAATGACTGTTAAGATAAGTTACAGTTATGAGAGAAGAGAGAACTATCGTACCCATAATGAATGCAAGCTTTATACCTAACGGAAATCTTACACCCTTCGCTTTTTTTTCCTTGTTTCCTTTCATCCGCATCTTGCCTTCCATAAAAACTCATGGTTCCGCTTAAATTAAACTTCTTGACTTTTTATATCCAAAAAAGAAAATCTGAATTGGATTTTAAAATTTTCATTTAACTGACCAAAATATTCTACGAAAAATAACAATTCTATTCAACAACACATCCTAAAACTACCTGCAAAAATTATAAAGGCAATCTATGAAAATTGCAATTTTTAAAGATAATTTTGAGGGCCAAATGTTTCGGGCCCTATAATTTCAAGGATGAAAACTCGCAGGAATCTCTAAAAATATCTTCCGGACATACCCCAAAAACATCATAAAATTTTACAAGATAACAAATTAATAGATTCATTAAAAACAACCCCTGCCCCCTAAAAAAAATGTACAGCCAATATTTGGCACCACATGTGCAAACAATACGGCAGAGCATTACCAAAACCAAAACCAAAAAAAAAGGACACGAACTTATTTTTTTACAGTACAGGGGCAGACAAGACATCAGGAACCGGCCATCCTTTTATCTGCTTTCCAGGCCCGGCATACTTCTGAGGCGACTTCAGATTTTGAAAACCTGAAACTTCTATCAGAAGTGAAAGTTTAAAATAAAAAAGTCAGCAACTTCCTACTTTCCCGGTTAATCACCAGTATCATCGGCACCAAAGAGCTTGACTTCCGTGTTCGGTATGGGAACGGGTATTTCCTCTTCGTCTTGGTCACTGACGAATATTATTATGTCATAAACAGAAACTTTAGTCAAGAATAAAATTAAATTTTCAGCAAATTTTATAAAAATTTTCTGATGAAACATAAAAAAAAGGACAGCAAATGTTTTACCATCCGCTTGTCCTTTTAGCTGCCTAAGCATTTCATCTTCCCTGGGAAGTATAGTTCACGCTGATCCAGTTCTTGTAATCACCTGAAAGAATATTGTTTACCCAGGTTTCATGATCAAGGTACCAGCTGACAGTTTCCTCAAGGCCTTCCTCAAAAGTCATCTTGCGCTGCCATCCAAGCTCATTCTTGATCTTGGTACAGTCAATTGCATAACGCTTGTCATGTCCTGGACGGTCCTTCACGTAAGTGACAGTCCTTTCGACATCATCAACAGACTTTCCTGTCTTTGCGGCTGTAAGTTCTATGACCTTGTGAAGAAGCTTGATGTTCTGCCACTCGTTCTCGCCGCCGATATTATATTTCTCACCTGTGCGTCCGTTCCTGAGGATGAGCCAGACCGCACGGTTATGGTCTTCAACATAAATCCAGTCACGAATGTTGTCACCCTTTCCGTAGACAGGAAGATTCTTTGAGTCACGGATATTTGAAATCATGAGGGGCAGAAGCTTTTCAGGGAACTGATACGGACCGTAGTTGTTTGTACAGTTAGAAATAGTTACAGGCATTCCGTAAGTATGGAAATATGCCATAACAATATGATCACTAGAAGCTTTGCTGGAAGAATACGGGGAACGGGGATCATAGGGAGTGTCTTCACGGAAATATCCTGTTTCACCAAGGGAACCGTAAACTTCGTCAGTAGAGATGTGATGGAAGAGAACATCATCACGGAGCTTTCCGTCTTCCTTCTTCCAGAAATTTCTTGCTACGTCAATCATTGTAAAGGTACCCATCACATTTGTTCTGACAAAGGTTTCAGGTCCTAGAATTGAACGGTCCACATGACTTTCCGCAGCAAAATGAACAACAGTATCAATGTCATACTGCCTGAAGATGCGTTCAATTTCAGCTCTGTCACAGATGTCAGCCTTTTCAAAGAAGTATCTCTTTCCCCCGAATTCCTCTTCAATGTCCATGAGACTTTCAAGATTTCCCGCATAAGTCAGGCTGTCAACATTTACGACAGTTCCTTCGAAACCTGAATCATTAAAAAGATTACCCCCTGCAGAGGACTTCCCGAAAAGATAATGAATGAAGTTTGAACCGATGAATCCTGCTCCACCTGTTACCAAAATATTTTTAAGTTTGCGCATAATTTCTCCTATAAAATTCCCGGCCGGCGGAAGTACATGAATGCAATGCGCACTTCATGAACCAAGGCACCGTCAATAAAATCAGCCGATCCATTTTCCGTTCATGTCAAAGTAATTCTTTTCAAAAGAAAATGAAGGATGCTTTGTATCTTTTTCGCTCAGAACTGGCTCAATGTCACCTGCAACTTTCTTCCAGTCTATGCCGACAGTTGCATCGTTCCACATAAGTCCGCCTTCGTCCTCGGGATGATAAAAATCCGTGCACTTGTAGGCAAACACAGCACTGTCAGACAAGACAAAAAATCCATGCGCAAAACCTTCAGGAATGTAGAACTGGTTCTGCTTTTCCGAGTCAAGAAGAACTCCGAAATATCTACCGAAAGTTTCGGACCCTTTCCTGAGATCAACTGCAACATCATAAACCTTTCCTTCCATTGCACGCACAAGCTTTCCCTGCGGATGCATAGTCTGGAAGTGAAGTCCGCGGAGAACCCCCTTTGCAGAAAAACTCTGGTTGTCCTGCACAAACTTCATTGTAAGTCCTGCCTCAAAAAAATCCTTTTCGCTGTAGCTTTCAAAGAAATAGCCTCTGGCATCTCCAAAAACTTTTGGCTGAATCTCATAGAGACCTGCAATCTCCTTTCCATCATCACTGAAACATTTTTTAAAAGTAAACATATAATCACCACCCGTACATCAGCTCAATGCAATGTACTCAAGATATTTTCCGTATTCGGTCTTATAAATCTTTGACATGCTGAGCATATCTTCCTTAGAAATCCATCCGTTACGGAAAGCAATTTCCTCGATGCAGCTCACATACATTCCCTGTCGCTTTTCAATCGTCGCAATGAAATTTGAAGCTTCAAGAAGACCGTCATAGGTTCCGGTATCAAGCCAGGCCATTCCTCTGCCAAGAAGTTCAACGCTAAGCTGATTACGGCCAAGGAATTCATTGTTTACAGACGTAATCTCTATTTCACCTCTGGCAGAAGGCTTAACATTTTCCGCAATCTTTACGACATCATTCGAATAGAAATAAAGTCCCGGAACCGCGTAATTTGACTTAGGTTCGGCAGGCTTCTCCTCAATGCCAAGAACCTTTCCGTTTTCATCAAATTCAACAACACCGTAAGCTGCAGGATCCTTTACAAAGTAACCGAAAATTACGCTTCCCTTACCTTCTTCAACAGTTTTTCTTGCACGCTGCAGAGTCTGGGTAAAGCTCTGCCCATAAAAAATATTGTCCCCAAGAACAAGAGCAACATTATCATCACCAATAAATTCTTTTCCAATGATGAACGCATCTGCAAGACCTCTGGGACTTTCCTGAACCTTGTATTCGAATTTCATTCCAAGCTGGGAACCGTCGCCAAAAAGGTCCTCAAAAAGAGGAAGATCACGTGGAGTAGATATAATAAGAACTTCGCGGATTCCTGCAAGCATAAGAACCGAAAGAGGATAATAGATCATCGGTTTGTCATAGAGCGGAAGAATCTGTTTTGAAACAGTCTTTGTTATTGGATAAAGACGGGTACCGCTTCCCCCGGCAAGAATAATACCTTTCATATACTTTTCCTGATTAAATTGTTAATGCTTTTTTTGTATGTAATTCACACAAAGAATCAAGCACAAAAATCGCAACTTATATATTTACCATATAACAACGTATTTTTCAAGTGTTCACATAAAAAACACTTTATCAATTCAAGTTTGAAATTACAATACTAAATCTTCTGTTCAGTGATATTGACTTTCCTTAGGCCGAATTAAAATCAGAGCAAAGGCCCTAGCACTTCAGACAGCAGCTCACAGCCGCAGCAAACAAGCGATACTTTAAAAAGTCCCAGACCAAACCATGCACATACAATTCCCGCTGCAAAAGCAGCAAGACCTGCCCACACAGTTCCTGTCACCTCAATTACCGAAGGGAATGGCATTACTGAATGTGTAACATAGGGAACATAATACAAAAAGGATCGGACAAAGCGGCTCTTTATTTGCTTCCGGAAAAAAGTGAACGGAACATCGCGGATTACAAAACTTACGGCAGCCATAATCAGAATATAAATAAAAATATTATGCTTCATCCTTCAGCTCCCCTTCACTTTCATCTTTCACAGGAAATACCTGTGCAGCGCATGCTGAAGTTATCACCGTAAGAATAATCGTCCGCATGCCGCCTGAAATCTTTGTGACAAAAGTTATTTTTGAGCACATAAAGCTCAGTGCAAAGGAAACGAGAACTATAAAAAGAATCCGCTTCTCTTTCCTGCATGGAGAAACAATGACTGCAATGAACATTCCGTAGAGTGCAACACCCAGAGAGTTTACAATAATTCCTGGCATTACATTTCCGGCTGCAATACCAAGTGATGTACCGCCTGCCCAACACAGTGACGCTATAAGAATGGCACCGTATGTATAGAAAGGATTCAAATATTTTGGACGGGCTGAAGAGATTGCAAATATTTCATCAGTAATGCAGAAGCCTAATAAGAATCTGTGAACATTTTTTGTATCAGGCGGAAGTTTTGTTCCGAGACTGCAGCTCATCAGAAAATACCGTGCATTTGCAACCAGAATCACAAGAACCATTTCCAAGTACGGAGCATCACAAGAAATTACACCGTAAGCTGCATATTCACCGGCAGAAGCCTTTGTCAGAAAACTTACAAGAAATCCCTGGAAAGCGTTAAGGCCTGCCGAAGCCGCATTTATTCCCAAAGAAAATGCAACAGCAAAATATCCCAGGGCAACAGGAATACCGTCATGCAGTCCTTCCAAAAAATTTTCTCTATCATTTTTTTATTTTTCCATGACCGCATTATATCAAATTAAGCAGGCATTGCAAAGCAAACCCCGGTTCATCTTCACTGACAAAAAAGTTCTCATGACGGCTTCCGTGATTACAGAATTCCTTCATCAAGCTGAACAACATTTCTTCATATCATTTATGACATCATTAGAAGTATTACTGTATGTTATTACAGTAAGCATATCCATTGCACGGGTCATTGCAACGTAAAACATATTACGCTGAATCCTTTCAATGGACGCATCACTTATACCTCCTGCAAATACATGGGGCCTGTGTTCTGCAACAAGAATCACAACAGGAAAATCAAGGCCCTTGCAGGACTGTACAGTGGAGACGCAAACTTTTCCGCCTACACTAAAATCCTTGTCCTTTATGTTCTCAACAAGAATTCCGTAACCTCCCAACTTTTTTTCAAGCATGTCAGTCCGCTTATTGTTCGTATAGCTGAAGACTACGCAAATATTTTCAGGCGCATATCCGAGTTCACTTATGCACATCTTCACACGCTTTGCCGTCACGTCAATAAGTTCCTGCGCATTCTGATTTCCTGTCAGCGTGTCATCATAATTTACTTCCACAAGTTCAACAGGAGGTCCCATTCTGAAGGAAGAAGGATTTGAATCACTGCTCATTCCATGTATAAGCTTACGATATTTTTCTGCGGCATCATTAATCTGAATTGTATTCCTTAAATTCGTTTTGAGTACACAGGAAGTTCCTCTCACATCAATTCCGCTTCGGACAATCGGAGGCTGAACATTAAAAATCATCTGGTCAGTATCACCTGCCATTATAACTGAATGACGGCATATACTCTTAAACCAGAACATAGAAGCAATGGAAAGGTCCTGGGATTCATCTATGAAAATATAATCAAGGTTCTTATCTTCTTCCTTGACAGGATTTTCCTTTATGAAACGGCACACCATTGATTTTGCAAAATCGCTTTGCCAGTTAGAAGATTTTTCCGCTTCCTCTTCAAGCTTCCCAATTATTTCCCAATAGATTTTTCTCTTGTCATTTTTAAGCCCGGTTCCCATTCCAGTTCTTTCTATTCCTTCATCAATATATTCTTCACGGGTAATTAAATTCGGCCAGACAAAATGAACGGCTTCATCAAGAACTTCAGCAGCCCCAATACCTTCTTCCGCATAATCATCATTTATAATTTTTTCAGCAATGTCTTTATAGGAAGATTCAATTCCATATTTAATATGCTTCTTCGGAAAGAATGCAGAAAGGTTGTTACAGAAATAGGAGTCGGCACTTTCAATTACATCCGAACTTAGACCCATATTCATAAGACTTGCAACATACTTGTTATACTTTACAAGACTTGTTGTATAGGTCACAAAAACTATTCTCCCTCCGGTCCCAGCACTTTCTTTCGTAAGCTTTTCAATTGTCTTAAGAAGCACCAAAGATTTTCCAGTTCCCGCAGGACCTTTTACAAGATAATCCTTACCTGGACTGCCAATCTTTATTCTGTCAACCGCAACCTGCTGTTCAGGAGTCAATGTAATTATTGTGCGTTCAAAATCATTTCTGGTGCGGGTATAAGTTAACATTCGCCTGAGGTTTGAAATATAGTTCTCGTATTCGCAAAACCGTTCCTGCATAATATTCTGCTTTTCTTCATATTCGGAAATCTGTTTTTCAAGTTCCTCTTTTTTCCGGTCAGCCTCTTCAGACAAGTCCCTGTTTTCCTTTTCAAGAAGAAGGCATCTTAAGTTCCCCTCCTCAAGATCATCCTTCAGCCTCTTATAATCATCACTTTCTGCAATCATCTTCGTAAGATTCTTATTCATCTCCGCAATAAGCTTGTTTGCTTCTTCAAGTTCCTTTGCAGTTTTATCAGGAGCCTGCCTGTTCTTCCACACATCAAGATTTCTTTCAAGAGGCGCAAATTTATTTTTCCAGTAATTATTTACATAGCCACAAAATTTTAAGAGATCTTTTATTGCTCCAAGAACTTCTTCATCGGACAAGTCATCAAACTGATGTCGCACACGGTTAGCATTTTCCTTACCTCTTATCATTCCGAACAAAAAATCATGGTCAGTAGGTTTATATCCGAAATACCTTTTACGGAACTGCTTTTCAAACTTATACAGCAAGTCAGAAAAATAATCTTTGTTATCAGCATATCCGCCAAAATATCTGATCTCATTTTTCAGATACTGTTCAATAAACGAATATACTGCAACAACAAAAAATCCTTTGTCCCCGCCATGCATCGCAATAAGACGATCAGCATCTTCTTCCCGTGGAAAACTCATATCATCCCCCAAAAACTTCAGTACCTACATTCGGGCGTCTCGAAAAATTGCAAAATTTAGAGGTTCCTATTACTATTATATTTAAGTTTCCGGTTTTATCAATTTAAAAAGGATCTTCTAACATATGTGTGGGATAAAAACAGTATAAAGCTTTATAAATATTGAAGGTACAAGGATTTTCTGTTAAAATTTTTCTACCACAAAAAATAAAGAACAAAAAAATTATGCACCTGAACAAAATTATATCACAAATCTTGAAATTGCAGAATTGAAAAAAGCCAATGACATACTGAAGGATGACCCCGTTTTTTTTCGCACCGGACCGGAAGAAATAAAAAAAAGCAGACCTATTTCATATATCTTTTACATGAAAAATTTAGACCTTTCGCTGAAAAGAGTTCACACACTCGCATTTCTTGACTATTTCAGCGGAATGTCTAACCGGTAATATATTCCAGTCCGCTGGAAACTGCGTTGCAAATCTACATTCAGTTCCATGGACTATTATATGTCTTCATTTGCCTTTAAAAGAATCTTCGTCCTTGCTAAAAATGACGAACTGTTGCCCGAATTCCGCAGAATCTTCTTCAACATATCAAAATACCGCATGCCCGTTACCTATTTCATCATGCCTTCTTTTTCTTTTTCAAACCTTATAAAATATAAAAATACCTTTAATTTATATTTGCACACTGATATAAAATTAAAAACAAAAATCATTTATCAGAAAAAAATATTCATAGGTGCTTAATTTTACAAAAACATTTAATAAAATTTACGGCATGAAATACTACGACATAAAATACCATGACGACAAAAGACACTATGAAACGGAATCCAGGCGCGCCTCCATTAGGAAGACCGTATCATCAAACATCAAGAGGCTCAGAAAGTCCAGAGGGCTGACGCAACTGCAACTTGCAGAAATCGCGGACGTGAGCGTGGAAAGCATAGGAAAAATCGAGACAAGGGCACAGGCTCTGAGCGAGACAGCCCTCATAAAAATCTCCATCGCACTGGAGATTTATCCCGAGGAGCTATACCTCAGCCCCTCGTCAGGAATAAAGGTTATGGAAGAGGTCCTGGAGGGGCTGACCATACTAGAGGACCTGGTACGCAGGATCCTGCGGGAGAAGTAACCCGAACCCCTCCGCGGACAAAAAAAAAGGCACCCACTGCGGGTGCCGTCCGCGGAGGTCCCGCAGGGAAATGAATCAGGGACAAAAAAAAAAGCCAGCAGCTACCTACTTTCCCGGCTGATCACCAGTATCATCGGCGCAGGAGAGCTTGACTTCCGTGTTCGGTATGGGAACGGGTATTTCCTCTCCGCCATGGCCACTGACATTAAAAGAACCATGTCAGCGCGGGCCGCATCAGGGA
>JAZUJH010000030.1:0-5256 GCA_045642665.1 Treponema sp.
TAAGATGTTTTAGTGATAAAATAAAACTTATAAAAAAAACGACACTTTTTCAGTTTTTTGGGGATAGACTGACTGAATGGGGTGGGGGGAAAAATGATAGACATATCTGTTGTTAGTGAAGAGAGCTCACATTTTCATGCACCGAATCCTACTGTGATTAAGATTATCGGTTGCGGAGGCGGTGGATCCAGTGCTGTAAACCGAATGATTGAATCGGGTGTAAGTGATGTAGAATTTATTGTTCTCAATACAGATGTTCAGGCACTGAATGTTTCAAGAGCAGCAAAAAGACTTGCGATTGGTCAGGAACTTACAGGCGGTCTTGGAGCAGGCGGAAATCCGGATGTGGGAGAAAGTGCAGCAAAGGAAGACACTGAACTGATTAACAGCATCGTGAAGGGTGCTGATATGGTCATCATTACGGCCGGAATGGGCGGTGGAACTGGTACCGGTTCGGCTCCTATTGTTGCTCAGATTGCCCGTGAGCAGGGGGCATTGACGATTGCTGTTGTTACAACACCATTTGCTTTTGAAGGACCCGTTCGTATGCGTAATGCGCAGGAAGGTCTCCGCAAGCTCAAGCAGAATGTTGACAGCCTTATAATTATTCCTAACCAGCAGGTGATGAAAATTGTTGACAAGAAAATGAACTACAGACAGGCATTCCGTCTTGCTGACGATGTTCTTTGCCAGGGGGTCCAGGGAATTTCTGAAATTATTACTAAGCCTGGCGAAGTTAATATTGACTTTGCTGATGTTAAGTCCGTTATGAAGGACCGCGGTGAAGCTATTCTTGGAGTCGGTATTGCTTCTGGTGAAAACAGAGCTGTTGATGCTGCCCAGAGAGCTATTTCCAATCCTATGCTTGAGAATCGTCATATCGATAGTGCAAGTAACATTCTTATTAACATTACCAGCGCAGAAGACCTTTCTATGTCTGAAATTGAGGAGATCATTAAGAATATTACCGCTTCAGCCAGTCCTAATCATTCTCTCTTCTGGGGACAGGTTCTGGATCCGGATATGGAAGACCGTATTGCAGTTACTGTTATTGCTACAGGTTTTGATTCGCCTAACGAATATGCTCCTGCGGAAACAGTCAAGGCAAAGAATCCAAATGTTCTTGATTATGGAGAATTTGATGATATTCTTTCTCCCAGAACAAAGAGGGCCAATATTTTCCAGGAATCACCTGAATCAGCTGCAGACTCAAATAAGGTAAGCACGATAAATCTGACTCTCAATGCTGAAACTTTCAGGGAGGATTCTGTTCCTGCTTCTATTATTACATCAAAGACTCAGTCTGCCCAGTCTTCTGATGAGGAACCTAGCCTTACGGATTCGTTGAGGTCAGCTTTGGGAAACAATAGTACCCGGACTCCTCCAGCTGATTTCAATACAAATCCTAATGATCTTAAGCAGCCTGCTGTATGGAGAAATTCTCTTAAAAATCTTTCAAGAGGAATTGATCTTTCTCAGGAATAAGACGTGGGCGCCATGAATGTTCAGCGAACAATTGAAAGCTTTTATACTGATCTCCTCCTCGTTGAACGTGACGGTGAACTGACTGCCCAAACTTATGTGCAGTCGGTAAAAGAATTTGCACATTGGCTTGAGGGGCGCGGAATTCTTCTGGAAAATGTTCAGAGAGTTAATCTTGTGTATTATCTGGCATGGAGACACGGAGAATGCGGCTGCAGTGAGCTTACTGTTGCGAAAGATATATCCGCTTTGAGAGCCTTCGGTTCGTATCTTAATAGACATGATGTCTGGGCAGAAAATTATGCTCTCGAACTTGACAGACCAAAGGCATCCCGTTCCCTTCCAAAAGTCCTTTCAATCGAAGAAGTTGATGCTCTTCTTGCAACAATAGATACTTCAAAACCTCTAGGCGTCAGGGACCGTGCACTGTATGAACTTATTTACAGTTGCGGTCTGCGTATAAGTGAAGCCTCTGATCTTCTGGTTTCCAGTGTCTTCTTTGATGAGAAAATGATTATTGTAAATGGTAAGGGCGAGAAGGAACGTATTGTACCGTTCGGTGAGGATGCGGATTTCTGGTTAAGGAAATGGCTTTTTGAAGTGCGACCACTTATGCTGAAGAAAAAAGAAAGCAATAAAGTTTTTGTAAACTTCAGGGGAGAGCCGCTTTCCCGTAAGGGAATCTGGAAGAACTTTCAGCAGATGGAGGAGAAGAGCGGGGTTCATTCAAAAGTTCATACCCTGCGTCATTCCTTTGCAACTCATCTTCTGAGCGGCGGTGCGGATCTTCGTTCTGTGCAGGAACTTCTTGGACATTCGGATTTGGCTACTACTCAGATATATACTCATATAGAAAATGAACAGCTTAAGGATTGTCACAGAGAATTTTTTCCGGGTCATAAGGAAAAATCTCAAAATCATTCCGATACTGAAGATGCGGAAGAATAAAAATCAGGGGGATTTTATGAAAAGGATTATACCGTTCGTTTTGGTACTGGTACTGGGGCTGAGCCTGGTATCAGTTTCATGTTCACCTTCATATAACAGTATCAAGCGTATGCAGAAAATTGAAGAGGGCGTAGGGTCTCCTAATACACAGGCTGAACTTGAGGATGCAATCAGGAAATATGAAAAACGTGCCATGGATCTGGTTGCAACGGAAGAGCAGCTGGGAATGTGGTACAAGATGCTCGGGTCACGTTACCTGGATAAGCAGATGTACGGCCGGGCTTATGAATCGTTTAAGAAGGCACTTGAATATCATCCGGATAATTCCACTCTTTACTATTACGTAGGCATGTGTGCCGCTTATATTGCAAATTCCACGCTGGAATATGACCCTACGGTTGAGGGTTCCAATTTTGAGCACAAGATGGATTATCTGCTTACGGCAGAGGAAGCTCTTGTCCGTGCTATCAAGATAAATGAAAATAATTACAAGGCAATGTATACTTTGGGTGTGCTTTATATTTATCAGCTGGATGAACCGGAGAAGGCTGTTCCATATCTTGAAAGGTTTGTGGAAAGCCAGAAGAATAAGAGAAATATTGTTGACGGTATGTTTGCACTGGCAACTGCCTATCTATATTCAGGAAGATACCAGGACAGCATAAAAATGTATGACCTGATAATTGAATCAAGTAAGATTCCTGAGAAAATTGAAATTGCAAAGGAAAGCAAGAAAATTGCACTTGACTATCAGTACAGTGAATAATTATTTTTGATGATGTGGATTTACTTGACATTGCATTATCAACAATGAGTTTTCTTACTTTGCGTGAGAAGATTTCACTTAAAAATAATATTGACAATTTGGACTCTCTTGCTGTACTGTCTATAGAAGAACTTTCTCTGAAGGCTGGGCGGAGAGTCAAAACTTTTGGATGGAACGGCCATGACGTGATGGTTTATGCAAAAAAATCTGCGTGCGTTCTGGAAAATCAGCAGATTTCGGGTTTCATTTATACAGACCCCGATTATCCTGCCCTGCTGAAGGAAATACCAGATGCTCCTTATGCTGTTTTTTATAGAGGGGATATCGGTGTTTTGAAGGGTTCTACTGTTTCGGTGGCTGGTACAAGACGAGTGACGAAGGAAAGTGCTGTTGCGGCCTTTGAATTTGCTTATGATGCTGTTACAGATGGTCTTGTAGTTGTAAGCGGTTTTGCAAACGGAATTGATACTTTTGCTCATAGAGGAGCATTGGAAGCAAGCAGGGGGACAGGTAAAGGCGGAACAGCTGTTGTTCTTCCCTGCGGAATTGATTCGATTGTTCCTTCCGCAAACAAGATTCTGGCTGAGCAGATTCTCAGAAGCGGAGGATGCATTTTAAGTGAATATGCTCCAGGATGTGCTTCCGAGAAGTGGCGTTTTGTTCAGCGCAACAGAATAATTGCAGCTCTCTCTCCTGCGACTGTCATTATTCATGCACCGGAAGGAAGCGGTGCACTTATTACTGCGGATTTTGCCGTAGATTATAATAGGGATCTTATGATTCACAGTGCTTCTCTTGATGTGACGGTCAATGAAACGGAGACTACGGATTTGAAGGGCACCAGGAAAGCAAAAAGAAGTGTAAAAAGTTTTTTAAACGACGGGGCTCCTGTTATAGGTTCCTATGAGGAATACAAATATGTATTCACTTCGGCTCCAGGAATACAAAAATCACAGCCTGAGCTTTTTTAGTTCTCGCTATGTCAGAGGTATAGAAAAAAATGGCTACAAAGGAAAAGAAAAAGAAGAGCACTCTTGTTATCGTAGAGTCACCTACGAAGGCAAAAAATATTCAGCATTACCTTGGTTCAGGTTATACAGTCAAGGCATGTAAAGGTCATCTAATTGATCTGCCGAAAAGCCGTTTAGCAATTAATATAGAAGATAATTTCCAGCCTGAATATATTACGGTCAGAGGAATGGCAAAGCTTTTGAAGGAACTTCAGAAGGATGCAAAGAATTCTGATGAAATATTGCTCGCATCCGATAACGACCGCGAAGGGGAAGCTATTGCTTGGCATCTGAACAATGCTTTGCGCGAAAAGACAAAGGCACCTATCCACAGAATTCTTTTCAACGAAATTACTTCAAAGATTATCAAGGAATCAGTAAAACACCCTCTTGAAATTGATGAGTCAAAGGTTAATGCCCAGAAGGCCCGCCGTGTGCTTGACAGGCTTGTAGGTTATAATCTCAGTCCGCTTCTGTGGAAGAAAGTCAAGAACGGTTTAAGTGCAGGCCGTGTCCAGTCAGTTGCGCTTAAGCTTATCTGTGACAGGGAAAAGGAAGTTGAAGAATTTATTCCTGAAGAATACTGGACACTTGAAGCTGACTTCTTTAAGGGAAAGTCAAAGTTTACCTCACAGCTTGTGCAGTACAGGGATGCGAAACCTGAACTTAGGAATGAGGATGCGGTAAACAATATTATTTCTGAATTGAAGAATGCAGAATGTGAAGTGGTTGACATAAAGGAAGTTGAAAAGACTGTAAGACCTAAAGCACCTTTCACAACTTCTGCTCTGCAGCAGGCAGCTGCAAACAGGCTGGGCTTTACTTCAAGAAAGACAATGCAGATTGCCCAGCAGCTTTACGAAGGTGTGCAGGTCGGATTAACTTTTGTAGGTCTCATCACGTACATGCGTACGGATTCTGTCCGTATTTCGCAGACTGCAATTGATGATGTTCGTGCATGGATCGGCAAGAACTTTCCTGAACAGCTTCCTGAAAAGCAGATTGAATATTCTGTAGGAAAGGGGTCACAGGACGCACATGAAGGTATCC
>JAZUJH010000031.1:0-19727 GCA_045642665.1 Treponema sp.
CGAACATCCTGCTGGTAAACTTCCAGCATAGTTTTTTTAAGATTTGGAATTGGCATCTCAAAAACTCCTATTTATCAATTGGATTAATCTTGAGAACGACAATACCCTGTCCTCTCAATACATCAGCCTGAGCTTCAGTTACTACAGCACCATCAACAGTCAAAAGATTACCGTTGAATTTTCCACCAATAGCAACATCAAAAGGAATATCAGTACCTTTTGCAACATCAGCAATTACAACACCAAGACCTTTGCCAGCAACACAAGTTGAAGCATCAGCTGGTTCCCATTTTTTACCAGTAGTTCTAACAACTACAGTACCTGCAGCAACATCATCAGATGCTGTCAAAAGTCCAGCTTCGTGAATGTTATCACCAAACTGGAGGCCTTCTTTTCCGTAAGAAGAAAATTCTGGATTATCCATTATTTAACCCCCATTGCAGCATTAAATGCCTTTGTAGCTAATTCTTCTTCAGTTTCGCCACTACCATTTTTTGGAGCAGGAGCTGGAATAAAATCAGCTGGATTATCGTCTTTTCTATCCGAAAGACCCTTGCTCTTTGCCTGAGTTTCAAGCAAAGCATCAACTACTTCTTCATCAGTAATTGATTTTCCGTTCTGAACAAAAGCAAGAGCCGCATTAGCGTTTCCAGCTTTTTCAAACTTGTTAAAAAGATCAGAAACACGTTTTCTTTCCTTTTCAACTGCAGCTTTACAACCGTCGTTCATAACTTCGTTATAAAGATCAGGCTGACTAGCCATAAGTTCCTGTTTAGTCATAACAGTTACCTCACCCTTTTCGGAATTCTCCGAAGTTTTATTTGAATCGGAGAACTCCGATTTTTCACCAATTAAATTAAAAGCCGAATAAGCTTTTTCAAAACAATCTTTATACTGTTTAGGATTCTTCTCTACTTCATCTTTAATTTTTTTCTGGCAAGAATTAAAAGCAACTTTTGCATCATTTAGCTTGTTATCCATGCCCACAAGAGGATCAGAACCACTATTATTAGAAATAACTTCATCACAAAAACCTGCTTCAAGAATTTCATTGCCAAAATACCAAGTTTCATCATCCATTAACTTAGTAATTTCCTTTAAATCTTTACCAGAACGAGCCGAAAGCATGTTGATAATCAAAGAATCAATTCTTTTTGAAAAATCAGCTGATTTTTCCATTTCTCTATGATCCCCAATTGCTACACCCCAGCAGTTATGGATCATAAAAATAGAATTATCTTCAACAATGATTTTGTTTTCTTTGTTCACAGAATTAGCAGCGCAAGCAATCCAGGAAGCCGCACTACAAGCCATACCCTGAATATAAGTAGTAATTTTGTTTGAATGATTACGGGCATAATCACGGATAAAGTTATAAATCGAAATTCCTTCAAAACAATCTCCACCCGGACAATCAACAACTAATTTAATTTCATCATCACCAGCTTCATTAAACTGATTACGAACATCATTAGCAGTTACACCCCACCAACCACCAATTTCCTGATTAATAAGAATTTCTTTCATATTAAAAGAATAAAATTCACTCCATATAAATGCTATTTACTAGTTAAAAAAAAAGAGAGATTTTCCGCCGGAGCTACGAAAAATCTCTCTAAAAAAAAATAAAATGGCTAACAAAAATTTTATTTTTTTCTTAAATAACCAATTATAGAAGCAGTATCACGAATATTAATTTTTGCGCCGTCCTGTTTAAATCCATCCTGTTCGAAAATCAATAAAGTATCACAGCCAACAGAACCAACAATAATACCAACGTGACCATATTTATTTGATGCTGTAGGTCCAAAAACAACAACATCTCCAACAAAAGGAGTATTAACTTTTTTTAAGTATTTAACCTCATTAGGCATACTCTCGAAATTCAAAAATAAATCTTTAGCGCCTTCTACAGCTCCAGTATGAGGATTCCCCCAAACATCCTTATTGTACTGGCGGAACAAATCCACACACTGAGCACCAAAAGCACCATCAAAATCAACTTTTTTACCAATATATTTTTTAATAAACTCTTCTAAACTCATTAATTAACCTCTAAAATTTTAACTTTCCCGTACCAATCACAAAATTCTTTATATTCATTCTTAAATTTTGCAACATTCAAAAACCAGTCAACAGGAATCAGAATCCAATCATCCTCAACTTCTTCATATCCAGGACAAACTGGAAAATCTGGCAACACATAATCTGGAACCCTATATTCAATTTCTGTTTTAGTTGTTACACAAGACATCACCAGCAGCAGCAATACGCTCGCGCTTACTGCCAGTATCAAGCTTCTTATTTTTTTCTTTAGCATTTCTATACGACTCCTCTTTTAATTCCATCAATTTTTCAGCATAATCAGCAGCACTTTTTGCTTTAATCAAATCAAGCTTAAGTTGAGCATTTTCTTTATGCTCTTTCGAACTAATTTTAAATAGAATAACAATCGTTACAATTAAAACCGCAATAACCCAAAATTCAACAATTGCCACAGCTCTCATTTATCTCTCCTTTCAGTTTTATATACGCTAAGCATACCTTTAATAATATCCTTAGTAGTTTTTTCACAAAGCGAATTAAAATAATTCACAAGCTCTTCATTCTGCAACAATTCAGGATTCACACGGCCAATAGCCTTAAGCATAATCAGTTTTGTCTGCTGAGTTTTAAGCTTTATATAAGCATCTTCTTCAGTAATATGATTAACCAATAGCCATCCAAGCCATTCATCAACAGTCTTTTCCACCACATAATCAATATTGATATATGTAATTTCAATTCCTTTTTTCGCAAGATCAGACACAATAGACTGACTCAAATAACTACAATACTGAAGCAAAAATTCCTTCTGCTTCAACAAAGTAGATCTAACTTCATTTTCAGTCTTACCAACAGTTAAACCTTTTCCTTTAAAGCTAAAATACCCAAGACGAGCCAAAAGAAGTAAAAGAATAACAGCAAGAATAAAAATAACGGCAATTGCAATACCATTAGAACTAGTTAAAACCTCTCCCGCTTCTTTCATTATTCTTCATCCTCTGTTACAGTTTCTGTGACAATTTTTCCGTTATCTTGGCCAATATTTCCATTCGGATAAGCCGCTTTCCCGTTGTTATCTTCATTAGCCTTTGGAGTAAATCCAATCTTAGCCATATACTCTTCTTCACGCTTACGCTTCTGCATAACCTGACGGAACGAAAGACCGCTAATCTTACGGCATTCAATGTCATAAGTAGAAAGTCCGGCATCCAAAGCACGCATAGAAGCATCAACTTCTTTCTGCGGATCCACAGAAGGACGACTTAAACCAGTCCATGCACAACTAAGCCAGGCAGTTTTTTTCATCCACATAGAAGAATCATAGAACGCCTGAAGCAAGCCAGGAAGCTTAAACATATCAGTTAAAGCACCCTGAATCACAAACTCTTCATAAATCGGCTGGCACACAACACGCGCAAATTTCTTCACACGATAATCAAGATAAACCTCAAATTCATTATTAGCCTGTCGCGAAGCTGAATAATTCGACTGGAACCGCAACATAGCAATTTCAGGAGGAATTTCCAAACTCCAGCAAATGCCACTAAGAATAGCCTGTTCAAAAACAGAATAATTAACATTAGGACGATTAGTCTGGAAACTCACAATCTCTTCACCCGGAGCCAAATCATCAAAAATAGTTCCAGGAGTCATAGCCCTAATATCACGTTTATTTTTATCAGTAGGAATTGCGGCACCACCAAGAATGCCACCAAGCAAAGAACCATTTCCATTAAGACGACTAAGTCCATCAGTAGGACGGCTACCAATAGGAGCAGTAGGGCTCTTTTTAACAAACAAAGGAAGCATTGCGTTAATAACAGCCGCCCTTTCTTCTGCATCCCTATAACGATCCAGCTCTTTAATCATATAAAGCATTGCAGAAAGCAAAGGTTCACCTCGTTGCTCATCAATCAACTTTTCTGAACCGTAAACCATCCAAGCAATACGACGACCAGATTTTTCACCTTTAACAGGAAAACGCTCCCAAACTAAATCACCATCAACCCAAGACTGAACATGATAAGCAACATGACGGTTATATTTATCCAGCTCAACACCATCTACAATTCTGTTACCAGTGCGAGGATTCACACCATCAGGAGTACGAATATAATTACCGTTAATCCAGTCCCAATAAGGCAGACCAGTATTCTGATTAATTCTGGAAACAATAATTCCATCCCCACAAATCAAAGATTCAAGGCGAACCTGTTCCTGAAAGTCTCCAAAAGTTTTTTCTTTTCTCCAGTCAAAAACATCCTTATTTTCACCGTAAAGCTCAAAACATTGAGTCAGCAGTTCAGAAAACTTAACGCCTTTTTCTTCCCGTTCCTGTTCCTCCATATTTGGCCAAAGAACTTCAGAAGCAATATTGGCACTGCCAACAATGCCAGTATGAATTTCATTGCGAAGCAAACGACGAATTAAACCACGCGCATAAATATTTTCAACAAAAAGCTGATAAGATCTTTCTCTTAAAGTCCAATAATCAACAAAGTGATAATTTTTAGTTAATCCAAAAGAACCTGGAAACTTATCCCCATTCCAAATTGCATCAAATTCTTGCCGAATTAAATTACTATAATTCTCTACAGTTCTTGCACGACTACCTACATCCACTTTTTTAATAATATTATCATTTGGAAAACTCATGTTTTCATGATTTTTTTTTGAAAAAATACCCATCCTAGTACCCCGGAACAATTACTCTTGCAGCACCATGCAAACCAAGCATCCGCTCCAAGTCATAAATATTTTTCTGCAATTCCGCACGCTTAGAATAAAGCTGCGAAATATCCGCGCGAGTTACAGTCTGGCTGTCCTGACCAGTATTCAAAGTGTAAGACTGAACACCACCAGAAGCTCCCATATCAACTGTTAAAGCATGAATTGCTTTTTCAATCTGCACCAGCAAGATTTTTGCATTATCAAGCTCATCCTGCCAGAACTGCTCCTGAGAATCAGTAATTTTTTCTGCAATTAACATAGCATTTCCTTTACAAATAATATTAAAATTATTGTGTAGAATAGTTGTAAATGCTATTTACTAGCGGAGGCAATAGAATGACAGTAACTTTAGAAAACATGGGAAACATTTTTAAGGATGCAGAAAAAAAGTGTATTCAGGCTTGTATCAACACAGTAAACATTCAGGCCGCAGAAACAAGAAAAAACGCTATCCAGAATATCCAGGGAAATTTTATATTGCGTAATCAATGGACCACAAGCGGCCGCAATTTAAACTACCAGCAATGTCCAAAAGGGATAACCGATATTACCCAGATTCAGTCTGAAATTGGTTCAACATTAGACTATATGGAACGCCAGGAAAAAGGCGGAACCCATAAACCAGCAAAAGGCTCACAGCTGGCAATTCCTAGCACAATGGCCCGCGGCGGAGACAACACAAAGAAAGTTCCTCGCAGATTATATCTTTCAACAATGAAAACAGTAGGAAAGGCAAACAAAGCCACAACCAGAAGTTCACAATATGTAGCCCGTGCTTTTGTTGCAAATAAAAACAAACTTCTGCTTTCAGCAAATAACACACTTTTCCAAATCTCAAATTTCAAAAAATCAGGAGATAGAATCAGCTTTAAGCAAACTCCAATTTACAATATGAAATTTAAAACAACTCAAACAAAAGCTGATCCATGGCTGGAACCTGCAGCAGAACAACCAGCAAAAGATGCTCAAAACATCTACAACTATCAGCTGGATAAAATTTTTATGGGAAACTAAAAATACCATAAAATAACAAAATCTATCGTAAACGATAATTTATATCACCTTATCTTTAAAAATCGCTCTGTGTAAATTTTTGTATTATATGTATAATATATATAATATTTTGTATAATACATATAATACAAAATATTATTAAAAATATATCTATTGACTTATACAAAATATTACGATATATATAATATATATAAGACAGTATATAATATTTATAATACATTGTATATTTTTATTGATATTGTCAAAAACTAACACTAACACATTTAGGAGCATTTTATGTATTCATTTTCAATCGCAAACAACAAGGGCGGAGTAGGTAAAACTACATTATCAGTATCAATTGCAGCAGAACTCGCAAAGAAGGGTAGAGTCCTTCTGGTAGACTGTGACCCACAGGGCAACACTACAGGCTCTCTTCTCAAATCTTACAATTATGAATTTGCAGATGTACTTTTTGGCAAATGCACAGCTGAAGATGCTATCATGGAAACACAAGTTCCAAACCTCTATGTAATGCCTACCGTTTCCCTCGACACATCAAATCCAAACAGCTTAAACCAGTTGCGCCTGTACAAATCAACACTTGCAGCAAACAATCCAAACGCAATCCGCAAAATGGTAAAAGCTCTTGCAGATAAGTTTGATTATTGCGTTTTCGACACTTGTCCAGCATTTGATCCTTTTGAAGAAAACATCATGGCAGCTTGTGATGAAGTTATCACAGTAATGTTAATGGATGTTTTTTCAGTAGATGGATTAACAATTTTCAAGGAAAACCTCCGAGATTTCAAAGAACGCAAAGAAATGGAAAATCCAAAGTTTTCAAAAATCATTCTGAACAGCTGTAACAAATCAATCACATTACATAAAAAGATTCTGGAAGAAATGGATAAACAAGAAAACTTCGACTGCTTCGTAGTACCACAAGACCAAGCATTTAAACGTGCTCAGTCAATCCAAAAACCAATCCAGTATTTAACAAAAGAAGAAGGCGAGGGTAAGCAGGAAACTTTGGATGCCTTAGCCGTAATCGCAAATAATCTTTAAGGAGTAACACCATGCCAATCGTAACAAATAAGAATAAAACAGAATCAAAACCAACAATGACCGCAAACACAATCAGCCCTGCAATGCACGAACAGCTTCAGAGCATCATTGAAAGCGGAAAAAACAACGAGACAGTTTCAAAAAAGGCATTAAAACCAAAAGAGACAAAACGCGACAATTCCGATGCTTTAATGCTTCGCCTGCCAAAAGGTGAACGACAGGCATTTAAAGTATTCTGCGCAGAAAAAGGAACAGATATGACAAACTTTATCTATGCATGCATGGATTTTGTCCGCTTTGGTTCAGAAGAAGGTTTTATTCAAGTTAGCAAAGGCGGAATCCGCTTAATAAATAAAAAGTAGGGTAGTGCAATGAACGATTTATTCCCAGAACTTCAGGAAGAAAAACACCTCCGAGCTTACGTTCCAGGACCATTTATTGTAGCAGGCCTTCCAGCTCGTGATGTAAAAAACCTTCCGTTCAAACGCAAATATAACAACATCACACTAACTCTTACAGGAATAGAACACGTTCCTTACGGGAAATACGGTCGCCTTTTACTCTCAATAATTACAACCCATGCCGTACTTTCCAAGAATTCAGGAACCAATACCGTAACAATTGAATACAATTCATTAAACCAATTGTTAAAAGAATTACAGCTTCCAAGAACAAGAGGAAAAGAAATTCGCGATCAGCTGGAATACTTCTCAAAAGCAACATTCGTTTTTGAAGAAAAAAAAACAGCTACAGTTCAAAAACATTTCTTCAAAAATCTTTTCGATGAAGATGATTATTACGAATACAAACAAAATATAGCAGCTACAAAAGTTTCAACAGGCGTAATTCCTTTTATGTCACAATTTCACTGTATAGATGTTACAGATTCTGTGACAAAAGGAACCGTTGCAATTTCTTTAGAACTCTCAGAACAATTCACAAAATATAGTCGGGAACATTCAGTCCCAATTGATTACACAGTTTATAAAGAAATCTCCAGTCCAATAGGAAAAGATCTTTATTCCTGGTTAATGTACAGATGTAACAGTTTATGTGACAATGACCCTTTATTTATTCCCTCTAAATCCTTAATCGAGCAATTTATGCCAGTAGGTGAGGATAGTGCAAGAAATCAGGAATGGAGAAATTACGACTATCTCAAAGGATTAATCCAGCAGATAAAAGAAAAGTATCTTCCAAACTTGAATATATCCATTCAAGCAGATGGAATCACACTCAAAAAAAGTGATTTACCACAAATTACAGATGAACATTATGTTCTTGTAACTTCTGATTTGTAAAATGATGAATGTAACAGTTTATGTGACTTTATCCACATATCCACGATTATTACTATTTGTTAATAAAACTATTTGTTAACTATTTGGATATATAGAAGAAATTACATAAACTGTTACACTTTGTCACAAAAACTGTTACAAAAACCCCATAAATTCAATCACACAAACTGTTACAACAAAACACGCTTTTCCACAATCAAACTGTGGATAAAATCACACAATCTGTAACACAAAACAAAAACTTTAAAAAATCAAACTTTCGTAAACAAAAGAAAATAAAAAAGGATGTCACACAAACTGTAACATCCTTAATGATAGAAATAATAATTTGTCACATAAACTGTAACATAACAAAACTTTTTATAAGGTAAATTCTGTCTACTAGCTTATCATTCAACAGCTTTTTGGTTTTTAGCTTGCATAGCTGTAATAATTAAACCTGCAATAATTGCCACAAGACCGAATACACTGCTAATAATAACAGACAAAGTTCCCTTGTCAAAACCGCCAAAACCAAGAATAAATCCACCAGCACCAATAAGCACAATACCAACAATGCTAATATAGATTTTTTTATTTGGATCCCGTTTATTCCACATTGCACTTGCGGCAAGACCAGAACCAAACATAGTTAAGGCGAAACCTTCAATATCTGCCAATTCCCATTTAGCGAAATAACAGAAGCAAATTCCAATAATAATCATGAAAATTGCCAAAACCAAAATAAAATTTTTTTTCATTTTTCTACATCCTCCTATAATTAAACCGTATTAAATATACAGTTCTTTATCACCATAACTAGTATGTATATCAGAACACCTGGTAAACATATCACGCAAATTAAGCTTTCCAATTTTTTTAATTCTTACATTGTGGTAAAAAGGCAGCGGCGGACATAAAGTAATAAAATCACTTCTATGAGCATACTGTATAACCTCTCCTACACATGTTTTAGCCATAAGCTTAGACCAGAATAAAAACAAAGGTCGAGGCGCACCAAAAGTTATAATATCAGCTTTCAATCCACATCTTTTAAATAGTTCAATTCCAGCAATAATACTCATAGCACCACCATAACTATGACCGCAAATTTCAATTTTATAATCTGGATATAAAAAATTTAAATTAATAACACTGTTAAGAATTAAATCAGAACATCCATCAAAAACTTTTTTCCAACCCATGCAGAAAAAAATTAAACGCCCTTTAACTAATCTAGGGATAGGAATAAATCCTAAGATATTAATAAGCCAATCTTTCCAAGTTGTACTACATTTAAAATATAATCTAATGGTTTTTATATCTTCATAAACTTCAGTCTGCCAATCTAAGTCAAAACCGCTTTTCCTGTAATCAATATTCCCAATAAGACTATACAGCTCCCACGGCTTCATCCTTTACCCCTTCGCCAGCGACCCCAGCCGCCTTATTCCCAATCATCTTCACCAAAGCATGGAACGTCTGAACAATCGTCTGATACCCAATCTGGCAGGCAGCAATAGTAAGCATCCCGCCAATAACCCAAGGTGGCAGATACAAAACCGCAAAATAACAGCCAACAGAAAGCGGAATCATAACAACCGCATAAATCCATTTTTTCTCAGTCTTAAAAAAACTCTTCAAAGTCTCAATAAGACCCACACACGCAAACGCCGCAATCATAACCGACTGCATCAATCCTGGAATATCAAAATTCATTATCTGCTCCTACTCTGTTTAGTACCAAACGGCTTGCCCACCAGTTCCCCACTAAAGAACACCTTAGATAAAGTGTCCAACATACCGACAGTATTGCCAATCTGATATGGAATAAGTGAAAACAACAAATTGTCTGTTTTATCTTTGATTTCAACAGAATATATTTTTGCATTTACGTATTCTGTTGAAGGTTGTGATGCATTTAAACCGACTAACGGACCTCCAAAAATACACGCACTTTTAACTGTTTCAAACTCTGTTAATGCTGTATTTGTTTTAACAGTAGCACCATTTACCTTGATTGCTGTATCGCTAAACTCAACAAGCAATCTCTTGTATCTGTCTGCTTCACTTATACTGTATCTTCTTTTTGCACCATCGCCCTGATATACATTCCATATATCAACTGTAACAGGCGTATTATTTATTTTTGTCCAGTTTACCAACACATAAGCTTTATCAAGTGAATACTCAAGTGTATCTGTATTTGTTCCACGAGTACCAAAGATAACACCTCTGTTTTCTGTAGTTGTCTGTGGAACTTGAAAGTCTACCTTTGTTTTATACGAAGATTTCAACTTCATTCTTAAATCAATGTAGTTACCATTTAAGTTTTCACAATGTTCCAACTTCTTACACTTAACATCAGCACCAACGAAGAAATCAGCATTAGTAACACTCGAAAAGAAAGTATCTGAAATTGTATCATACATACCAGCCTTATGATCTGACTTTCTGTAGCAAGGAACAAAGTTTCTAACACAAATATCATCATCATAAATTACACAAGAGAACATCTTGCCAACCATTGGTTTATTGCCAGCACTAATAGTACCTGATATATGCACATTAAACAAATAAGCAGTTGTTGGAGTTTCAAAAACTTCTTCATCTAAAGTACTTATAAGTTTTCCATTAGAATACAAATTATTCTTATCCTTAAAAATACGATATTGAACATTATCTACAAGATAAGTTTCAGTGGCGGAACTCTGACTTCCATAAATGTTCAACAAAGTATTTCTATGCCCAGTTTTCCCCACATCGTTCAATGAGATTACATAGTCTAAATCTTTGTAGGTTTTTCTTCCACCTAAAATGTATGTGCCACCATCTTTATTGTGTACAAGAGATACGTCCACTATAACTTTGGTATTACTGTCAAACACAAATCCAGTATCTATCCAAGAATTTCCATTTGACTCTATGTATTCAACTTCTTGATACTCCATAGGCAAGCGTCTTTCAATGTTTTTTACCCAAACGAGCCTGTCACCGTGATACTTTTTTACCAAAGGAGCACCACCGTGCAATCTATCAACAATGTTTTTCCCATCGTGAATAATTGGCATTTATGCCTCCCAGATATTGTAATCTACAGTTGGATCAGGAGTTTCAAGTTCGTCAAATTCATCCTGAGTAAGATAAACCTGTTTTACATATCCATCAAAACTAATTTCAGTTGAACCCAAAGAGACAAAAGAGCCAAGCCCATCATCATCATAAGCCCAGACAAAATTGTTGTACACGTCTGGCGTACTTGTCTGTACAAGATAAAAAACATTGTTTTCACCTTCGCCAGGAAGAGCCGAAACAACCTTGCGTTTCATTCCCGAAAGACCTGCAACCGCTTCTTTAAGAACTGCAATATCCTTTTTGTTTGTTGCAACAGTTTCTGTAATAGGAATTGCAATTGCTGGAAGTCTTTCCCCGCTGTCAAGAATTACAATAATCTGCCCGTCCTCATCAACTTCAACAGAATCAATTGAATCACCTTTCACGCCCTTTTTTATAAGGGCATCCATAGTGCTTTCAACATCATCCTTATCTTTCCAGGCAAAAGTAACGATAGTGTTTCCGCTATCGTCATAATCATAACTTTTAACAGTTGCAGGCGAACCTTTAACCGCACCAAGACCCTTTACAGTATCTTTTGTAAATTTTTTCGCTAAAGCAAGAGTAATTAAATCCATTGGTTACTCCTTACTGCACATGCCATGTATCAGAAGATTCTTCATACATGTATACTGCGCCAGTATCAACACAATAAGCAATAGATCCAGTTTTCAAATCTGTATACTGTGGATATTCAGCTTTAGTTGGCAGCTTTGCAACATCAGCAGAAAGCCCATAATAATTACGCTTTCCGTTTTCAAGCTTATCATTACGGAAGGAACCTAAATCAGGAACATCAGCAACATTCTCGTATTCGTGACCATCAAAAACAATCATAATTCACCTCATTTTCAGAATAGAATTCAATTGTTCAAAATGCTATTTACAAGACAAAAAAAAGACTCCCATTTCTGGAAGTCCTAAAAGTTATCCACAGGTGTGGATAAAATGTGGATAACGATAGTTTTAATTAAAAAATATAGCGTTAACGAAAGTTTATTTAATAACACCTAAAATTTTATTCACAGATTCAATTAGCTGTGATCCAAGAATAATAACCGAATCCCCAGATAAAACAACTTCTTCTGTATTCGCGTTTACCATTAAATCTGCCATAGCTTTAATTTTTCCAGCTTCAAAAATAATCTGTTGCTTTTCAATTTCCTGCATTTGTTTCTGCTCGCTCCCGTTTTGTATAGTATCTTACTATATACAATTATTGTATACTAACATTGTATTTTTTTCAATCAGTTATTACATAATCCCAAATACAATCCCAAAATTTTCAAGAAAAAATAAAAAAAATATTGAATTACTATTGACAATTCAAGTGAAAAGATATATTATAAAATCATCAAGCAGGAACGACAGCCTGCAGAAAGGAGTAAAATTATGAAAACAACAGTAAAACTTTTAACAAACGGAATTAAAAATAACGGTGATTACATCAGATGTTTTTACACAGAAAAAAATGGATCAATCTTAATTACAGCTCGCGATTACAAAAATTTACCAAAAGAACTTGGAAACATCAAAAATGATTCTGACATGATTACAGATTACTTTGAAAATGATCGTGTATTAATTACACCAACAAACAAATATTACAAAGCTGCAAAAGAAGCTTATGAAAAGGCAAGAATTAATGATGCAAAAAAACATATCAAATATCTTGAAAAAATGTCAGCAAAATATACATCAATTGATTATACATCAGAAATTGAAGCTGCTAAAAAAACTTTAAGCAACCTTCTAAATGCAGCATAAAAAAAATGGCCGGTTCCAAAAATACGACAGTAGGAACCGGACCGAGTAAAATCTACAACAGTAGAAATTAAGGAGAATGATATATGAAATATTACATTATTGCAACAAGAGTAAATCTTAATAGATTCCCAGAATCTTACACAGTAGGATATGACAATACTGCAACATCAGATTATGATAATTTCATGTTTTTTGACACTGAAGCACAAGCTCAGGAATGGACAAAATCTGACGAAGCAGCAGAATGGAAAGACTGCACATTTGAAGTAGTTAAAGATGACTTTGAGGTAGAAGATGAAGAATAATCAACAGCTTTTAATAAATCCAGCAGCAGACAAACAAGCTCTTCAGGCAACAATGAAAGCAATGGAAAAAAACACCCACGGCGGCGCAAGACCCGGAGCAGGCCGCAAACGCCAGGATACAGAAGCCAGAAGCAAAACAATGGCAATTTCAGGAACAGAAACAGAAATAGAAACAATCCGCCAGCTAGCAAAAGCATCAGACAAAACAACCTCAAGATTTTTAATAGAACTGGCACTGGAGGAAAAATGACAGACAAAGAAATAGAAAAACTATATAAAGACCAACTAGATCAACATTTTTTAAATTTTCTTGAAGAAGAAAAAGAAGGAATTTCAAAATTAAATTTAAATTCAGAAATACTAAAGAAGTATTATTTTAGCGGAGCAAAATCAAACATAAAAGTTATAAATCTTCTTGGCGAACAAGAATCAAAAGTAATAACTTCACGCACTGAAACTCAATTAAATTTTCTCACAGAACTTGATAATAGAGCTGATAAATTTATTGAGGAAAATAAAAAAGAAATTTCAGAATTAAATCTAAATCCAATAATCCTAAGCAATGTTTACGCTATAGGTGCGTTTGACAGCATTAAAATTCTTTCTCAAATTAGAAAAAATATACTGGAGGGAAAATGAGATACATTTCAGGAATAGAACTTACCGAATTAGTTAAGAACTTTGTAGAAGATTTAAATCGCACACGAGATCTTAAAGAAAAGAAAAATAAAATTTTTTCCCTTCTTAGTTACTTTGAAACTCCATATTGTGAAGAAATAGAAAGACAAAAAAAATTAGCCGAAAACTTCTCAAATGAAAATGAAACTTTAAAACAACAAATTTCAGATTTGATTGACCGACAGGAAAAAAATCTTTCTTTTGTTGATAGCCTTCTTATCAAATCAATAGTTGAAGAAAATCAACAATTAAAAAATGAAGTTTCAGATTTAAGAAGTTATTGTGGACAATTACAAGATATAAAAAGTAAAGTTCTTAAATTATTTGAGAACGTATAAAAAAAAGGAACTATTTCCAAACCGGAAACAGTTCCTTTTTTTTTATTTCTCCTTCACAAAATAAAACGCTCCTCTCTTCGCATAATCCCAGAAAGTCGGCCAGTGCAAGAACCCAAGCCCGCAGTCATTTCTACAGAAATCATCCGCAAAAACTTCCAAAGCCGCCAGATTATAACCATAAGTATCAAAAGCATGATTATCCATACCCGCCTTAGCTCTCCAGATAGTCTTTAACCACTTATTAGAAACCTTGTCATAAATATGAACTTTCTCCTCAGCTTCAAACATTTTAAAATAATCATCACGAAAATCTTCCGCAAAATTAGGGTACCAATCAGGCTGCTTTTCATGTTCATTCCATGCAAGATTATTAAGCGAATAAGAAATTCTGTCCTTCAATTTACCCGTATTAACATGATAAGCCAAAGGCAAACCAATACGGCTCAAAGTTTGAGCACTAAACACCTGGAACGTTTCACCGTTCTTAATCCACTCCTGACCCTTACAAGCATAAACACCCGAACCAAACCCAGCAACAAAAGCATAAACTGCATCCGTAAAATGTCCAGAATCAACAAAAGTCATAGCGATTCTATAAAGCTTTCCATCATCGCCTTCAAAAATCTTCGTATCAATATAACTAGCAAGCTCATTCCAGCAAGGATCATCAAACCTTTCAGGATTACCAGGAATGTCTTTAAATTCTATTTGCCAAGTTACACCACGCTCGCCATAACCTTTAACATCAACAAATAACTTATCTTTCTGAACATCCACAGAACAAATAACAATCAAAATTGGACTTCCAGCATCACGAATAGCCATCAGATTAGGAACATGACCACGGGCAAACCCAGTTCGCTGATGTAAACGCACCTTTTCATAACGAATAGATTCGTTCATTTCCTTAAATGGCAACCCAAGCTTCAAGTTGCGGAAAACCCTATATTTATCCATATCTCGGACACGATTATTTCTAATGTCCCAGCAAGCCGCCCACTCCAGAACATAATCTTCCCAGCTAAAAAGACCAGGCAAATTATACAAAGCAGAAAGATGAAAACTCCTGATTCTGCGATCAATAGGATTATCAGTAGTGGCCACCCAGTGACCTTTCGGAATAACTTCCGCCTTATCATAATTTTTCATAATTCCGCCACAATGCGGACACTTATAACCAACAGTAGACAAAATAGGCGAAAAATTCTCGTCATTTTCCCAAACAATACCGCCAACCTGTTTATTACTTTCATCAGTAACAAACCATTCCAAAGGCTGCATCTTGCCACAATGTTTACAAGGAACTTCCCAACGTTCCATAGTTCCCTGCTGATACTGATTCCAAATTTTAGAAGTTTGTTCAGTTGTAGGAGTAGACTGCAGCAAAATCTTATAAGAAGTTGGATAAGCATTAGTTCGACCTTCCATCAAACCAATAACGGTTCCTTCACCTTTCAACTGGTCCGGCATAGCATCCAATTCATCAGCAAGAACAATCTTATAAGAAAAGTTACGGAACGATTTAGGAGTAGAAGCCGAAGCCGCATGAAGATAACCGCCCGGATATTCCTTTTTCAAAGCAGTGTCACCAGTAGCACGAGCACGGGCCGCCTTACGCGCCTGAGAGAAAATCAACCCACGCAAGCCGGAACTGTCAATCATTCTATCAACCTTGGTCCCCATCGCCTGCTTAGCCATATCATCATCAGGCTCAACCAACAGCTGAGAAGAAGGATTACACCCGATATTATAAAGCAGAATCGGCTCCAGAAGCGAAGTAGTAGCACCAATCTGATTAGACTTCATCACAACAACCTTACGAGTCGGATTATCAGGCGCAAACAAATCCACAATATCCTTAAAATAAGGCACACGATCAAAACTGAATTTCCCAGGAAAAGGCGTTAATTCCTTATCAACATAGCGCACCTTCTCCGTATATTCCGAAGGCAACTCAAACTTCCGCTCATGCTTAATCGCCTGGAACTGCTCAATGAGAAAATCAACATCTGAAGAAATAACCTTAACCGCGTCCATTTATTTTTTTAAAATAGTTTCTCTCAAAGTTTTTTCATCAACCATAAAAAACCGACAGGAACACCATCAACCTTGATAATTTCAGTTTCCATCGGAATTTTAGAAAAAAGTTCTTCATTGTATTTATCAAAAAGACTTTCAATTTCCATTTTTCACTAACTCCAAATTCAAATCTTCCCGCGCCTTAAACTGCGAAGCATAAAAAAAGCAACAGTTAGGACAATCGCCATCATACTCATGGCCTTCACGATCGCAGTTATACTTCTGGCAAATCTTGCAAGGATTCACCGCCAGCGACAACTGCAGCATAGATTCATTAATAACATCAGCTGTCATATACTTATGTACCTACTTAAATAGCTTTATGATCACGATTAGCAATCACAACTTCCATCTGCTCAATAGCGTCATTCTGATACCAAGCCGATTTTTTCAAATCCTCCAGAATCTTTTCTTCCAAAGTCTGACCCTTTTCAGCATCCGGCGCTTTTTTCCCAAGTCTCCAAAGATACTTCACCGTATTTCCAACACCAACCGCAACTTCAGGAGGTAAATCCTTAACAATGTAATGAATAACATCAATACACTCACAAGGCGCACCCTCTCCAGCATAATGCTTTGGATGATTTACCATATCTGCCATTATTAAACCTCCACACCTTCCATCACATCCAGAAAATGATCATTATATTTTTCATAACGCTTCAAAATCTCAGCTTCGTGCATTAATTCCTGGCACTCAAAAAAATTGCACTTGCTCCAAGGTTCAGGACAACCGCAACGATACACACAGTTAGGCACACAAACCTCACCAATAGCCTGCAGAAGAGGTTCAGCGCTCATCATCAATTCTTTTTTCACCAAGGCCGCAATTTGACGAGTTTTCTTTTCCGCACAAGAACAAAGTCTTTTCCTCATCATCAAGATCAAAGCCTGTGGATTATAAAAAGCCGTATACATAATAAGCGCGTTTGGGTCCCGTGGTTTTCCTCCGTTCAAATCTGGCCGTGAACTCTGAACAAAATGCCGAGGCTGTTTGTCCGTATGTCGCACAAATTGAGCAATAGACGATTTATCCATTTCTTCAAACATTAAACAAAGCTGAATAGTCTCAATCGGAGTATGTTCAGCAATAAGCCACTTCATCCAGTCTTTTTTAGAAAAAATCCTAAAATCAGGATTCTTCCCACGACAAGTAAAAGCCGCAGTCTGCAAATCTATTTCAGGAAATTTATTGCAAATATCAATATTGATTTTCATTTTCCTGTGCTCCCAAACCCGCCTTCACCGCGAACAGTTTCGCTAAGCTCATCAGCTTCAATCCATTTAGCCTGAATAACAGGAGCAATAACAGCCTGAGCAACTCTATCACCCGGATTAATTTCAAAATCTTCATCAGAATGATTAATCAAAATAGTGCAAACTTCGCCTCTGTAATCGCTATCAATAGTTCCAACACCATTAACAACACCAATTCCATGCTTTCTGGCATTTCCAGAACGGGCCCGAATCTGCATCTCATAACCTTCAGGAACTTCAACCGCAAATCCAAGAGGAATAGTTACCTGCTTTCCAGCTTTCAAAACAATTCTTTCATCAACACGAGCATAACAATCAGCACCAGCAGCACCAGCACTTTCATAAGTTGGCAATTTTCCGCCATCAACACTTTTAATTTTTACATCCATTATTTTCCTCCAGATATTTTTTTAATTCTTCAAAAGTTTCAAAACATGGTATTTTTAAATAATTAGCAACAGTAAACTCTTTATTACATCCACTTGATTCTTTCCATCCATCAAGTAAAAGAACAGCATCACAATCAATTAAAGCTCTAAAATCTTCACGTAAATAATCTTCATAGGATGGATTATCAATAATTGATTCAGTTTTGTTGCTTAAATCACAAGGATTAACAATATTTATATTTTTAATTTCATTAAGAATTCTTTTTTCAGCATCATCAAAACTAAAAAAATTATTATATGCATATCCTGTCATAGGACCTGATATATATATTTTTCTTTTCGGACTTTGTTTTCTTTCAGAATTTAAAATAAATGCACCAATTGCAAAAAACAAAAATATTAAACATATAAAAATCATAAATACCTCAAAATCATTATTTTTTAGATTTTTCTCCACCGTTAATAAAACGAGCACCGCAAGAATAACAAAAATAAGTAATACTTCTTTGGTAGTTTGCTTGTTCGATATTTTCACAAAATATTCCAGCCCGACATTCAGAACAAATTAAGCCCCAGTCGTCCCGTTTAGATTCATCTTCAAAATCAAACTCATAAATTAATTCTGCTTCTGGCATTCTAAGCCTCTTCAATATCAACTACTTCAAAAGTCAACTCGTCCTGAACTTTCTGCAGATTATCAGCAATTACAATCGGCAAAGTTTGCAAAAGCAATTTTCTAACATTTTCTGCAGCATCATATTTAGACAAACCTTCAACATTTTTAACTTCAAATGGAATATGTAAATTAACTCTAACGTCGAACATAAACTCTCCAGAAAAGCTTTAATTAATTTTGGCTCGCTTCCATCAGCTCATCAATTTTGTCGCTGATGCTGTCGCTGTTGTCGTCATATTTTGCACGCAAAGAACTAAGCTCATTAATAACATGCTCTTTTGCGCCACCAATAGCACGACTCAACAGGTCCCGCATATATTCAATAATTTTCTGCCTGCATCCTTCAGGATTCGCCAATACCATAGCTATAATCTGATCCGCACCAGCTTCCGGCACATCCAGAACACGGCTGGCCTGTTGCTGCTGAAAGCCGAAAAGCCGAGCAATTACAAAATCACGAGGCAACTGTTGCAATCTTTTTTCCTGCAGACGTTGATTCTTTTCCTCAATAGTCACAAGATCCTTTTGAAGCTTCACGAATCTATCAATTCCTTCCAGGTTCCCGAACTTGCGCACAATCTCACCAAGAGTCATTTCCTGTAATTCAGCAGCACTAATTTGATTATTGTTTTGGATGTTTTCCAGCAGATCATTTGCGGACTTTTCAGCGGCCGCCTGAATTTCCATTTTCTGTTTTTGTAAAAATGCTTCAGTGGCCGCATCCTGTTGCAGCTGGTTCCGATGTTTCTCCAGATAAGCCCTGTTAATAGGATTATCCGTATCCATTTTCCCCGCCGAGTTGATTATGAGAGTACCATTTTTAATTTTCCCGTTAATACTTTGCCGCGAAACAAAAGCTTGTCGCGCAAATTCTGCAGGTGTAACTTCCATAATGGAAAGTGTAAAGCCTTACAGTTGCAAATGCTATTTACTAACATAATTTTGTAAGGTTTCGTCAAGACCTCGCTCACAACTGACAAAGCGCGCCCGTCGCCGAATAATAAGTC
>JAZUJH010000032.1:0-2197 GCA_045642665.1 Treponema sp.
AAAAATGGGAAGAATCTGACGGAGAAGCAGAAGGGAAAAAGGGAAAGCCTTATGAGTCTTCATCTCAGGACAGGAAAGGCCATGATGATGCGTGAAGAGCTCCAGGGCATCTATGAGTCATGCTCCGACCGTAAAGCTGCGAAGAAGAAGCTAAAAAACTCACAGGCCGAATCACGCATTCCGGAATCAGCGAGATGAAGGTCTTTGCAAAGCTGGTACGTAACCATCTTGAGGACATACTGAATTACTTCGAACATCAGTTTACCAATGCAATTCTTGAAGGGACAGACAGCATAATTCAAAACATTAAGCGAAGGGCGAGTTGTTCCAAAAACACAGAATCCTTCAAGACGATGATCTACCTGAATTGTGGAAAACTGAATTTCAGCCACTTCCTGATAAAATAAGAATTTTCGCTGAATTCCAATCTGCCCATAGAATTCAGCGATTAACCAATTTTTTTATATTTTATTTGGCAATTTATTCCAAATTTGATTTTATTGTGCTATAATGATAGTATGGTTTTAAACAATAAATTGCCTATCGGAATTCAGGATTTTGAAAAGATTCGTGAAGAAAATTACTTGTATGTTGACAAGACAGATTATATTTATGACCTTGTAAATTCAGGAAGCTATTATTTTTTATGCCGTCCAAGATTTTTTGGAAAGACTCTGCTTCTTTCTGCAATAGAAAATTATTTCAGGGGCCGCAAGGATTTATTTGTAGGTCTCAAAATTGCAGAGCTTGAACAGGACTGGCAGGAATATCCTGTTATGCACCTGGATTTTTCCACAGACCTTTACAATGAAGAGTGGAAGCTGGAGGAAACTCTTAATATTTTTCTGACAGAGTATGAGCATCGTTACGGAAAGCATGAAGAACGTTCAAATTATGCAAAGCGCTTTGAATATATTATTCATAGAATTTATGAAACCAGCGGAAAACCTGTTGTAGTTCTGATTGATAATTATGATAAACCAATCCTTGACGCTCTTTTTACTGATAATGAAAATCATAGCAGAGACCTGTTAAGAAATTTCTATAGCGTTTTGAATGGAAACGATTATTACATAAAATTTGCTCTGCTTACAGGTATTTCAAAGTTTGCAAGCGTAAATATCTTTAACGGGTCAAATCAGTTCAGAGATATTTCATTGGACAAGAATTACAGTTCAATCTGTGGATTCACTCCCGATGAACTTAACACAAATTTCAGTGAACATATATCGGAAAGTAACTTTTCAATTGAAAAGCTTATAAAGAAATACGGAAACTACTGTTTTTCTAAAAACCAGAAAAAAGTTTTGAATCCTTATTCTGTATTAAGTTCCCTTGCCTCCGGAGAAATGAATAATTTCTGGGTAAACACAGGTCTTCCTACAATTTTAATCAAGATGCTTCTGAAAAATCATTACAATCTTTTTAACCTGATTGATGGTCTAAAAGTTGATGCGGAAGATTTGATGGAATACAGATGGACTGATTCGGACATGATTTCTCTGATCTACCAGAGCGGGTATCTTTCAATTAATTCTTATGACTCCGTGAACAATATATTCAATCTTTCAATTCCTAATGAAGAAGTGAAGTATTGTCTTCTTAGAAGTATTGTTCCATATTTCACAAGGATTGGATCTGTAAGCAAATTTGGAGCAGAGGTTGCTGTTTTCAGGGAATATCTGCAGAAAGGTGATATACTGTCGTTTATTTCAAAATTTGTTTCCATTATAATTGATGAAGAAGCAATATCTTCTATGAAAGAAAGCTCCGAGTATGTTTATAAAATTGCTTTCAGCATTATCCTTAAGCTTACAGGATTTATTATTCTTGATGATTTCGGAAAAAATACATCTCATTCAGATATAATTGTATGTACTGAAGGTGATATCTATATTTTCTCAATAAGAATGGACAAGAATCTTTTTGTTGAAGATGTTATTGCGGATACTCTTGCACACATTACGGAGCAGGATTATGGTAAAAAGTTTGCAGATACAAATAAGAAGATTCATAAAGTTGCAATAATATTGAGTAGCTCGAAAGGCGGAATTGCAGGCTGGAAGATTGATTAATTTATTTTGTTTCAGTTTATTATCATCCATTTTTATTAGTGTCTTTTAACTGTCGTTTCAAGGGAGCGGCAGTTTTATTTTTTGTTTCCAGTAAAATTTAATAAATTATTATTTATTTTCTT
>JAZUJH010000033.1:0-13669 GCA_045642665.1 Treponema sp.
GATCAACTTTTTAAGTCAAATCACTCCTAATTACTTCTATAAAAGCTTAAGTTTACTAAATATTAGAACTTACCAGCTGTAGCAGCTTCCTCGATAGAAACAGCTGTTGAAACTGTCATACCAACCATTGGGTTGTTACCAGCACCAATAAGACCCATCATTTCAACGTGTGCAGGAACTGAAGATGAACCTGCGAACTGAGCGTCTGAGTGCATACGACCCATAGTATCAGTCATACCGTAAGAAGCTGGACCTGCAGCCATGTTATCTGGGTGAAGTGTACGGCCTGTACCACCGCCGGAAGCTACTGAGAAGTACTTTTCGTTAGCAAGGAGGCGTTCCTTCTTGTATGTACCTGCTACTGGATGCTGGAAGCGTGTTGGGTTTGTAGAGTTACCAGTGATAGAAACATCAACACCTTCATGCCACATGATTGCTACACCTTCACGTACATCGTCAGCACCGTAGCACTTAACCTTTGCTCTTGGTCCGTCAGAGTAAGTAATTTCTTCTACAACTGTGAGAGCCTTGTCTGTTCCCTGTCCGTTGAAGTAGTCAAACTTTGTCTGAACGTATGTGAATCCGTTGATGCGGCTGATAATCTTTGCAGCATCTTTTCCGAGACCGTTAAGGATAACGCGGAGAGGGTTCTTGCGAACTTTGTTTGCCTTTTCAGCAATCTTGATAGCACCTTCAGCAGCTGCAAATGATTCGTGGCCTGCCAGGAATGCGAAGCACTTTGTTTCCTCAGAAAGAAGACGTGCACCGAGGTTTCCGTGTCCGAGACCTACTTTGCGGTCATCAGCAACTGAACCTGGAAGACAGAATGCCTGGAGTCCGATACCGATGTTTGCAGCAGCTTCTGAACCAGTCTTGTCCTGAGCCTTCTTGAGAGCGATTGCTGAACCAAGAACGTATGCCCATTTTGCATCTTCAAAACAAATCTGCTGTGTTGATTCACAAATTTCATATGGGTCAAAACCGTTGTCCTGACAGAGCTTGCGAGCTTCCTGAAGTCCTGCTTCACCTTCTGAGAAACCGTATTCTTTAAGAGCCTTATTTACCTGAGGAATGCGTCCTGCGTAATCTTCAAACAATGCCATCTTCTTACTCCTTGCGTGGGTCGATAAGTTTTACCATACCCTGTTCTGCTGTAACACGACCGTAATGTGTGCGAGCACCTTCGATTGCTTCCTGAGCCGGCTTTCCTGCCTTGAGAGCATCCATCAATTTACCGAAGTTGATACAGTTGTAACCGATAATCTGGTTGTCCTTGTCAATAGCACAAGTTTCTACGTAACCTTCTGTCATTTCGAGGTAGCGAGGACCTGTTTTTCTTGTTGCGAACATTGTACCAACCTGTGAGCGGAGGTTCTTTCCCAAGTCTTCAAGGGAAGCTCCAACTTTGAGTCCGCCTTCAGAGTAAGCAGACTGTGTACGACCGTAAACAATCTGCATAAAGAGTTCGCGCATAGCTGTGTTGATAGCATCACAAACAAGGTCAGTGTTGAGAGCTTCAAGAAGTGTCTTTCCGATAAGGATTTCTGAAGCCATAGCTGCTGAGTGTGTCATACCAGAACAACCGATTGTTTCTACGAGAGCTTCTTCGATGATACCGTCTTTAACGTTCAAAGAAAGCTTACATGCACCCTGCTGTGGTGCACACCAACCGATACCGTGTGTAAAGCCAGAAATGTCTTCTACTTTTTTTACCTGTACCCATTTACCTTCTTCAGGAATTGGAGCAGGTCCATGATATGCACCTTTAGCCAAAGGACACATGTGTTCTACTTCTGCTGTGTAGACCATAGTTTTACCTCAAATCATAAATTTTTTGCATAGGGACTATGCTGTCTGTTAAAGTTTCTCATGTATACAGCCACCTTAACATTCAGAATAGAGTATATACAAAAGAAGTGCATTTTTCAAGTATTTCAGTATACCGTATATAGAATTGAAGCCTCCAAAAAACATGTTCTTCAGTTTTCCGGAGGCATGAAACTTTTTTTTGATTATGAGTCCGAAAGCATATCAGAGATTCTTGAACCGATACCCTTGCTTGCGGCCGCAGTAGACGGGGAGTATGATGTATTCATGAGCGTTCCTGGAAGTGTAGGTGACATGAGAATCTTGCCGGTTCCTCTGTAAACATTCACAAGACCTTCACCGTTCACGGCAGAGCCTATGAGGGATTTTGATGAGCGTTCAACTGTAAACTGAAGGGACCCCGACCATGCGATTGCCATGTTTCCGTCAATCTTGCAGACATCATTCTGCAGGTCTATTTCAATGAGTTCTTCTCTCGGGACATAGCTTTCAAGAACAGCGTGACCTTTGCCGCAGAGGCAGAGATTAAAAAATCCTTCCCCTCCGGCAAAGGCAGAAGAAGCACTGCTGCGTGCCACAATCTTTTCCTGCACAGAACTTTCGCATGCTAGGAACATTCCGTCCTCTATGACAATTCCCCGGGGGCCCCAGCTTGCAACGTCTTCCACCAGAAGATAATTATATGAAGGTTCCAGCATAAGATATCCGCTGCCCGTGTACAAAGGCTTTATGGCAGATTCCCCTGTAACAAGACCTTTCATTGCTCCCTTAAGGAATCCTCCGACACCTTTTACACCTGTTTCACATTCAATGTTGCCTGCTGTCCACTGCATTGCACCTGCCTGAACCTTTACCTGCGAGTTATTAAGTTCACATAGAACCTGTCGCTTCTTGAAGTTCATTTCCTGCATGAAGTATGCTACTTCCGAACAACCCGGAGTTACGCTAAGATCTCTCTGGTGTTCATAAACTGTGAAGCAACCTTTTTTTTCTACTTCAACAAGATTCCTGTTGCCGTCCATGACTTTTACGTCAACCATATTAATACTCCTTCCGTATTACTTTTTTATAAAATCCTGAACTTCCTTAAGTTCAGCTCTTTTTTATTGCAATCAGGGTAAGGTCATCATACTGAGGATCCTCGAGAACCCCGTGATAATATATGTGCGTTGCGTCGGTTTCAATTTCACTTCTTTCCATGCAGTAGACGCTGTATTCCCTGAAATGAAGCCTGAGGAATTCATCAATCTTTTTGTCAACCTTTATTCTGTCCGTAGGGGCAGGGACTGCAGGTCTGTACATTCTGAATACCTTCTCAATTGAAACAAGCGCCATGATGGCATCTTCCGCTGTTCCTTCAGAATTTGAAAAATCAAAGGAGAATTCTTCATTGCTGTTTGCGTTGTGACATTTCCTGAGATTATAGATTCCCTTTGCGTAAACTGTTTCAATGATTTCTGTAACACGTTCCGGTGTCATTTCTTCTGAAGTTTCACCCACCTTGTGAGTTTCATGTTCATCACCTTCACTGAGGCCGTCCTCCTTGCAGGCAATTATGTTATCCTTTGCGTCCCTGAAGTTGCGCTTTGCTTCTTCAATACCGTCAGTGTACAGCAGAAGAACGTCATTCTTTTTGAGCATAAGTTTCTGCACACCGTAGCCTCCCTTCATATCAACAAGGTCTGTGCTGAACATACCTGCGGCAGGAGTTTCCGGAAGGGTGATTGATTTCTTTTTCTGGAGCGTGCTGTCATAAATCTGTACAAGATTGTCGCCTGCGTTACAGAACCAGCATTCTCCTGTCCTGGCGTTTATGAGTGCAAGTGTGAAAGCTGCAAAGCGTCCCTTGAATCCTCTGCTTTCAAGGAGGTCATTAATCTGTCCTACGACAGGACCAAGATTCGTTCCCTGCTTAGGATTTTTCATGCTCCATGAACTGAACGCGTTTAGGAAGAGTGTAGCAACTTCAACCATGATAAGAGCTGCCGGTACTCCGTGACCTGAAACATCGCATTTGATGACCGCATAATGATTTTCATCCAGCTGCTTGTAGTCAAAGTAGTCACCGGAAAGATCATCAGCACCTGCATAATAGCTGAAAAGGTCCATGCCCTGTGCGGAAAGTTTTCCTGTTGTGAGAGTGTTTCCTTTTTCATCAATCTGAAGGGGGATGAACCTTGTCTGAACTTCCTTGCCGAATGTAAGGTTTTTTGCCTGTACCGCCGCTTCTACAAGACTTCTTGTCATTTCGTTTATAGTGTCACCCAGGACGCCGATTTCATCTTTGCTCCTGATGTGAAGGTCCTTTCCCGCAAGCGTTTCCTTGTCGTCAGTATCGCGGATCATTGCAACATGACGGGCCAGCTTGTTTATCGGACGGACGATGATTCCTGAAAGAAGAATGACACTTATGAATCCAAGGACCAGGGCTGCAACAATAATGTAGGCGGAAGTTTTCATGATAGTTATTCTTGCTTCCTGAATCTCATTGATGAGAGACTGGGTGCTTACTTCAACAAATACAATTCCGTGTACATAAATTTCTTCCCCGCCCCTGTTATAGAGGACAGGTTTGTAGAAGAGATAAGTGCTGTTTTCATAGTCAATTGCATCAGGATTGTAGTGAGGAAAGCTTCCCATTCCGTCGTTTGCAATTTTATCAAGCGTATTGTCAACGCGTCTTCTTAGCTGTGTCGTGATTTCTGAGATTTCAGTTCTCCGTTCAACACTTTCCTTGTCATCCTTGCCTGCAAGAGAAAGCCCTTCGTTCGTAAGTTCCGTAATCTGCTGTGAAATATTTTTTATTTCTGCTGCAGCCGTGTCATTTAGTTCGATGCAATCTTTTTCTATTGCAGCAATGGAATCAGTCCTGAAGCGGCTCTTCCCGAATATCACAGTCTCGGTATCAACTTTCTTTGCAATGAAAGGATCGTTCGTTGCCCATACATAGTCAATGCTGGTATTAGTTTCCTCTTCCGAGAAACCTGTTATGACTGCATATTTTGCATCGGAGAATGAACCTGTCTCTTCCACAAGGTCGCTGAGCGCAAGAAGATTGCTTGAAGCGTTAGGCAGATTAATTTTAGCGCCGCTTGAAATGGAATCAAGAACGATGTTCGTCTTTTCCTGAAGAGCCTTTACCCGCGTAACTTCCTCACGGCGTACCATAACGTATCCGAGGGCAGAAATAAGTACCGCCATGAGAAGCATCATGAGAATCATAATATATGCAAGAAGCTTGAACCGAAGTCCGATTCCTTTTTTATACATTTTCTGGGTCTTTGATTTTTTTTCGTGAGGCATAGCATCTCCTTCGATAAGTGCTTTAATTTCTGCATGAACCTGGACAGTTTCTTTTGCCGTACTTGAAAGTCCCTTTGTTGCGAACACAATCGTCATTACTGCGAATATGCACAAAAGTGTAAGGGCGATAAGGGCCAGGCTTATTTTTTTACCTGACCTGGAAGCTTTTATAATCCAGTCAGGCAGGAATGTTTTTTTGTTGACAGTCTTTACCGTTCCGTACTGCTCAATTTTCAGCATAGGTTTGCCGGTAAAATAAAGACCTCGGTCAGTGTGGCTGAGACCTATAAAGTAGTCGCCGCTTTCAATTTCCAAAAGCGTAATGTTCGTAATTCTGTTTTCGGAAGTAGCAGTGTAGTCACCATTCCTTTCGGTGAGAATATAATCGTAAGGTGCTTTACCGTCTTTATCCAGATAAACCGCACTGATTTTTCCGTCGTACGTGAAGCCACCTCCGTAGATTTCCATTTCTATGTCACCGAAGCTGTTGATAACGGAATTGACGGCCGTAATATATGTCACAGGATTATATTTGTTCAGTATGATAGGCATTGATGCACATTCGCTGATGTTTCCGACTGTGTCTATGGAAGAAAGCGTGAAAATGTACAGACCGTTCCTGTAGTTGTAAAGATTTTCTGAAAGTTTTTCAGCGTTTCCCTTTATATACCGCGGAGGCTGTGCATAGTTTTCAAGCTTATCCATGTTTGCCTCGAGAAGATTCTCTTTAAGCTCATTTACTTTGTCAGCCTTTATTCTAAGAGGATGACGAGAATTTGTTGAAAGCCTCTGGGGAATGGAACTTATATACTGCAGAGACCATGTGTAACCTGCAACATCTGTGTCTTCCTCGTTTCCTTTCCATTTGATTGAAATTGTATTGCTCTTCGCGAAGCCGTATTCATCCACATCAAGAGGTTCAATGACAGGAATTTTCGGAGGTGTTGTGTCAAGGTTGTATGTAAGTATGAGAGGTTCGGACCAGTTGCCTGCAAAATCTACCTGCCGGATCTTAAGATACCAGCTGCCTTCTTTCTCTGCCTCAAGATGAAGATCAGATTCCTGGATGATGCTGTTGATTTTTTTTTCTGGAAGAGCGTTTTCGTCCTGGGTCCAGATCCAGGAAAAACCTTCAATACCTGAAGAGTCATCCGCTGCAACAATTTTCACGTCAAGTTCTGTGTCCTTGCCAGCTTTTCCGTCCTTAAAATTTTTTGATTCATAGTTAGGAGGATAGCAGGTTGAATCCTTCAGAAGCATTGAAATTTGGTAACGGTTTTTCTGGTTGGGAACCTGCTGCTGCCAGATGAAGGAAAGCTCCTTGCCTCTTGCTGAGGATACAGGGTACGAGGAAGCCGCAATGTTTTCTATAATAGCATCCGGATCACCCCAGTAAGTTTTGTATTGGCGTGACATGTATACCTTGTTGTTGTTTGACTGTGAGTCACTCCACAGACAGTAAAGGGCATTGCTGTAGTCAAAAAGAACAGGATGAACAGCGCTTCCTGTTGTGCTTATGATGGCAGGTTTAGTCTTAGGTTCTCCCCTGTCGTTCAAGGTACAGATGTTTATTGAAGTTGCTATGCTTCCGTATTTGGATCTTTCCCATGCAAGATAAACACTGTTCCCGTATTTGAGAGCCATCGGACGCTGGTTATTGTAGTCAGCAAAGTTTTCAGAATTTTCTGTGACCATTACAGGATTTGACCAGGTAAGGCCGTCATCTTTTGTAACTGATGAGAAAATCTGGAAGGTGTAGCGGTTTCCGGTAAAATAATAGGCCTGGAATACCAGCAGGTCTCCGCCGCTGATGTTTGTAAGGTAAGGAACCAGAGGGTTGGCGGAGTTCTCTGCTTCAAAGGGAAACTGCGTGAATTCACTCCATTCAGTTCCGTTTTTTGAGGAGCTGTAGAGAAGTGAAAAGGATTCGTCTCCTGCCAGGCTTGCAAAAACTATGAACCCTCCGTTCGAGGATGTAAAGATTCTTGGACCTATTAAAGGATTCTCCTCCTGTGCAAAAATCTGCCGTGAAAAACTTTCACCGCCGTCATCGGTCATGTAGACAGTTATTTCATTGATTCTGCTGAGAACGGCAACTGCAATTGTTCCCCTTGAATTTACTGTGACCGAATAAATTTCCGGTGCCTCCCCATAAAATCCGAATGGTCCTGCAAAATGTTTTCCTTCACTCCAGTTGACACCGTCACTTGTAGTGCTCATGCACAAATAAATCTGGCTTTCCGCTTTATCAATTTCCTCCCAGAAAACTGCTGAGGTCTTTGATTTTTTTGTCAGACCTGAAACAGAGGAAGGATATCTGCAGTCGGAATTCTGGTTGGTAATTCTTTTCGGATTTTCCCAATAGAATTTCTGCGCAAAAATAGGTGCAAGAGAAAATAATAAAATAAAACTGACAAATATTTTTTTAAATTTCATTTCAGCATACCTTCAATTCTACTTTTGAGTTTAAGAACCTTTGCTGAGCGTCTGTTAGCCGGGGTGCTCCAAATTTGCTGGAAAGTTGCGTTCGCTTCAACAATATTTCCGTTCTGTAAATATGTAACCGCTTTCTGGTAGCGGGATTCGTCAAGGGCAGACAATACAACTGCTGCCTGGGCTCCTGTTCTCATCGCAATTTCGTCAAGAACCTGAAGGGCAAGCCCGTTGTTTGCGTTTAGGGCAAGAGCCTGTCTTGCTAATGTTTTTGCTGCTTCAAGCTTAAAAGTGTCTCTTCCGGCAGCATTCAGGGCCTGCTGTGCCTTTGCAGCAATTTCCTGAGCTTCCTGTGCAGAGGAATCGGCAACGGGAGGCTGCTTAAGTCCTAGTGTAAGTTCAACGGAATAAATGAAATCCTTCAGTCCCGGATAAGTCGGATTAATTTCGTAAAGGTCAAGAAGGTCAGTATATCCTATCTGGGCCTGTGAATCCTTCTGCCTGTAATTTATTTTCCGCAGCTCATCATATCTTGTCTTGAAGGTGATGTTGAACTGGTCTCTGTCAATAATCTGGTCAATCTTCATGGAAAGAATGTTGGCATCCTGGTTTCTGGGATAAACCAGCTTGATGTCATTTATTTTTGTCTTCGCCTTCCTGAGATATTCAATGCCTTCGGACCTGTTCCCCTGTTTTATGAGGTTCTGTCCTATGGCGAAATATTGCTGGGAAATTGAGAGAAGCTGGGACATTTCCGGGTACAGCGCGTTGTTTGGATTAAGAGCTCGTCCGCTTTTAATGTTCAGGGCCGTGTTGATCAGACTGATCAGCTTTTCAAGTTCGTCGTCAGGTTCAATTTCACTGTCCATGAATTTTCCCCAGTTCACCATTGTTGACTGGGCTTCGCTTGCGTAATAGCTTGCGTCTTCAAAATTTCCTGCATAATATGAGTTCTTTGCTTCCGTCTTAAATTTTCTAACCTGCGCGTAAAGAAGAGGTTTCTGTTTGTCTACAATATCCTGCTTCATCTTCATTAGCCTGTTGTATGCTTCCGTTTGAATATCCGTATCCAGCGCGATTCCCGTAAGATTTGCATTGTAAGTTTCTTCCGCCCTTGTAAGCTTTGACCTGGTATTAGGAATGTCCCCTTTTTCAAGAAAACTTACGGCCGAATTGTAATGAGAATCCATTTCGTTTCGTGCACTAAGGGAACGTCTCTGCTGAACGCGCGCGTTAGTAAGCATTGTGTCTGAATCTTTAATTATACTGTTGATTTTTTCGGAGGAGTCCCTGATTCTTTTCTGCAGAACCTGAATATTGCTTTTAAATATGTATGAGCCTGAATTAAACAGTGCTGATGCATTGTTCAGTGAGTTCATGTCATTCCTGAGCTGCTGCTGAAGAACATTTATTGTGTTTATAACTCTCGAAGGATATTTTTCAACATCAGGATCCTCTGTGCCAGGGAGCATTGCCATATAGGACTCATAAAGTTTTTTGTCGTCATCATACATGAGTGCACCGCATTCCTGTACCCGGTTTCCTGCTTTTATGAGAATGCTGTTTGCCTGGTCCATGGTATTTTTTTTGAGATATGAACAGGTTGTCCTGTAGGGGTCAAAAAGTTCTTTCCAGTGAGGAATTTCCGCAGGGACAGCTGAAAGTTCGTTTATCCATTTTTCATGGAAAACAGAATCCGTTGTATTGATGAAAGGGGTGAAAGAATTTGCAAGGGAAATGAGTGTTGCTGTATAGCTTTCGTTTCCTTCCCTGAATGCAGCAAGCATTTCTTCGGATGAAGGTTCAGGAAGTTCAAGTTTTTCAGAGAAAAGACTGATTTCGTTTCCAAGTTTAAGGAGACTCACAGCTTTGTCCGGTAAAACGGAGAGAATGCTGATGGACTGGATATAGGTCCTGTAGGAACTGCTTCTTGGGTCTGACCTCCTGAAACTTTGTGCAGAACTTTCTGTAACAATTTCAAGAAGGACAGGCTGCAGCGCTTTTATCCTGTTTGAGTAAGCGGTGTTTGTCTTATCATCGAAGGTCTTTGCAAGTATATTTTTTTCGTTGAGGTTCGCGGCAAGAAGTGTACAGTTTCTGATTATCTCATTGTATGTTGGAGTGTAGAATTTTCCTATAAGATTCTGCCACTGGGCATCCATTGCACCGATTATACCAGAGTTTTCATAAGTATCCATTCCCAGAATAAATTTTGAGGCATAGGAAAGATATGATGCATCCTCAGCTTCTCCTCTTGATTTCATTCCCGTAAAGATATTTTCAAGGGTCCATCCGTCTTTTGTAATTGAATTTCTTATCTGGATGAATGAATCAAGTCTTGCTTTTGCTGCAGTGAAATCTTCCAGGGCCCTGGCATAGTTTCCGTCAGACATGCTTGCCATAAAATTTTTTTCTATTCCGGAAAGCTGATTCTGAAGTTTTTCGTATGAACTAACACTTCTTTTTACGTTGCGGATAATATCTTCTATCTGCTTCTGGAGGGAAGAGGAATGTTCCTGCTTTCTGAATGCGTCCATTTCAAAGTCAAGTGCACATTCTCCCTGGCCTTCATTTTTTGTGAATTCTGTTACAGCATTCTTATAGTTTGCGGCTTTCACGAAAGATATGGCCGTGTTAATTTTCTTAAAAAAATATTCAGGATAATCTTTATACAGGTCATCAACCTGTGTCTTGTCCGCTGAGGCACAGGAATTGAGCAGGACAGAGGCTGTAAATAGTGTGAGCAAAATAAAAAGGGGCAGAAACGCCTTAGATTTTTTTTTCATCTAAACTCCTACCCGTTGAGTATCGGCAGGAATTCCTTGAATTTTTACGCCAAGGAACCCTGCAGGCAAGTTTTATTTTTTTCTGCTGAAAATTCTGTAGTTGATCCAGGGAAAAATTGCATGTTCCTTTTCAAGACCCGTAAGCCATTCCGTGCTGACAGTGTTGCTCGCAAGGGAATCGAATACTGTAGTGAAGGAAAGAATATTCTTCTTGAATTCCTCAACCGCATAATCAGGAAGAAGTCCGTCCTGAACCATTCTGGGCCAGTCGCTTGACTGTGCAAGCAGAACTTCCCTTGCTCCGAGGTTTAGGAGTCTTTCTTTCAGTCCCGTCTCACTTGGGAAGCGTTCAGCAATGTCAACCATTCTTTCACTTGCTTTGCGAACATAGCGGAGCATCCAGCTGTTCTGGTTGTCCAGAAGATTTTCTGCATAACCGAATCCTTCTGATGCACAAGGGTATGGTGAAATCTTTGGAAGTGAGTACTGTTCTTCCAGGTGCTCACTGCAGTGTGAAAGTTCAAGAACACCTTCAGCTGCTACAAGACGGATAAGGTTTTCCAGCCACATCATACCTTCATGCCAGCTTTGGCCAAGAAGTTCCGCCGGAATTGTGCAAAGCAGAAGAGGGTCCTCGTCTTCAAGATATGCCTTGGCTTTTGCAAGCTTTTCACACTTCGTTTTATAGAAAGCTTCGGCATCAAGCTGTGCCTGCTTTTTTGCAGCCTCAATGTTGTATACGGAATTTGAATCCTCTGATTCATCTTCCTCTTCACCATCGTTTGCCCAATATTTGTATCCGGTCTGGATTCTTGCGCTTGTATTTCCCAGGAAAGTTTCCAGCCTTGAATTTTCAAGCTCATAGCCAATGTCCTTGAGCTGTGAACGGTAAGCCTCGTTTCTTATGAAACCTTGTTCACCGTTGATTTCGTTTGTGCTTTCATTGTCTCGTGCAAAAACTACAAGAGAGTTCTGGGTTCTGCAGGGAGCAAAAACACCGCGGTCAGGAATCGTCTTTGAAAAGAGCACTGACTTTGCGTCAAGGATTGTATAGTTCACGCCGTATGAGCGAAGGATTTTGTCAAGGTTGGATTCCCATCCCATGTACGGAAGAAAGAAACCTTCTCCCGCATCATCAAAGTGGCGGCGGTTTGTTCTTATACCTGTTTCCACCTGGGCATTCAGAATTTCTGTCATGTCCGAATAGTGCGGAAGATAAGCGTAAGTTGCTGCGGTCGGAATTATCTCAAGAATATCTTTTGATGCGAAGTACTTGAATTTTGCTACAAGGTCCTGTGAGAATACTTCCGTAAAGTCAAGCTTGTCTTTCATATATTTTGTCAGACAATACTTTACCTGTCCAAGAATTTCAGGGTCATCCTTGTTGCGTTCAATCTCTTCATTTCCGAGGGCAATTCTTCTGTCCAGGAAGTCAATGTACTGCTGCTGAATCTGTGGATCAGAAAGAAGGGTGGTGATGCTTGAGCTCAGTACAATGCTAAGCTTTACGGGAATGTTTTCCGATTCCAGGGAGCTGAGCATGTTCAGCAGCGGAAGATATGTATCAGAGATGGCGGAAAAAAGAATGTCGTTTTCTATTGGAAAAGAATTTCTGTCAGAAAGTCTGTGAAAGTATCCCTGTTCAGCAACTATAACTAAGATTAATTTTTTGTCTGCCAATTTTTAACTCCCTTTTTGTTGGTCTGATATTTATCTTCGCTGGATATGGCCTGCGTGTTTCATGAAGAGAAGGACTGTCTGTGGTCTCTGTACTGAGTTTTCACAAGGTTTTCCATTCCTGAAAGCTTTACCAGAGGAGAGACCCTGAGTTTCTGCCCTGGCTGATAGTTCTTAAGAATTTCATTTTCCGCTGGAATTTCAACTATTTCGCTCTTCGCCATTGAAAGTCTTCTGTCATTGTCATGCATGAAGCACAGTTCCACTCTGAAGAATACCTTGCTTGAAGGAAGGAGAACATACTGCTCCCTGTCACTTTCTTCAATGTCAACGTCAAAGGATTCTACAGGGGTTTCAGAGTCCTTTTCTTCGTAGAAAGAAACTCTCAGTGTCATTCCGTTGAAGTCATAATTCTTTTTAAGCTTCTTGAATTCACTGTCACGTATATCCCAGTATACATAAGCCCATGCCGGTGTCCGCATGATAGCAAAAATTTGTGTTGCGTTGAAGGTTCTTGGAAGTGCTTCTGAATCAGGTACGGTATCACTTATCTGAACATCATAGTCTGAAGAATTTACGCTTGAAATTTCTTCCGCCACTTCAAGGAGTTCGCCGATGATGAATCTTCTGTTAAGGTTATCGGGAATATCAATTCCGTAGTCGTCCGCAAGAGACAGAAGATCCGCCGTGGAAACTGATTCAAGATACTGTCGTGACAAAAATGTATTTTCCATAATTGTTTAATAATCTAAAAAAAATGCTCTTATGTCAAGTAACATCCAGGTCATTTACTTTTTCTTTCCTGTTGATTTTGTTGTTTTTTTTGTTACTGTATTTTTTTTAGCAGAGACAGTCTTTCTGGCGGGGGATTTTTTTGAAGTTTCCGTTGAAACCTTCTTAGCTGCGGCAGACGTTTTTGTTCTGGAGACAGTTCTGGACGGCTTCTTCTCGGAAACATTTTCATGGTCTTCAGACTTTTTAGGTCTCCCGCCTTTTTTTCCGTTTGCCCTTGCGGCTGCGGACTTCTTTTCTGTCTTTGCACGTCCCATCATTGAGGCAGCGGAACTTCTTTCTTCAATGATTTCCCTTTTCCAGAGTTCCATTGTTTTTTTGTCAGTTTCAAGAGGCAGGAGAAGTTCAAGATAATTCTGTGCCTGCACAACCTTGTTTCTGATATTCTGTTTGAGGAAAATGTTTGTGCAGTCCTTGTCAAATTCCTCGACGGTTGCAGAAAGGAACCGTATGTCATCAAGAATATTTTTTGCAAGGGTGCATATATTTCTTATCGAGTCCTCCGTCGTAATCTTTGGGGTGATGACGGAAACCTGCCGTATTTTCGGCTTGAGAGCTTCGATTATGCTGGAATCTTCCTGCGTAAGTTCAATCTCTGTGCTGTCTTTTTCCATGCTGTATCTCAGAAAAAGCATGGAGATATTGAAATTTAGCGTTCTGAGTTTTGCAAGTTCATGGAAATCTGTGTCCGGATCATCTTTTTTAGATTTTATTTTTTCGGTAACTTCATCCTGAAGTCTTCTTATGTCCTTCAAAGTAACTTTCATAATACCTTATATAGTAAATATTGTGAATTATTTTGTAAAGAGTGCTTTCGCGCTGGTAACAAACGCCGTCATGTTGCGCGCCGC
>JAZUJH010000034.1:0-48468 GCA_045642665.1 Treponema sp.
CCTTTAGTTTTCTTAAGCAAAAAACATTCTGGCGTTTTCAATGACTTTTTTCAATTTTAAAGACGAAATTGCGAACTTTATTTTACACTATCATCAATTTCTATTCGACGATTTTTTGAAATCTTCAAAAAATCGTCTTCCTTATCCAGCCCTAAAAATCTTCTATTAAGTAAACTTGCTGCAATTCCTGTTGTACTTGCTCCTGTAAAAGGATCAAGTATCCAGTCATTTTCCTTTGTACTCGCCAAAATTATTCTTGCAAGTAGCGGAAGCGGCTTTTGAGTTGGATGTTTACCGCATGATTTTTCCCTACAAAGGGAAAGCCATTTGTAATTAAACTCGTTGTCTTTCTCGAAGCCTTGAGATTTATCCCAATCTCCTTTGTTTACGATGACTTGTTTTCCACTTTGAACTGATATTCCTCCGTTAGAAAGAAAGTAAGAAGGGGAAAGTCTTCCCCTCGCTTCAAACCTTCGGTTTTCCGCTACCCCTTCTGCGGGGGGACCCCGCAACGCCCCAATTAAAATTCCTGCCAATCAATCCATGAGTTATCAAATAAGTCATGGATTTCCATTTGTCTAAATTGACATTCTCCAGGTTCAAGTACAATTTTACCATTGTAATAGTTTTCTCGAACATATTCATAAATATCAACATTATCAGGAACTTCAAATGAAAAAGTTTCATCAACAGTTTCTTCTATCGTTACTTCATATCTTTTCATAAGAAAACTATTGATCAAAATTAAAAATAAATCAAGAGATTTTGCTGTAATGTCCTGGCGTTACAAATTCTATAAAACCTTTATCTCGTAAATATTGAAGCTGTTGTCGAATCTTATCTTTGACAAAATTATTTTCAGGATGTTTTACTTTAAGCTCATTTTCGAAAGCATACATTTGATTAAGTGTAAAGTCCTTTGTAGGAATTTTCTCAACACACATTAAAGTATCAAGTAGCCAGCCACGAGATTCAAGATTTGAAGTTTTTAATGATTTTGTCTTTGCATAATTTGAAATTACAGTTTCATGTTCTATTTCTATTTGATTTTTTACAATAAAAATTTTGCCGGAATCAGGAATAGAGGAAATATCAATATTGCAACCTGTCCAACCGGCTCTGCGTGCATCAGGTCCAAGCGGTTTTCGTTTTATAATTATCTGAGGCGAAAAAAAGTGATTTGGGATTAAGATAAAATTATCAACGGCATAATTTTTATAAGTCATAAAAAAGAAATTTGGATTTCTAAAAGATGTAATTCTTGAAATCATGGTAGAATATTCACCATCAGTAATTGTTTTAGACAGTTTCCCCGAATTACTCTCCTTACTTTTCAACTCAAAATCAGACGAACAATCTTTACAATAAAAGTCGCCAGTTGGATGATTATTTTTATATCTATTTATATATGGCTTTCCGCAAATAGGGCAATACAAGTTTCTTTCAACCCAATCTTCCGTAAGAACTCTGCTTTTTTGAGAATTGCTATGATAGTTTTCTGCTATTTGTAAGTTGAAATAAAAAGTCATTTTCAGCGTTAGGCTATGGAGCACCGCCGTAGGCGTTCCGAAACGAAGTGAAGGAATGAGCGGTAGCGAAGTGCGGAACAGCCGCCGGCTTTAGCCGGAACGCCCATATCATCAAAGAAATTATCATTTTCGTTTGCGTTTTTAGGGTCTGAATTACTAGCAAGAACCATTGCGCCGTTGTTGGAGATTTCTGTAATAAAGTTGCCAAGCTCTATCTGTTCTTTGTCGGTAAAGCCGTTTTCTGAATAAGAGGTAAAAGCTGCTGTTTGCGTAAGCGGTCTATAAGGCGGATCTATATAAACAAAAGTTTTATCATCAATAAAACTTTTGCATTCCTTATAGTCTCCGACTTTCATTTCCACAGACTGTAAAAGTTTAGAGCATGCTCGAAGATTTTCTTCATCACACAAAAGCGGATTTTTTGCACTGTTAAATGGAACATTGAAAAGACCTTTAGAATTTACACGGTATAAACCATTGAAACAAGTTTTGTTTAAGAAAATAAACAATACAGCTTTTTCAAGATTTTCAGCGTCATTTCCATTTACTTTAAGTTCATTGTATCTTGCTCGTTTTTCATAGAAAAATTCTTTATTTTCTTCTACAGAATGATTCTTATAAATTGCTTGAATTTCTGAAAGTTGAGAAATCATTCCTTCGCAATTATTTTTTATTTGTGAATATGTATTTATGAGTTCTTTATTTATATCATTAATTAAAATTTGAGAAGGTTTAAATTTGCTTAAAATATCAAAAAGTACTGCACCACCGCCAACAAAAGGCTCGCAATACTTTTCTATTTCTGAGGGATATTTTTCTCGAATTTCTTCCAAAAGCTGTTTTTTCCCACCAACCCATTTTATAAACGGTCTTGCCAACATAATAAAAGATTATACTCTATTTTAACGAAATTTTCTACTGTCTTTTTTAAACCGGCTCAGTGAGCCGTGGGCATAACAAATATTATCGGTACAGAGAATCTGCTGCCGAATCTTATGAATCCTGAAGTCCTTCCACAAATTATATGTGCTGTGCAAATAGAAAATAGAATGATTCTGTGTTAAAATTTACTGAAGATATATTCAGAGAAGATTTATCCAGGTAGAATCTTCACCCTGAATAGAATTGCAGCGTCGGATGGAGTATATATGGAACAGGAAGTAGTTCAGACACAGCGGACAGATATAAACATGGCCGTCAATGAATTGGTCAGTCGCTTAAAAAAATCACCGGATGACTATCAGGCAGTGTTTTTTTTTGCGGCCATAAGCTATGACTTTGAAGCCCTATCAATTGCAGTCAAAGAAAAATTTCCAAAAAGCGAAGTCATAGGCGTAAGTACTGCCGGTGAAATTTCTTCTGCAGGATTTACAAATAATACAATTCTTTTAACCACAATGCGTGACTCCGGCACAAAAGTAAAAGGTGTTCTTGTTGAGAACGGAAGCAAGTATCCGGTTGCAAGCAAAAAAGATATTGAGACTGCATTGTCCCAGATTGGAATTCGTTGCGGTGACAGTGATTCAGGAAAAGATGCCTTTTGCGTTGCCTATACAAATGGTGTGTATAATGCTGAAGAAACGATTCTTTCAAACTTCTATTCGATTATTAAAAATGACAACTTCCCGTTAGGAGGCGGAACGGCAGGATTTACCGGCGACACTCCGATTACTTATGTAAGCTATAACGGAAAAACCACAACTGACGGTGCCGTAATGCTTTTTGTAAAAACCCGTTGTGCATTTGATATTCGTCAGGAAATAATCTTTGAACCGACAGGAAAATCTTTCTTTGTAAATGAATCAAACCCGGTTAAGAGAGAGATTTGTAAATTCGATGGAAAACCTGCAAAAACAGTATATGCAGAAAAATTAGGTGTTTCGGAAGAAAAAGCAGAGACAATGACTTTTGAAAATCCGTTCGGACGTTTTATGAACGGTGATATCAGAATTGCAGCGTTGGCAGGCTTTACTCCGGATAAAAAGATTACAACCTTTGCACGAATTGTTCCGAATTCAACACTGGAACTGATGCACATTGGTGATGCCTTAAAGAAAGCTGATGATACCTGTAATGGAATAAAATCTGTAATTCCGGATCCAAAATTTACACTCCTGATGTCTTGCATTACCCGCACAATGTATTACGGCCGCGAGCATCTGGAGAATGAAATCATCAGCAAATACAAAAAAAATTTCCCGACATTTGCAGGATTATCAGTTTACGGTGAACAGCTTGGAAGAATTCACTGTAATCAAACTCTCGTAACTGTAGTAATTGGAGACTGAAAATGGAATCATTGGAACTTATAAACAGCGGACTTGATGCAGTTGCTGCAGTCCTTGAATATTTGCCAAAAGACGCAGTTGGTTCTGATTTTATGAATGAATATGCTGCAACACGTGATGTCCAGATGCAGGCAACAGAACGTCAGACAAAGTCGCTGAATAATCTGATTCGGACTTCCCAATACATGAGTGAAAGTGCTTCAGTAATTCAGGACCTGACAAATTCGAATGTTGAAAATTTGAATAACATCCATGAAACAATAGATTCTTTGCGTAAATCGATTAATAAAATCTCGAAAGAATATAAAGGCTATGTGGAAAAATTTCAGGACCTGATTCAGGAAACGAAAACTATCAATTCATTCATTAATGAGATCCAGGAAATTTCCGGTCAGACAAACCTGCTTTCCTTTAATGCATCCATAGAAGCGGCTCATGCAGGTTCAGCCGGTGCCGGATTTAGAATTATTGCTAATGAAGTCAAGAAGCTTTCGGAAAATACAGAAAAAGCTACTTCAAAAATAATGAACAATGTTTCAAAGCTTGTAGATTCAATCACCAGTCTGGAAGAAAAAACTCAGTCAAATTCTTCTAACCTTGAAATGCTGTCACAAAAGGCTGATGAAACTTTGCAGATGTATGATTCTGTCCGAAGTAAGAACAGCGAAAGTAATCATACTGTTGAAAACTTTAGTTCACAGATTTCAAACAATGTTGCACAGATTAATACAATCATTGAAAACATTCACGAATCCGAAGACATGAACGCTAAAACCGTAAACCTTTTTACTGAATGTGCATCAAGAAACTCAATGCTTTTTAGTGATCTTTATTCGTTTGTTTATGAAATAAAATCGATTTTTGAAGAACTAAAAGAGCGGAGCTGATAAACGGTTTCCGGAAATTGCTGTGTTTTACGAATTATATCTGGGAATCTCGAAAAATAAATTTTCAGTGGTTCCATGAATAGTATACGCATAAAAAGAGAAAGCCTGATTTATGGGATTTAATTCCTCATGAACCAGGTTTTTTTTTTGCCTAATTTTATAGCAGATTTCGGATGTCTGGAAGTCTTTAAAAAGTGAAGAATTTAGAGGTTTTATATATAAAATATTATTTGCATTTTGTATTTTTCTATAATAATATTGATAGCTGAAAACCTTTTCAAGAGTATTTTCATGGAATTAAAAATGTCAAATAGGGAGGACATTTATGAAAGAAAATTGGGTAAATCCGGAGATCCAGCAGCTGAACAGGTTGCCGATGCGTAGTTTAATTTATCCGTATGCGGATGAGAGTAATGCCTTATATGATGCGGCAAAAGGACCTGAATATATTTCGGTTCCGGATACACCGTATGTAAAAAGTTTGGACGGTCAGTGGAATTTCAGGCTTCTGCAGAGTCCTTCTGAAGATTTTGCATGGACGGCTGAATCTTATGATGATTCATCATGGGATAAAATAAAGGTTCCGCTTTCCTGGACAATGCAGGGGTATGATAAACCTCATTATACAAATGTCCAGATGCCCTTTGACACAGTGCCACCTAATGTTCCCAGGGAAAATCCTACAGGTCTTTACAGGTTAAACGTGAAGGTTCCGTCTGAATGGAAGAACCGCCGCATTGTTTTGCATATTGGTTCAAGCGAAAGCTGTACATTGGTTTTTGTAAACGGAAAACAGGTTGGTCTTTCCAAGGATACACGTCTTCCGTGTGAATTTAATGTTTCACCGTATCTTGAATGGAAGGGTGAAGAATGTAATGCGACAATATGTATTATGGTTGTCCGCTATTCTGATGCTTCCTTTGTTGAAGACCAGGACCAGTGGTGGTTCGGCGGAATCCACAGAAGTGTTTGGCTTTATTCTACTGAAGAATTTTTTATTCAGGATGTCCAGGCTCTGGCAAGTGCAGAAAATATAAGTGATGACGGTCTGACTGGAACAGGAATTCTTCCGCTGACACTGAATCTTGGTTATGAAAGTGTTTCGGACTGTAAGTCAGTTCATACAAACGCTCAGATGGACAAGAAAACTTGTTCCGTAAGATATTCAGTTTATGAAGCTCTTGGTAACGGTTCAAAGCGTGAATTTGGAAAATGCGTTGCGTCGGGAACAATAAAAGGTTCCTATAATTACCGTGAAACATTGCGCCAGTGCAGTGAAACAATCAGGATTGAAAATGCAAAGCTCTGGAGTTCTGAAAACCCTGAACTTTATCTGGTGTCGGTTTCACTTTATGATGATTCAGAACGATTCATTGAAAGCACTGCATTTGTTACAGGTTTCAAGACTGTTGAAGTTAAGGACAGGGAGCTTCTGATTAACGGCAAGAAAGTTTATATTCATGGCGTAAACCGTCATGAACATAATGAATATAACGCAAAAACTTTGACAACAGCAGAAATGGCAAAGGATCTGCATATTCTTAAGCAGTACAACTTTAATGCTGTAAGAACCTGCCATTATCCTGATGATGAACGATGGTATGATTTGTGTGACCGTTACGGAATGTATCTGCTTGATGAAGCGAACATTGAAAATCATGCTTATTATGATAACCTTACAAGAAGTGATGAATGGACTTATGCTTATATGACCCGTGTTCAGAGAATGGTTCGCCGTGACAAGAATCATGTTTCAATCTTCGGCTGGTCGCTGGGTAATGAAAGCGGTGACGGTGCTAATCAGGTTGCATGCAGTGCCTGGATTCGCCGTACAGACCCTACACGTATTGTTCACTATGAAGGTTTTGTTCGTCCTGAAATCAGGCAGCTGGATTATACTCTGGATACTCTTGCCCGTGGTAAGGGACTTACAGATCTTATTTCACCAATGTATCCTTCAATTGACCTGATTGTTGAGTATGCCGAAACCCGAGACGATTACCGTCCGATTATTATGTGCGAATATTCTCATGCGATGGGAAATGCAAACGGAAGTCTTGCTGATTACTGGAAGGCAATTGAAAGCCACCACGGTCTGCAGGGAGGATTTATTTGGGACTGGATTGACCAGGGCATTGCCGCTGAAGAACCTGAAGGTGAAGCAGGAAGTCCTCAGGGCGGAAAATACTGGAAGTATGGCGGAGATTTTGGTGATACTCCAAGCGATTATGATTTCTGTCTTAACGGTCTTATGTTCCCTGACCAGTCTCCTAAACCTGCAATGGAAGAATGCAAGAAACTGTTTGCCCCTGTGAAACTTATTCCTGTTCACAAGGGCCAGGGACTTTTTGAAGTTCAGAACAAGTTTGACTTTACGGATCTGTCGTTGCTTGACCTTAACTGGAAGGTTCTTGTAAACGGTAAGACTTACAAGGAAGGAATTCTTAAACTTGAAAAGGTTGCCGCAGGAAAGAGATGCCGTGTTAGTATTCCTCAGGTACTTCTTGCAAGGGAAGAATTTTTTAGGGGACAGGAAATTGTATTGTCCGTTGATTTTGCATACAACCGTGAAACAAATTTTGCTGAAGCCGGTGATGTTTGTGCAAGTGAAACATTCCTTGTACAGGAAGCCCAGAGCTGGCAGAGTTTTGCTGGAGATGAATTTATTTCAGAAAAACTTTTTGAGGATGCAAAGAAAGTTGTAGAAGGTTTTGAGCCTGTTATTTTCCATCCGATGATTGAAAATGAAGGAATCAAGAAACAGCTTCCGGAAATCAATGACAAGAATATTCCATGGTGTTTCTACAATAAACCTACCCGCGAATGGATCAACTCTGATATGGCCCATACGACGGTGACAAAGGATGCTGAAGGAAATTTCATTTTGTCCAGCGGCAGTAATGCTCGTGAAGGAAGCAGCGTTGAATTTGGAAAGTGCTTGTTCTCTACAGAAGAAATAGAGGCACCTAATGGAAGCAGAGGTCTGATTGTTTACGCAACATTTACATTGAAGGACAGTGTTTCTGAATATCCTAGAGTTGGTCTTAGTGTTCCACTTTCTGCAGATTATAAAACTGTTTCATGGTACGGTATGGGACCGCATGAATGTTATACAGACAGAATGGACGGAGCTTTGCTTGGCACACATGAAATGCCTATAGCAGAACTTGAAGTTCCTTACATTGTGCCTCAGGAAAACGGAAGCCGCTGCGGTGTTCAGTACATTGAACTTACTGCAAAGGACGGAAGAAAGCTTCACATACAGTCAATTACTCCGCTGAGCTTTAATATTTCCCGCTACACGATGGAAGATATTTTTACAAAGTATCATCACAATGAACTTACAGATCTTACGAAGGGTAAAGACGGCAAATGGATTCTTACACTCGATGCAGCTCACCGTGGTGTAGGAACTGCAGCCTGCGGTCCTGATACTCTGGAACAGTACAGGGTTCGTCCTGGTGTATATGCAATGAACTTTATTGTATGGTAATTAGGAATTAGATTTATCAGACTGCATAAGAAAGGGTACTTCCGTGAAACATTTTGCTGTTCCGGAAGTGCCTGTTTTTTTTACGCGGATTTATTTTGGCCTTTATACTGTTGCCCGGTTTTTGGAGCAATGATTGGTTTGCGCAGCAGAGGAAGATATTTTGGTTAACGGTTATAAAATATTATCTTGACATGTAAAATTTGCAATGTTACAAAATTATTTAGAATAAAAAAGCAGATATCAAATGCGCAGGAGAATTTGTTATATAAAAGGAAAATAAAACATTTGTTTGAAATATATACAAAGAGGGAAAACCTGAAGAAATTGATTATACATAATTTTTCAAATTATTTTTTTTACTTGTACTCGGTGTAAAAAACAAAAATATAAGTCCAGGAACTTTTGCTGCTGTCTTCGGATCAATTAATACAATGTTCATGCTGTCAAATGAATTCTCTAATAATTTTATTAACAGGCTCACAAATAAATCTGCAATGGTTTTCATGTTCTAATGGATTTGCCAACCTGTAAGCAGGAGATAAATTATTCTTCTGACGATTGTCTGGAGTTAAGGAATGTGTGTTATGCCTGTCCTGATGCTTCATCTGAAACAATTAAAAATATTTCATTAAAACTAAAACACGGTCAGTTACTTTCTGTTGTCGGTGAAAATGGCGCGGGGAAAAGTACTCTGGCAAAAGTAATTCTTGGTTTATAAAAGTTTATAAAAGGAACTCTGATATTCTTGGAACCGGATGGAAATAATATGAGTATTACTTCTGTTTTTCAAGATTTCAACAAGTATAAAGCTACATTGAAAGAGAATATCGGCCTGTCAGATGTTCAGCGGCTTGCTGAATTAACTGATGAAGAAGTGTTTGAGCAATGTAAGGAAATTGATTTGTCTGGCATAGCAGATATTGAAAATGCAGAGCAGATTCTTTTAAATGATTTCGGCGGAATGGAATTGTCTTTGGGAAACTGGCAAAGAATTTCACTTTTAAGGTCCCTGTACAGAAAATGTGATACGGTACTTCTGGATGAGCCGACATCTGCAATTGATACTTTGGAAGAAACTAGAATATTTAATTATTTCTTTGACAAATGTACTGACATGTTTAAAATAATAATAACCCACAGGCTTGGAGTTGCAAAGCATTCTGATTTGATTATTGTCTTGGACAAGGGATTAATAATTGATCAGGGAACTCACGAGGAATTAATAAGTAAAAAAGGTCGGTACTATAAAATGTATCAGGCACAGGCGAACATATATTGATGATTCTAATTATGCTTCAGTCATTGAATCCGGGCAAAAACCACTCACTTCTGTGAAACATTTAATTATTCCAGAAGTGAGTGTTCTGTTTCTAAAAGAAAATGCTGTGCCAGGGGAGCGAATATTTTTTGAAATCAGAATCTTATTCCCAAAGAAAATTCCGGGTAGATGAAGAGGTTTGAATTTTCTCCGAAAATGTTATTGAATTTTTTACTGGATTCATCAAAATATTTTGGGTTAAGATCTTTTATGTAAAAGTTTGCTCCTATTCCTAAATAGAATTTTAAATCCTTCATGTTCTGGAAATAGAATAGTGAATTTATTTTTGGAGTATTGAAGACTGATGTTCCGTATTTGCTTTCAGAATCAAATGTCCAGTTCCAGCTTGCCTCCAGTGCGGTGTAGAAAGGCCCTGTCAGATTGTACGAGGCTCCGAGTCCTGTTCCCAGACTAAATTCTTTGAAGCTGAAAACTACATTTTTTGAGATATTAAGTGTACCGTAAATGTTTGGCCAACCGAAAGTTTCTTCAAGCCCCAAGTTTCCGAGTGAGGTAAAAAAGCTTCCGAAAGAAAGATAAAAATCATTGTTGTTATTGCATCTGACTGTCTTAAACACTTTGCCTTTTTCCTGAACCATATCAGAATTTGTTCCGTCAGAATTCATGTTGAGGCGTGAAATTTTATTTGTGCTGCATTTAATTTTCTTCCAGCTTCGAACTTTTTTCAGAGCACCGCCGGGAGTGTAAATTTTGAGTGTGCAGTTTGCGTTTGAATTGAAAAGACTCTCCTGGCTGATTTCAAGTGACAGGTCCTTGTTACCGGGAATTGCAATTATTGCTCTCTGCTTTCCAAGCCAGATTACAGGATAGCTGTCTTCTTTTAAGAATTTCTGTATGTCAGTAATTCCGTTCTGAACTTGAACAATTGTCCTGTTCCTTGAATTTTTTACCGTGAAATCTGAAAAACCTTTTGTTTCAATAATATATGTATTGTTGTTTGCGTAAAGTTCTTTCTCCGAAAGTGCCATAAGCCATGAAAGGTAAGTCTCTATTGCATGCATATCGCTTAGTGCAAGATTCGTTGAATCCATGAGGCCCGGGTAATTTGAATCAATGATTCTTCCAATCATTTTCTGGACCAGGGGTTCCTTCTGGTTAGTTTCTACGAAAGATGATTTTGTAACGGCAGCCACAAGAGGATTGTGCAAAGGTATTGTGGACTTATAGAAATCTTCAGCTTCCTGATTTACGGATGTAATAATTTCGGATATGAGATAAGGAATAAAATAACCTGTGTAGAAAGGCTGGTATTCTCTTCCCATGATGGGTTCAAAATATTCATTCATTGACTGAAGATAGTTTCTTTCATATACGGACAGGTTCGGAGCTGTTGCAGAACAGATGATTCCCAGTTCGTTTCCATATTTCCTGTAGTTCCACGATCCCGAAGAGAAAGGCATAGACGGAACTGCATCTTCCATATTTATGATGTTCCAGATGAAGGCGTATTTTTGATCAAAGACATCTTCTCTCTGTGTAACATTTGGAGATGCCACTGTGTAGACAAATATTTTTTCAGGACTGTAGCCTTCCTCAAAAAGTTTCACACCCAGGATATTAGAGATAGATGCTCCACGGCTGTGTCCTGTAATCATAAAGGTTGTGTTGTCCTTGTTAAGATTGTTTTCTTCCAGATAAATTTTCAATGCTTCCTGGACTTGTCTTGTTGCTGTATAAAAACCTTCATGGTCAATGGCAACCTGGTCATTGTTTTTCTTTGCAGCGTCAAGAATGTTCAAGTTGGATTCCCATTCTTCTGCTGTTAAAAAAGTTCCGCGAACCGTAACGCAGACAGCTGTTCTTCCGTCAGGGAGCTTTTGCTTTGCAAAGGAGAATGCGCTCTGGTCTTTCTTGTAAGGTTCCAGTGTATAGTCAACGTTGTAAAAGAACTTTATGCTCTGTTCCTCAAAGCCGAATGCCTTGTACATCTGGAGCAGGGAATTGTTTTCAGGCTCAATGTTTTCAACATCAGTGTATGAGGCTGCACAAAGTGCACAGGTAATTCTTGCAAGTCCGTGGTTATAAAGATATGCGTTTCCTGTCAGCCAGTTCCTGTTCCACATTAAATTAATTTTGGCTCCTGAACCTGTGAAGGTTTTTGGAAGAAAAGTTGAAACTTTCTGGGCACCTTCATTATAGTTTCTGACGTAATTGTTTTCGTTTAAGGTCAAAGGAATTTCATAAACAGTATCCTCGCTTTGCAGAGTTGTAAATACATTTTCTTTTCCTGAAGAAAATCCTGAATGCATTAGTACAAAAAGTAAAATGCCTGTCGTAATCTTGGATTTTATTTTCATAGACCCTCTCTTTGTCTGCTGAATGTGCATCTCGAATAAATCTGAACAAAATGTTTGCTGAACTGGCGTGGATCCGGATATTGCATTTCAAAGGTCTTAGGCTAAGAAATGCGAGTTCAGGGATTCAAATCAGTTCAGGCTGAATGTCTTATATTCTTTTCCGTCCTCCAGATTCTTCCAAGTGAAAAGTCCATTTTCGTAAGTCATATATGAGCGGCAGGAATTTTCTTTTGGAATTGAAACAGAACCCGGATTCATGTAAATAAAATTTTCGTGAACCTTGCAGGCAGGAACATGAGTATGTCCGCAAAGAAGAATATCTCCCTTGCTTACGTTCAAAGGATTCTGTTCTCCGAATATATGACCATGGGTTGCAAAAATAAGAGGTGAATTTTTTTCATTAATTCCTGAATCAATTATGCAGTATTCAGCCATTATTGGAAAATCAAGAACCATCTGGTCAACTTCCGCATCACAGTTTCCCCTTACGGCTGTAAGTCTTTGTGAATTCTCATTAAGAAGAGCAATAACTTCCTTCGGATTATATTCTTGTGGCAAATCATTTCTTGGACCGTGATAGAGCAGGTCTCCGAGAAGAAGAAGCCGTGCTGGTTTTTCAATGGCAAAACGTTCAAGCATTTTTCTGCAGCAATAAGCTGAGCCGTGCAAATCTGATGCGATCATTAGTTTCATGGATTTCCTCTTGTGTCTTTTTTTTGAAGATTTATTTTTTGTAATTCAGGCATTATTATGTCATGCATATAAACATTTGTAGCGGTGAACTTGTTACAGCACTTTGTCGGGGCATTTCCAAAAAATGCTTTTCAGAGATGACTGTGACTTTTAATCCCTGAAATTACAAGGCCTGGAACATCTCATTTTTAAAGTTACCATCAAAAATTGCAATTTTTAGTGGTTCCTCTTTGATTAAGTCCGGAATGATGAATATGCGTGAAAATAAAGTTCTATTGTAAATTCTAACATTTTTTCTCTTAATTACAATAGGTAACATCCAAAAAATACTATTTTTGTATAGGACACAATAATTTCTGTAAAAAAACAGACCTTCTACTGACAGCAGAAGGTCCGGTAAAAAGGAGAAAGAACTGAAAAAACTATGGGAAATCACAGATGCTTTATATTACAGCTGGTACCTGCAATGATTACAGGATTTACATTATATAAGAGCATCCCGGATAATTCAAAGTTTTGTATGCAATTCCTGTTTCGCATCTGATGATTCAGAGTATACATGAAAGATAGTTTTGTTTCATGAATTTTTTATTTAGGTAAAATTAATTTTTCTTAATCATTTTGCAAGGCTTTGATAAGCATGGTTGTTGATGTTTATACCAACGGCTTTTCAACAGGAAAGATAAAGCACTTGGCGGAAAGTCTTGGACTTGAATGGCCACCAGCCTTTTCACTAGACTTAATTAGTCAAATTTAGTGTAGTTTAACATGAATTTTGGGCTAAATCTACACTATTATTCACAGTTAGAAGCATGAACTTTTACTTGACTTGACTTTTTACGCTGCATACAATTCTTTCTGGAATCCAATAAATACTTTATTTATTTCGCCTAAAGAACCAAGTTCAGCTTTTGCATCATTTATAGTTCCATACTTAAGTTTAATAAGGTCTGGCAGGTTTTCCATAGAAAGTTCGCTGTAACCTTGCTGCACATATTGATCTAAAACGAAACTAACAAATTCAGTCTGTTTAGAATTAAGTTCTGCAGCAATACCAGGTTTAACCATTGCAACACGCTGTTGATGTTCTAGTGGTGTTGTATGATATGCAAGATATTCAAGAACATCAAGTAAATCACATTTTTCGTAATTCAACATTTCCTGAACTTTAAGCAGCTTATCAAGAGAGAAGCCATCATGATCCATCTTCTCAAGTAAAGCTAAACGAGTTTCAGGATTCTGCCACTGTTTTCTTAAATCTTCTTCATCAGTAAAGAACTTTGGAAGTGTATTTTTATCTACGAGGATATCTGCAAATTCCTTGATTGTAATTAATTTGCCGTCATACATTACTCGTTCTTCCCAGTCAAAACCTTCCTTAATTTTTGCTTTGCGTTTATCACCAAGTTCAATTTCAATAATTTCTTTTGGACACGTACAAGGTAAGTTACCACAAATTGGACAGGGCTTTGGAGGGCAAACACAGGGATGCATTCCACAAATTGGACAGATTCTTGGTTCGGTTTTACATTCACAAGGCCATTTACCACATACAGGACACTTTGCATGAGTGCTGCACTCACAAGGATATTTTTCACAGATAGGACAAACAGGATTTGGATTATCCCATTCATTGTCATAGAATTTTTCGTGAGCTCCCACAAAGTCATAAATAGTAAAGTAATACTTATCATCAAAAAGACGAGTTCCGCGGCCAATAATCTGCTTAAACTCAATCATATTTGGAACTGGTCGCATTAAAACAATATTACGAACATTCTGTGCATCAACACCTGTAGAAAGTTTCTGTGAAGTTGTAAGAACTGTTGGTATTGTTTTTTCGTTATCCTGAAATTTGCGAAGTTGTTGTTCTCCTTCATCACCATCATCAGCAGTTACACGAACACAATAATTTGTTCCACGCTTTGCCTGACTGTTAATCATGTCGCGAATCTGCATAGCATGATTTTGCGTAGCACAGAACACAATAGATTTTTCATCGGGATTTGCACTTTCCAAGAACTCTGCAACACGAAGTTCATCACGCTGTCTGATTTTAATTTTACCGTGATAAAAGTCCGATTCATTATAAGTTTTTTCTTTATCTAAAAGTTCTGCACCACGAATAATTTTATCTTCTTCGTTGTAAACATATTCATCAATAATCTGGTTTGTGCAGCTTTTTACACGGTATGGAGTAAGGTATCCGTCTTCTATACCTTGTTTAAGAGAATACTGATAAACAGGCTCACCAAAATATTTGTATGTATCACCATTTATTGTACGGCGAGGAGTTGCTGTAAGACCTAACTGATAAGCTGGCTGGAAATATTCCATAAGTTTACGCCACTCACTTTCATCGTTTGCACCACCACGGTGACATTCATCAATTATAATAAAATCAAAAAAGTCTTGAGGGTATTGTTTGTAATATTCAATTTTTTCTGACTGTTCAGTAGAATTTGAAGTTTCTTCTCCATCCGAACCACAAAGCATTGTCTGGAAAATTGTAAAATAAATGCTCTGTCCCATTGGAACTTTTCCGCCATTTTTACGGATTTCTTTTGGAGTAATTCTGGTAAGAGCATTCTGATCAAAAGCACCAAAAGCGTTGTATGCCTGATCTGCAAGAATATTTCTGTCTGCCAGGAAAAGAATACGAGGAAGTTTTCCGTTCTGAAGATTGTTCCATCGTGTCTGCATAAGTTTCCAGCAGATCTGGAATGCAATATAAGTTTTTCCAGTACCTGTAGCAAGAGTCAAAAGAATACGGTCAACTTTTTTACTAACAGCATCAAGAACAGCATTAACAGCATTTTCCTGATAATAACGAGGCTGCTTTCCACCATCACGGTTGAATGGTTCAAGATTGAACTTATCACGCCAGTCGTTTTTCTCTGGGAAAGTCATTTGCCAAAGTTCATCTGGTGTTGGGAATTTATCTACGAAATCTTCTGCAACATCTCCAACTTTGGCATCCATATCTATAGCCCAGATTTTGTCACCGTTTGTGGAATAAGTGTAACGGATGTTCATGGCAGCCGCATATTTCTTTGCCTGCTCAACACCAGCTCTTACATCAAGCTCATCTTTCTTGGCTTAAATGATTCCAATCTTTACGCCTTTATATGTAAGGAGGTAATCAATTTTGTCTGGATTGCGTTTTGCTTTAGTAACGATGCGACCAGGAGTAAGTAAATATGCACGCTGTTCAGTAAAAATGTCACTGCCTTCAACAACGCCCCAACCGGCTGCTCTGAGCGCTGGATCTATTTTTTTCAGTCTTGTATCGCTTTCGTTCATATACTCGCCTCCTACCAAACTTTGATTAAATTATAAAGGAATGCATTTTTATATAGTTTTGTTTTACCAATTTTTTCTTCAACCAGAATTCCAGCTTCCGCAAGTTCATGCAAATATTTACTGGAAGTATTTCGTGAGATTGAAAGTTTTTCACAAAGGTATTCATTTTTTGTGTAAAAATCAAAAAACAAATGTTCTACCAGTTCCTGTGAATAGATTTTTGGACATCGCTCTTTAATTATTGCACAGGCGTTATTCATAGTTTCTATAAACGAATTAATGAATTTTAAGGTAAACTCAGACATTTCATAAATGCCCTGAATCATAAATAAAAGATAATCTTTTATATTCTCAATATTTTCCTGAGTTGCATTCAGTACTTCATAATACCGAGCTCTATTCTGATTTATATACTTACTTAAATAAAGAATTGGAATATCCAGTTTTTTTGAAAGAGTAAGATACAGAATATTCAGCATGCGGCCGGTTCTTCCGTTTCCATCATAAAAAGGATGGATAGATTCAAACTGAAAATGAATTACTGCCATTTTTAGAATAGGATCAGTATCTTCCAGTTCAGGCATGTTTATGTATTTTTCAAGATTAGTCAGATAATCACTGATTTCTTCATAATTCTGGGGTGGTGTGTTCAAAACTTCGCCAGTCTTTGTATTCATAATTACAGTGCCAGGAAGTTTGCGTAAGTCACCAGCTTCCGGTTCAACAATGTGATGAATTTCTATTATATGGTTTGCGGAAATAAAACCATTTTGTTTTAAAAGTTCAAAACCACGCAGCATTGCCTGGCGATAATTCAAAACTTCTTTTGATGCAGGATTAGTTTTTGCGTAACTCATTTCCTTAAAGATTTCATCAAAGGTTGTAACGATGTTTTCAATTTCAGAAGATTCCTTAGCTTCTCCCAATGTAATGGCATTAAAAATGACATAAGGATTTGGTAACAAATTTATAGCACCATTAAGCTGCCCTAATTTGTGATTTGCTTTAACCAAAGCTTTGAGAATATCTACATCATCAAAATTGAAAGTATAAGGAAGTTTTGTCATTAAGTTTATTTTCCGACAGTTTGTGCATATTGTCAAGTCATGCACAATATTTTTAATATTTTGTGCATATAGCGGAAGACAGGGGAAATTTTCCGCTAATTTTCCACTAAACTATTTTATGCTAGCGTAAATATTCATAAAGAAATAAAGGAAAAGAATTTAAGATTGCTATTTTCCCATCTGATAAGTATTTCTCAATTTGTCCAGTAAATATATTTTGCTGATTTATTTTGTCTTTTATTTCAGGATAATCATTTTTTCCTGACACTCAACAAGTAAAGCGTGATTTGCTTCTTCCAAAAAGAAAGTACAAAGATTCATCATTGAATTGGTAGTAAATCTACCTGATGAATTGTTAATATCATAATAACGTAGAGCTTTGTTAAAAAATCGTCATATGCAGGAACAATTCCCAAAGTTCCCATAATTATTTTGGTGGTTAGTATATCGCTCATAGAATCCAGATGATTATCCACATCATTCAAATATGCATTACGTAAAACCTTTTCTAACTCAAAAATCCTTTTGAGCGTTTTTTCTTTCTTGATTTCTGCCAATGAGAGATTATTCAAATCAGCATACTGAAGAATTACCGGTACAGCTTTTTCATGGATTTTATAATCTCTTTGAAGTAAATCTGTAGAACCGCACATCATTCCCTAACTTGCAAGATAAAAACCTAAATTAAGACAAAGATTATCTAAAACATCTAAGGGTATTTTTTTCGCTGTATAAACATTGTTTTTTACAGAATCAAACGCCTGATTAAAAACTTTTTTACAGTGTTCCCAGAATTTAAAACATGCGTGTGGTTGTTTACAACCTTCATAAAACATATTAAAGGCATTTGCCATTCTTTTTTTCGAAAGAACTTCTTTTTCTTTCTTTGCCATATTACAACTCTCCTGCAAATGCTTTTGCTAAAAATGCCTGTTTAAGTTCATCGCAGTTGGCAAGCTGCTTTGTGTAGATTTGCACATCAGATTTTACATCCTTGTAAAATCTGATGTGACCGAGAATACTCTCTGAGTATTCTCGCCAGACTTTTACGTTTAACATAATAACGCAACTTCCTGTTGCTACAACTCCCCAGCAAAAGCCTTGCTTAAGAATGCCTGTTTAAGTTCATCGCAATCTAATAGAATTTTATTGTAAATATCCTGCAAGACTTTTGTTTTTTCGCTGAGGGAATCTAACTGTTCTACGATGCGTTTTTGCTCGGGGAGAGGGGGAAGAAGAACATTCAATGATTTAACATCAGCAACATTAATATGAGGAACTCCACCTGGAGTTATTTTTTCGCGAATTTGTTTTCTAAAAAAATCTGAAATTATCACCTGAAGAAAATATTTTGGGTAAATAATATTTTGATTAGGTCGTAAAAGCATGGTTCTTTGCCCAAGACTAAAATGAAATTCGTGTGGAATTAAAATAGCTCCACCAACAGAACCTTCTCTTCCAAAAACAATATCATTTTCTTGTGGCTGAAGTCTTGCTACTCTTTTTTTATATTCTTCTTCGTCTAAGTACTGCATTGAATCCCAAAAAATAAAGCCATCTTTTAATTCAGAAGTTCTAATGCAAGGAAAGTCTGTTTTATTATTTACTTTTTTAGGAGTTGTATGAGGACAATCAACAATATTTGTACAGACCTCTAAAACTGTTTTCTTTTCCCAAGTGGTGTTGGTATTTCCCTGCGGGAAAACAAACGCTTTTGTCAGCTGGGACTGGAACAGGTCTTTTGCGTTCTGGAGATTGGTTTTTGCATTTGCTTTTACTGTTTCCAGCTGTGCAAATTTTTCATCAAGGATTTTGACTATTCGCTTCTGTTCTTCAAGTGGAGGAATAAGTATATCCAAGTCTGCAATATCTGAGCGATTTATTGATGCAAATACTGCACCTTCTTTTCCTGTAATATTAGGTTTCTCTGAAAGTAAAAAATAGAAAAGATAATCCTCATCAATATTTTTTGAAGCTCGAATTGCCGCTAAACCACGACCAATACACACTCTACTATTACAAATATTGATATCACCCACAGGTGCACGTACAGACATAAGTATGTCATTTTCAATGGCAATTTTTGTTTCCACAGTTGTCCAAGTTGTTGGTTCTCCTAAATACTTATCACCAAAATCTTTTTTTCCTTGATAAAAAGGAGTTCCTCTACCTTCCTGGTTGTAATATTTACCTTCAGGAGATTGTCCTGCAATTACATCACAAACATCACCAAGTTTTTTATATTCCCAATTCTGCATTTTCATTTTCCCATTATCAATTTTTACACACAACTTATCAAAGCTGAGTAAAACTACAAATTATTGATTATAGTTTGAATCAAACTTGAATCCAAAATCTCAAAAGCAAAACATTTTTTTGCCAAATCTTTGAGACTTGCATCAATGTGATACAAAATTGAATTATCAATAATTAAAAAGCTATCGTGCATTTTTGAAGTAAAATTCAAAGTCAAAGTCGGATATTGAGAATTAAACTTTTGAACATCAAGATTTGTGATTTTTGTTTTAGAATCTGTATAAATCTGAACGTTCACACCTTTATTTTTTTTAGAAAGTCGTTCTAAAACAGTCAAATCTACATAACCGTCTATCAAAACGATTTCTTTTTGAGCTGATTGAATAAAACTTTCAAACTTTGCATAGGCATCAAAAATCTGACCTTGAAAGAAAATGCCTTGCTTCTCTTCGATTCTGTATTTGTCTACCAAAGAAAAAAGTTCATCAATTCTTTTATCAGATTCCTTTTGATGAAGTTTGATATTTATTATTTCTTCCAAAAATAATGAATTTGTCAAAACAAAGTCTTTCATCTGCTTAAACAATTTGATAAGAATTTTGCTCTGCGTTACCGCAAGTTCTCCTTTTAGAACTGTCATAAGCATATAAATACCTTGTTCTGTAAAAGCATAAGGATTATATTGTCTTCCTCCACGAGTTTCTGTTTTTGTGGTGGAATTTTTGCACCTCAAAAATGAAAATTCATCATCTGTCAATTGAAATCTAAAATCCTCATCAAACCGTTCAATGTTATTCTTAACTTGTCGATTAAAATCTTTTGTTGAATACCACTAGTGTCCAAGATAAGATAGGTACTTTTTAAAGTCTGTAATTTGTGATAATATTCAGTAACCACTCAAAACATTATCACATAGAAAATTACAGACATGAATAAGTATAACACATTATTGGGACAATTACTATCCTTAGTTAACAGATCTGAATTCAATAGACTGGTAAATAAGACTGAATCTGATAAATATTGTAAGGGATTTACTACATGGGAACAGTTTTCAGTAATGCTCTTTGCACAGATTACAAACCAAAATGGACTCAGGAGCATTGAGAATTCAATGAACCAGAACCGCAACAGCTTCTATCATCTTGGATTCACAAAAAACATCAGGAACAGATGGTTTCAAAACCTGCCTGCCGAAGGCGGTTTGGTTTGTTGTATTCGTGCTTTTAAATAAAACCTCGCACATATAAGAGGCATACTGCAGAAATCACATTGCAGTTTTGACCTGCCGATTAAAACCATTCATGGAGGAAATTACTTCGTGGATGGTTTTTATTTGTTAGTCAGATCTGAAATTAATCCTGTATTTTCAAATGTATTATTTGGAATCTTCGTTTTTAGAATGAGTTTCGATAAAATATTGTTTCTGTCGTTCTATTTCAGCTTTTAATTCTTCTTGTGTCGGCATATAAGTCATATATTTAGCCGCAAATAATTGATCACTGTCATTTAGCACAGAGTATTTTGCAATTGTAGTGTCGGTATCGGTGCAGAGTAAAACACCAATAGTTGGATTGTCATCTTTTTCTTTTATCAAATCATCATACATTCGGACATACATATCTAGCTGACCAATATCTTCATGGGAAAGCTCATGTGTTTTTAATTCAAAAAGAACAAAACATTTCATCTTGTAATTGTAAAAGACTAAATCAACATAGAAATCAGATTTTTCTGTCATAATATGTTTTTGCCTATCTACAAAAGCAAAACCTTTTCCAAGCTCCATAATAAATTTTTCCAGGTTATCAATTAACGCCTGTTCAAGTTCCGACTCTTCATATTTTGAATCTTTTTTGAAGCCAAGAAATTCTGCTAAATAAGGATTTTTAAGGTATTCAAGTGGAGTTTCATCAATAATTTCAGGAGATGGCAATTCAATCTTATTTCTTTGATTTGCCATCATTCTTCCGTAATACTGCGAAGAAATATTACGATTCAGCGTTCTTGTTCCCCACATTTCTTTCGAGGCTTCCATTGCATACCATTCTCTTGCTTTTGGATCTGCAACGGAAAGAAGACTTCTAAAATGAGTCCATGAAAGATTATGAACGCATGCGTTCATAATTTGAATATCGTTAAAGCAAATATAAAATTTTTTATAATAGTCCAGATTACGTTTACTATAAGAAGTTCCAAATTCAACTGAAAGTTGCTCTGCTAATTTTTGAATAAGTTTTGTGCCATATTTTGCACGTTCTTTTCCTTCCTGTTCTTATTCAACGATTCTGCGACCAACATTCCAATTCGTATATATTTGAATCGTATCTACTGATTTGAATGCAAGGCTTTTACCAGACTCAATTATTTTTTTTACATCATTGAGCAGATTATCTGATTTTTTATATTCAACAATCTCATTTATATTCTTGACTTGATTTGTATTCATTTTTATTCCCAACTTTTGAGATTATAGCATAAATTTTCTTTTTTCTCTATTAACGTCTTTTAAGAGTAAAGACTCATGTGCAAATCTAAAGAGTATACTCTTAGTAGCAGTTCATTTTAAGTAAAAACCTTAAGTAAAACCTAGAATTGAGTGAGTTCAGATGAATCAAAATGAATAGAAATTTCTCAAATTTTGTGCTAACTTAAGAATATCTAGGCAAAAAGTCATAATAATTGCTTATCTGAATCCTTCTGAACTCAATCGAGTATTGAAAATATTACAGGGTATGGCGAAAAGCCCGACGGCTTGAGCTGTAACGCCCTATTTTGCCAGTTCCTTCAAAAGTTTGTCACTTTGTTTATTCAATTCCTGCATTTCGGCAATGATTTGGGCTACATCACGGAGGACTTTTTCTTCCTTTTTGTTTGGATTCTTTACGCTTAAATCAAGGTTGCTTTTTTCATCTTTAAGCATTTCTGTTACATCAAGGCTCCAGCTGTTGGCACTGTCGGTTTTTGTTTTCTGCAATGCAACAAAGTCTGCAAGAGCGGCTTCGTTCAATGGATTTGTTTTTCCAAGGTTGCGGTCAAGGTTCAGCTGATAGTACCAGATTTTTTCTGTTGGCTTTCCTTTTTCAAAAAAGAGGACTACGGTCTTAACTCCAGCACCTGTGAATACTCCGCTCGGACAGTCGAGAATTGTGTGAAGGTTACATTCTTCTAGAAGCTGCTTACGGAGGGCAACGCTGGCGTTATCGGTATTGCTTAAGAAGGTGTTTTTAATAACTACACCTGCGCGGCCGCCTGCTTTGAGCATTTTGATAAAGTGTTCCATAAAAAGATAAGCAGTTTCGCCTGTTTTAATGGGGAAGTTCTGCTGGATTTCTGAGTGTTCCTTTCCGCCAAATGGTGGGTTTGCAAGAATTACATCCTTGCGGTCCCGCTGCTGGATTTCGGCAAGATTTTCTGCAAGGGTATTTGTGTGCATGATGTTCGGAGCTTCTACTCCGTGGAAAATCATGTTCATAATACCAATGATGTATGCAAGCCCTTTCTTTTCTTTTCCGTAGAAAGAGGATTTCTGGAGCGTATTTTTTTCTGCTACGGTTTTTGCTTTTTCGTTCAGGTATGCAAATGCTTCGCAAAGGAAGCCCGCACTTCCACAGGCTCCGTCGTAAATGGTATCGCCGATTTTTGGATCTACAACTTTTACGATTGTGCGGATAAGCGGACGAGGTGTGTAATATTCTCCACCATTACGGCCGGCATTTCCCATTTTGTGGATTTTACTTTCGTAAAGGTGGCTCATTTCGTGTTTGTCTGTGCTGGTCTGGAAATGTAAATCGTCTGCGTAGTTTAAGATTTCGCGCATGTTGTAGCCGGACACAATTTTGTTTTTGAGTTCGGAAAAGATTTCTCCGATTTTGTATTCCAGTGTGTCTGGCGTGGCGGCTGTCTGTTTGAAGTTTTTAAGATATGGGAAAAGCTCCAGATTTACAAAATCTGTAAGGTCATCACCTGTCATGGCGTTTTTGTGGTCAATTTCACCTTTTGAATTTTTAGGACAGGCCCATTTGTTCCATCTGTATTTTGGTTTTATGATGCGGTTATATTCTTTTCCCTGAAGTTCCATTACGTCACTGCGGGCATCTTCCAGGTCATCAAGGTATTTTAAGAAGAGAATCCAGGAAGTCTGTTCTACATAATCAAGTTCGTTGGAACAGCCTGATTCCTTCCATAAGATGTCGTCTATGTTTTTGAAAATTTGTTCGTAGTTCATGTAAAGGCTCCGGTTTTAGAATATTTCTATTATAACACAAAATTCTTCTATCTTATAGATGATTATACTCGATTGTGTCAAGAATTGTTCGCAATTTCTTTGAAAAAAGTCATGCAAATCATGTTGCTTTCTGCTCTTTGTTCCATGCAATTTTTTTTGTTCTCGAAGAGTATCTGCACTGATGTAGCTGGCACCGCTCAGATGGTCTTCTGATTTCCCTGTTCAGTTGTTCCTGCGTGTTGGTGCTGGAAATCTTTTTGGAATCAATCCTTGAAAATCCGTAATACTGGATGGAATATTCAAATCCTTCTTCCAGATATTCAACCGTCTTTTCATATTTTTAGACATACTTTTCAGCAAAGGCGTCCTTCTGTTTTATGGCATTTCGTAAAATTAATGTTTTCTAATCTTTTATAAATACAAATTTAAGCGTATTTGTTGTACAATACGATTATATGAAGAAGGCTTTGATAGCACTTGCTTGTGTGCTTGTAGTTCTGCAGATATTTATCTGGATGTTCCTGATTTTCAGGCGCATACCGGATAATGCAGAAACTGTTCATATAAAAGATAATGTCAGTCATTCAACTTTCAGGGGAAACAGGATTGAAGATTCCGGCAGACAATTTAAGCTTGTCATGGTGAACGTTGAGAATCTTCAGAATTCAAAAAACATGGCCCTGGAATTTTTCTTTAACCAGCCTCTGGATCCTAAGACTGTAAATTCAAAATCAATTTTTCTTAACGGCAGGCCTCTGTCTGATGAAGCTGATATGCTGTTCAATCATAACGGAACAAAACTGACTGTCCTGACTGAAAAAGAATATGATACTTTTTGTATTACTTTGTATGACATAAAATCTTTTCATGCTTCTGTGCTTTCGGATTCGGAAGTGAAGGAGCTGAACCTTGCTACGCGATTCAGAATTCTTGATGAGGAATCAGGAAAATATCTTGAGGAGCGCAAAAATCATTTCATGGAAGAAAAAGGAAAATAAAACTTGTAACAAGGGTATGCGGATATGGAAAAAATTTTAATTGTGGAAGATGATGAAGGCATTGCTGATTTTGAAAAGCTTGAACTTGAGCACGAAGGATTTAATGTAACCGTTGCAGCAACAGGCAGACAGGCTCTGGAATATTTTGAAAAGAATCCTGCGGACATAATTCTTCTGGACGTAATGATTCCTGAGCTAAGCGGTCTTGAAGTTCTCAGAAGAATAAGAAAAAATTCAAATGTTCCTATAATTCTTGTAACTGCCCGCGGTGAAACTTATGATAAGGTAGAAGGTCTTAACGCCGGAGCTGACGACTATATTGCAAAGCCTTTTGAAATAGAGGAGCTTCTTGCAAGAGTGCGTGCAGTCATGAGACGTTCATCTTCTGTGAACATGATAAATGCAAAGCTTGTGAACAGGAACCTTGAGCTTTATCCCGAAAGTATGGAAGTATATTTAAGCGGAAAGAAAATTGATTTGTCAAAGACAGAATATCTTATGCTCAAATGTTTTATGAACAATGTGGGAAATGTGATTTCCCGCAGCGAGTTTATTAACAGGGTCTGGGGAATGGAACATTATATTGATGAAAATACAGTTGATGTTTACGTTCATTCTCTTCGTTCAAAAATAGACGGTGAGGCCAGGGAAGATTATATTCTTACAGTCCGCGGTGCCGGTTACAAGATGGTGTAAAAAAACAGGAAATTTTATGGCTCGAAAAAAATCAATGTCAGTTAAGCTGGCATTAAAATTTTCTGGACTCATGTATACTGTGTTTGCGCTGCTTTATGTTTGTTCCGTAAGTGTACTGGCTTTTAATACTTATGTTTACAAGTCCAACGAGCTTAAGGATGCAAACGGAAAAATTGAATCGGCAATGAAATCTGGGAATTACTGGCGGGTCATTGATCCTGATATTCCATATTATATTGTCTATTCAATTTACGATGCTCATACTCTGGAAATTATAAATACGAACGACCCTTTTCTTCCTCCCCTTAAAACTACAAACGGAAAAGCCGTAATGTTCAAGATGAAAAATTTTTTTTCGGACGGTGACCTTGACATTATGTATTTTGCAAAGAAGATTCAGATAAAATCTTTGGGAGAATATGTAGTTATAACTTCAATGAACGCAGGCTATGATAAAGGAACTGTACGTTCTGTCTTCAGGGCCGTAATTTTTATTGCGTTTCCAATGCTGATAGTTTCATTTGTTGTTGCGTTTTTCATTATCCACGACACAATGAAATATGTTGTTGAAACTACAAAGCTTGTAAAAGAAAAGAATCTTGCAACCATTGCTGAACCTCTGCCTGTTTCCGGAAGCGGTGATGAATTTGATGAACTTGTTGATACTTTCAACGGACTTCTTAGTCGTCTTAATGAAGACTTTGAGCGGGAAAGAAATTTTACGAGCAATGTTTCACACGAACTTAAAACACCTATCGCCGTAATACTTGGGCAGTCAAAGATGTTAAGCCGCTGGGGAAAAGACGATCCCGTTCAGCTGGAAAAATCCCTTGAGATGATTATAAATGAAAGTCATTCCATGGAATCCATTGTCACGAACCTGCTGCAGCTTTCCAAACTTGAAAACGGGCGTTATGAAATTATTTATCAGAAAGTTTCAGTCCTCTCTTTGTTTGCAAGAATTCAGGAGGAGACAATTTCTTATAGTCCCTATGCAAAAATCAGGATGGAATATGAAGAAGAGATTTCTCAGAAACTTTATGCCTGGTGTGACGGGGAATTGCTTCATCAGGTACTGACAGTTGTGGTGTCAAACAGTATAAAATTTTGCGGGCCTGAAGTTGAGCTGGAATTGAAATGTTTCATGCGGGGCAGAAATATTGTAATGAAAATTTCTGATAACGGTGAAGGCTTTGCTTCTGAAGTTATGCCCCATGTTTTTGAGCGTTTCTACAGAGGCGACACTTCCCATAAGAGAAAGGCTGGCGGAAGCGGACTCGGTCTTTCCATAGCTCAGGCAATAGTTAATGCGATGCACGGTACTATTGAAGCTTCTAACGGTATGAATGGTGGAGCCTGCATTACAATAAATCTTTGTGCCGCAGAAGAGTCTGCAAGATAAGCGGCAGCCTCAGACTGTATTTTCATGGGATTTCATTAATTTCTTGGGATGAAAAATATTTTGGGAGATGCCTTTTTGTATTTCAGCAAAAAATAACAGGAGAGCCTTTATGCCGGAAAGATTCTCCTGTTATTGCGGGTTTAATGTTTATAAAACGAAAGTATCTATCTGTTTACCGATTTCAAGTATAGAGGAATTAATAGATTCCGTGGCTTTTGAAAGAAGATTTGTGTTTGTATTAACAACATTTGTATTTTCTGAAAGGTTTTGGGCTTCTTCCTTTATCTGGATGGACGCATTCTGCAGAAGAGTTACGCCTTCAAGAATTGATTTACTTCCCAAAGCCATTTCCTGGGAAGCACTTCTGACTTCAACACTTGATTCTGTCATTGAACGGAGAGCTTTTTTAATTTGTTCGCTGCCGTTTTCCTGTTCTTCCATTGTTGTAGTCATTTCCTTTACAAGTTCATCAGTAGCTTCAATTTGTTCTGAAACAGCTTTGAATGATGCGCTTGATAATGCTGAAGCTGAAACAACAGTTGTAATGGATTCCATTATGTTGTTAAGCTGGTCTCCGATTGTCTTTGACTGCTGGCTTGATGTTTCACTAAGTTTTCGGATTTCATCAGCAACAACACTGAAACCTTTACCGCTTTCACCAGCATGCGCAGCTTCTATGGCGGCATTCATTGCAAGAAGATTTGTCTGTTCTGCAATAGCGGCTATAGCCTGGTTTGCTTCCTGCAGAAGTGAAGACTGTTGTTCTATTTCTGTAATTCTTTCATTTACATATTGCTGCTTGCTTTCGCCTTCCTTTGCCTGATCTCTTAGTGCATCGAAGGACTCTTCGATTTTTTCCATGTTCTTATTTACGCGCACAATGTTCCCGATCATCTGTTCAACAGCACTTGATGCCTGCTGGACCTGAGAATTCTGGCTTTCAATCATTTTTTCGAGGGAACCGATGTTTGAAACAATCTGGTTAACCGTTCCTGCTGTTTCATTTACACTGTCTGTCTGTGATGAAACATGTTGCTGCATTTTATTGATGTTCTGTATTATTTCGTCTACGGAATTTGTGGTTTCTCCCGAACTCTGGTCCATAACTGTTCCGGCTTCAGTAAGTTTCTGCTTTGTATTCTTTATTTTGCTTATGATTTCGTGCAGACTTGAAACAAAAACATTATAGCTTTTTATAAGTTCTCCTGCTTCATCTTCTGTTGTATTTTTGAGAGTCTTTGTAAGGTCAGCATTTCCTGATTTTATGCTCTCTGCCATTTCATTGAATGATTTTGTTGTATAGTTGAGAGGCTTTAGAATGATTCTTCCCAGGATTATTGATAATATAAATGCTGCAATAAGAGAGATTATTTCCATTATTATAATATTGGCTGAAAGTGTTTTTATTTTTTTTTCGGCTTCCGTTTCACTTTGTATTGCAGCAAGGAACCATTCCCCATTGTTCATAGGAGTAAATGCAGCATAATATGATGAACCCTGATAGCTGAACTGCTGCGTACCAGGTTTACCTTTTATCATTTCCTTTTCCATTTTTATAAGATCTGCAAAATCTTTGTTGCTTTCATATTCCAGATCTGACTGCAATGTTTCTTTGTCAGTGTAATCAAATCCGGCCATTTTCTGTCCGCTTTTATTGATTACGAATTTTGATCCGGTGTAGTCAAGATTAATGCTGTCGAGAATAGTGTTAAGTTCTTTTGCAGATGTGACGCCTGTAAGTATTCCGGCTATTTTTCCGCTAAGATCATATATCGGTGCGCTTACGCAGATAACCATCTTAAGGTCAATCCTTGCGAAAAGAACATCAGAAATGTTTGATTGACCGTTTATTGCTCTCTTAAAGAATTCTCTGTCAGCGGCATTGCTTGTGTGTCCTGTAGTGCTTATTACGTCCCCGTTGGGGTATCCTACCTGAAATCTTTCAAAACCTATACGCTTGGCTTCATCAGTTAAAACAAGTTTCTGAGTATCCCAGTTCATGCTCCTGATGTCAAATCTGCTGGCGATATCTTCAACCTGCTTGATATAGGTATTGATTTGCATGTCCATAAGATTTGCCGCATCTTTTGCAGATTTCTGCATGGAATTTACTGTGTCATTTCTGATTAAATTGATAACATAACGATTAATGACTATGCTCATACAAGTTATTAGTAAAAAAATAAGGATCGTAAAGCTTAAAACGAGTTTGGTACGTATCTTTAGTTTCATAAACACCTCATTCTAAAGTTTAATGTAAGAAAATCTTATTTCAATCTGATTTCAATAATTTTATAAGTTTCAGATAAGGTCATCTCTAGAAATACTTTTCAGAGATGAGTTCGAGTTATGAACCTTGAAATTACAAGGTGAAAGTTAATTATGGGTACCTCTATACCCCCTAATCGAGGTGCACCGTCGAGTTTAAAACCGCTGAATTGGCGTGGTTTAAACATCGCATTTGCAGAATTATTTTTAAAAAATGTAATTTTTAGAGATTCCTTTGATAAAGAATATGTACATTGGAACATAAATTTATTATACTAATGTTCTAGTATGAGTGATGGTACTAGAGCATGTATAGTCCTTGCTAATGGACAGGTCTTTGAAGGAAAAAGTTTTGGAGCTTCAGGTGTTATTATTGGTGAAGCAGTCTTTACAACTGGCATGAACGGTTATTTGGAAACACTTACCGATCCAAGTTATTACGGGCAGATTGTTACGCAGACTTTCCCGCTGATTGGTAACTATGGCGTTATTCCAAAAGATTTTGAAAGTGCTGCAAGTCATGTGCGCGGTTACATAGTCCGTTCATGGTGCGAAGAGCCTTCAAATTTTCGCTGTGGCGGTGACCTTAATTCATATTTGAAATCACAGAATGTTATAGGTCTTTACGATATTGATACAAGAGCAATTACAAAAGTATTGCGCGAAGCTGGTGTCATGAATGCAATGCTTGTTTCAGGCGATTCTGATGAGGCTAAAGAAGTTTACAAATCCCTTAATGATGAAGAATCCAAAAAGAAGCTTCTTAAAAAAATCAAGGCATATAAAATTGTCAACGCTGTAGAAAGTGTTACTTGTTCCGCAACAAAGATTGAAGAAAGTGCGGATGTTGTCTTCAAGGAATGTGCTGAATATAGATTTGTTCCTGTACGTTCTGACGGTACAAAGGAAAATGATCCTGTTAAGGCAATGAAAAATGGGAAGGGCAGGAAAGTTGTTCTCTGGGATTTCGGTGCAAAGGCTAATATCCGCCGTGAACTTCTGAAGCGTGGCCTTGAAGTTGTTACGGTTGCGGGAGGCACTACGGCTGAAGAAATTCTTGCTCTTAATCCGGACGGAATAATGCTTTCCAACGGACCCGGAGATCCTCAGGAAAATGTTCAGATTATTGCTGAAGTCAGGAAGCTTATAAAGAAAGGGATACCTATTTTTGGTATTTGTCTTGGGCATCAGATTCTTGCATTGGCATCGGGGGCTAATACAAAGAAACTGAAGTACGGTCACCGTGGCGGAAATCAGCCTGTGAAACATTTGAGCACAGGTCGTGTTTACATTTCAAGCCAGAATCATGGTTATGCGGTAGAAAATGAAACACTTCCAAAGGGTGCGGTTCTTAGTTTTGTTAATACAAATGATAATACATGTGAAGGAATTACATATACAAAGTTCCCCGCATTCAGTGTGCAGTTCCATCCCGAAGCATGCAGCGGTCCTCTGGATACAAGCTTCCTTTTTGATGACTTCGTGAATCTCATTAACGATCATGAGTATTTCAAGAACTTTAAGGCAAACTACGAGCGTGTTGATGCTATTGCGTACTTCAAGAGTACAATCAAAAAGACTAAGGTCGTAAAGTAGTTTGACAGTTTGCTTTTAATTTACTATGATTAGGGCACCTTTAGGGCTTATGATGAGGTGTCCGAAAATCCTGCGACTGCTGAATTTAAGCGTTGCTGTTTACAGAAACCTCTAAGAGCCAGGCTTTTTAGAGGTTTTATTATTTATACGCAGTTTTCTGGTAAAGATGCTCTAATGATTAGGGTGTTTTCAGGAACTGCATTTTTGTAAGGAAGGTTTTTAATGGCAAAGAAAAAATCAGAGGACAAGGTCCTAAGTGAACAGGAACTTGAAGAAAAGCTTATGTCCATTAAAAACGAAAAGCTTCCCAAGCTTAAGGAATCCTACCGGAGAATACTCCAGAAATTCCTGAACACAGAAGGCTTTGTTCCCATGAAGGTTCAGGAAAAACTTAACAGGATTAAGGAAGATTATATTTCCCTCCAGAATGAAAGTGAACAGCTTGAAGCTTTGCTTGAGGATATTGAACGTTACAGCGAATTTGATGAATCCGGCGAATAGGAACATTTCCAATATTTTTTAACTTTTTATGGCACTTTTTGAAAACCTGTGCTATGCTTTTATTTATGAAAAGGTTTTCAAAAAGTATTGTGCTTGCAGGAATTTCTTTTATGGCAGTTTGTTCACTGCTTGTTTCCTGTGGACAGAAAAATGAGGATGGTAAAAAAGTGGTTGTAGACTTGAATAATGTTTCTCCGTTTAACGGCGGATATTTTGAAGGGTGGGGAACAAGTTTGTGCTGGTGGGCAAACAGGATAGGTTACAGTGATGAACTGGCGTCCCGGGCTGCGGATTTGTTTTACGATAAGGAAAAAGGGCTTGGGCTGAACATCATGCGCTATAATATTGGCGGAGGTGATGATCCCGATCATACACATATTACCAGAACTGATTCTGCGATGGACGGTTTCTGGAAGACAGGAACAGAAGATAAGCTAAGCGGAAAGTTTGAATATGATTTTGAAAAGGACAGTACACAGCGCAATGTTATGAAACGTTGTGCCGCTGCTGCAGGAAGGGATGCTGTTGTTGAATTCTTTTCAAATTCGGCTCCGTACTTTATGACTAACAGCGGTTGTTCCAGCGGCGGAGAGTATGCAGGTGATAATAATCTGAAAGATGGTATGTATGATATTTTCGCGGAATATCTTGCAACTGTTGCAGAGAATCTTCAGAAACTTGACGGAATAAAAGTTCAGAGCCTTGATCCTATGAACGAACCTTCATCCAGGTACTGGTCTGCAATGAGCTGGAAACAGGAAGGCTGCCACTTTGACAAAGGAGACAGTCAGTCCAGGATGATGCTTGCTGCTGCCAAAGCTTTGAGGAATCATGGACTCAATGATGTGATTATTTGCGGAACAGATGAAACCAGCGTTGATGATACGGCATTCTGTTATATAGCACTTAGCGATGAGGCAAAGAAAGTTGTAGGCAGAATTGATACCCACACTTACAGCGGAAGCGGTTTTGAAAGAATCAGGAATCTTGCACAGAACGATTCAAAAGGTCTGTGGATGTCTGAAGTTGACGGAGACGGAACTGCTGGAAAAGATGCCGGAGAAATGGCTTCAGGATTGTGGTTTGCAAATAAAATTATTTCTGATTTGAACGAACTTAAAAGTTCTGCATGGATTATGTGGCAGGTCATTGATAATCATGTCAGCAGGGACGGATACAAGGGAAACAAGGACAGCGGCATGCCAGATACTGCAAAAGGGTTCTGGGGACTTAGCATTGCTGATCATGACAATCAGAAAATCATTCTCACAAAAAAATATTATGCAATGGCTCATTTTTCAAAGTTCATGCGTCCCGGCTGCCGTATAATTTACCTTGAAGAAAAAAATCAGCTTGCAGCATTTGACCCTAATTCAAAAGAATTTATTGTGGTTGCAGTAAATCTTGAAAATACGGAAACCGATGTTGCTTACGATTTAGGAGCCTTCAGAACTGTTGCAAAATCGGCATCGGTTTACAGGACAAGCGGTTCAATGTCTGACGGAGAAAATCTTCTTAAACTGGACGATCTTGCCGTGAAACATAAAACTTTAAGTGCACAGCTTGCACCGAATTCAATATCAACTTTTGTAGTGAACTGTGAGATGTAATTCGGTTCATTTTCAAACAATTATCCGCCCGGTAGTAATGTTTGGTGCTGCTCCCGGGCGGTTTAATTTATGGGAAACTTTGAAAATTACATTTTAGAGTTGCCGGCGAGTTTTAATTCTTGAAATCACAAGGCTTAAAGCATGGTGTTTTTAAGCTACCTTTAAAGATTGAATTTTTTAGAGGTTCCCTTTAAATGTTTCACGGATTTAAATTTATTTTTTCATGCAGTAAAATTTGTGCAGAAAATTTTTTATAGAAAATGGAATGTCAACGATATACAAAAGAAGAAGCCATAAATCATCTTTTGCCGCAGAACCTGAAAGATCAATTTGCTTTTTTGACTGAAAAGGCATTAGAATTCTTGAAATTTACAGGAGACAGAGAACTATGAAAAAAACAAATTCCCGTTATCTTGATTTTTTTGACCGCAATGTTTCAAGAATGATTTGTGAAAAATACGGAATGCCGGAAATGGATTCAATTCGTTCTTTTTTGACTTCAAAAACTTATAAAATGCTTGAATCAGAAGAAACTGAAATTTTTACAATGAGTCCTTACGCAGTTTTTGATATGTGGGAATGTGAAAAAGTCTGTGGAAATCCAAGAAATTCAGTTTACATACGGGAAGATTAAAATGAGCAAAGAGAGTGAATTTTTTATTTATCTTATAGAACGATATGCTGAATACAAAAAATCGTCTGCTTCAGAAATTCTTTCACAATGGGACGCCCTTAATATTACAGACATGATTTACAACCTCTATGAAATGTATCATTGTGAAGCCCTTGAAAACGCATTTGAAGACATTGAGAAAATTGTTAGGGAGAAGTTGAAAATTGAAAATTGAAAATGGGGGATCGGATATGGCAGTAATAATTTGCAATTTTTGGCGGCTTCCTATCCATGATACAGCGGTGCTTAATTTTGCAGTAAAGGAAATTCCGGCAAGGAACGCCTAAAAAGTTTATGAAAAAAAATTGGGCGTTCCTTTTTTTGTTTTATTTTATTTCAGGAATTTCCTGGGACTGAAGAGAGTCTAAGATTTTGTTAAGTTCAAGGTGCGGTGTAGGAATAATCTGTACTGTTGTTCCAAGTTCAAGGACCTGATTCTTTGCGTCCTTTGCGGTCGGCCAGTAAGGAAGATTTTCTCCGTTAGGATTTCCGTTCTTCACAAAGTTCACCCAGTAAGAGCTCATAATCCTTTCAAGCTCAAAGTCTTCTGCCGTGTAATATTTTGTGCGCGGAACATTTTTGTATGCATAAATCATTTCGCCTGAATGATAAGTTCCTATCTCTTTGTTTTCTTTTGTGAAGCAGTATTCGTAAACCGGCAAACCATTGTTAGAGGCAACTCTGGTCCAAACTGAATGAGGATATGTAAAGTTATATACGCCGAAAAGTGTTGAATAGGATTGCTTTATATCATTTCCTGTTTTATGGGGATAAAGTTCGCGAACTTCTTCCGCTCTGCCCTTGAAGTAATAGTCCAGAAGTGTTTCATAGCCTTTCCTGTTTTTCTTTGAGAACATTGTAAACACAGTTCCTTCGTCTGCGTTGAATCCGTTTAGCAAAGCCTCCTCGTTGTTGTTGCCCTTCCTGTAAGTTTCCCATGGATTTTCTGTTAAGGCATAACCGTCAACAGTCATTTCTGAATTTGAATATTTTGTTTTGATAAGTTTTTTTGCAGGAACATTGCGGAGTTCTTCAACGGATGCGCATTTGAATTCCTTCATGATATTGTTTCCTGTCTGCAACGCTTTTTCCATTGTACGGAATGTGTGAGGAGGAACAGGCTGGGTAATACTTGAACTTTCTGCAATAGCTCTTCTGAACAGACCTTTGGAAAGAGGGCTCACACAAATTGCATTAACTGATGAAGAACCGGCGCTTTCACCTGCGATTGTAATATTGGAAGCGTCTCCTCCGAAAGATTCAATGTTGTTGTGGACCCATTCAAGAGCCTTGATCTGGTCAAGAAGTCCGTAGTTTCCAGTAGAACCGTTAGGACTTTCGGCAGCAAGAGCTTCATTTGCATAATATCCGAATACACCAAGACGGTATGCAACTGTTACAACAATAATATCTTCCCTGCAAAGATTTTCTCCAACATATTCATGCCAGTAACTGCTGCCGGTTGTAAGGCTTCCGCCATGAATAAAGAAAAGCACAGGAAGTTTTTTACCTTCAGAAACAGTTCTGCTTTCCGCCGGCTTCCATATATTTAAATAGAGACAGTCTTCTGAAACTGGAGCCGTATCACTTGGATCTCCCTTTGGCATGTGATAAAAAAAATTTTTCTTTACAAAATTATAGGCACCGTTGTCCTGTGGCTGCATAGCGCGAGAGCCAAAATGGTCGGCAACAAATACATCATCCCATGCAAGAGGATCCTGAGGTTCCTTCCACCTTAGGTTTCCTACAGGAGCTTTTGCATAAGGAATACCTGCATACAGTTCAACGCTATGATCTTGATTATAGACACCCTGAATTTTACCCTGCCGGACAGTGTGAACGGATGTCAGTTCCGGATTCTTGTCTGTTGAAGCAGAAACGAATTCTGTTGTTGAACAGGCGGTAAAAGTAATCGCAATAATCAATGCGGATAATTGTATAAGTGTTCTTCTCATAGTGAACATTATATACAAAAATTATATTGTATACAATTTATTTCATCAAATATAATGAAAATTTATTGGCGTATTTCCTGAAGCTGTAGTGCATATCCAAAAATTGCAATTCATGGAGGAGCCCAATACAAGTTTATGTTTGTTAAAAGTAAAGGAGCCGGACTGAAGAATGAGAAATTATATCTGTCTGATTGTTTCTGGATTTTTTTGCATTACACTTTCTGTTGTTTGATTTTTAAAAGTGAAAGTTTATAGAGAACCTTCGGGTAAAAAAAATAACAATGACATCTGGGTGTCATAGGATGAGGTTGTTTTGAAAAAGTTATATTTTTTATTTACTGTTTCTATTTTTCTTTTTATTTCGTGTAATGAATCATTTTTTAGTTCCAGGGGGAGCATTGGTGTTAGTATTCCGAAGTCTAATTCTTCCCGCAGTTTACTTTCTTCGGAAGAAAGCATTTATGATGACAAGTATTCTGACGGTGTTTTTACAATTTCACTTTGCAATGAGCGTATGCGTGTTGTAGATGAAAAATATGCTGCGTGGGGAGAGTATGTTCTTTTTGATGAGGTCTATCCTGGAAAATATTTTCTGAAATGTTTTTACAAGGTTAAAGAAAATTGCATCGCCTTCGGAAAGACCTCAGTTCAGGTAGCTGCAGGTGAAATGGCAGAAGCAGACCTCACTTTGGCAGCCAACAGGATTTCGAAAATTGATTCGTATTCAGTAGATATACCTGATGAGTTTCCTACGGAACAGGATTTAGATTTTTTGATTAATGAAAAAGAAATATTTGAAATTGAACTTTCTAACGGGTGGACAGAAAAAGTCAGGGCCCGGGATCTGGGTATCGAAGTAAAAAAAATTGCTGCGGTTGATAAGGAAAATAATTGTTCACAAATAACACTTTCATGGATTTGTAACAACGAAATTACGATTGAAAAAACTGTCAAAGTCCTGGGGGGGACAGCTGCAGATGATATTTGCATTAAAACAACAACTTATAATGGAGAGGAAGTAACTGTATATAAATTTGTGAATGTGACAGGAGATACTTTGTCCGAATATATTTGTGCGAGGGGAAATAACACAGTTACAAATAGCAGAGAAAAAAAAGTTATTGTAGATCTTTCTGAATGTACGGTTACAAATCTGAGTACCAGTTCCTATTGGTTTGGTCCAGGTCTTGTTAAGGTTATTATGCCTGACGGGCTGGAAGATATTTCAGGTCAAATGTTCCAGAGTTGTTCAAATCTTGACTGCATTGAAATATCAGAATCCAATGTAAAGTATTCCTGTGAAAATGGAGTTCTGTATGACAAGGATAAAACAAAGATCATAAAATATCCTGCCGCAAAAAAGGATGTTTCGTTCACTCTTCCTGATACTGTAAGGACTGCTGCATACGGTGTTTTTGAAAAAGCAGCTTGCCTTAAAGAAATTACAAATTTTGAAATTGTAACAAAATTGGAGAGCATGCAATGTTTTAATGGCTGCGGAATAAAAACGGTTAAATTAAATTCAAGTCTTACTTCATTGCCTTCATATACTTTTGATTCTTCACATATTGAATCTATTACAATTCCTGCATCAATTCAGAGGATTGAAGGCGACTGTTTTAGTGGATGTGCAGATTTGAAGCTTTTTATTATGGAAAGAACAACACCACCAACTTTTGGAACAGCAAATGGGAATCCTTGTTTTTATAACTGTAATGCAGATTTGAAGATTTATGTTCCAAAAGGGAGTGCAGAATCTTATAAAAATGCAGCAGGTTGGTCTGCTGTAAGTGATAAAATCTATGAACTTGATAACTAAAGAGCCGTAAGGTTTGCGCCAGGCTTCATTGGCAAAGTTTTCTGCAAACTGTTTGCCTTGTTTTTCCTAAGCTACATAGACTCCGGCTGTTTGCGAAAACTGTTTATCTTTGCAGTGCGTCCCCTCCGGAAGGGGTAGCGGAAAACCGAAGGTTTGTAGCGAGGGTAAGTCTTTTCTTTTTTATCATGTATAATAATTGTATATTTATTTAATATTTATGCATAAACAGTTGAAAATCATTCATTTATATAGTAGTATACTTTAGTTAAACAATAATAAAGTAATTTAAGTATTTTTTAACTGGGGGTATATAAATGAAGGAAATAGCTTCCTTAATGGGTTACAGAGATTCCATCCGTGTTCTGGATGCAACTCTTCGTGACGGAGGTCTTACAAATGACTTCTTTTTTACAGACGAATTCGTAAAAGATTTATATAAAACAAATATCGCAGCTGGCGTAGACTATATGGAAGTTGGTTATAAGGCTTCAAAGGAAATGTTTGATACATCAAAATTCGGTAAGTGGAAATTCTGTTCTGATGATGATATTTATAATGTGATCGGTGAGAATTCGGAAAAAAAAGTTAAGCTTGCTGTCATGGCTGATGTTGGTCGCTGCGATTACAAGAATGATATTCATGAAAGAAGCAGCAGTCCTATTGATCTGGTTCGTGTTGCATGTTACGTTCATCAGATTCCTTCTGCCATTGAAATGATTGAAGATGCAAAGAAGAAAGGTTATGAAGTTTCTTGTAATATCATGGCTATTTCTACTGCACAGGAAGGAGATATCCGTGTTGCTCTGGATATGCTCTGCAGGTCACCGGTAGATGTTATTTATATTGTAGACAGCTTCGGTTCTATTTATCCTGAGCAGATGGCCCGTGTTGTTGATGTGTATAAAGAATATGCTGACAAGTACGGAAAGAAGCTTGGTATTCATGCTCATGACAATCAGCGTCTTGCTTTTGCTAACACAATTGAATGTGTTGGTGACGGTGTAGATTTCCTTGACGGTACATATTCCGGCATGGGTCGCGGAGCCGGTAACTGTACAGTTGAAAATCTTTTGGCTTTCCTTCACAATCCTAAGTATAATCTTTATCCTGTTCTTAAGTTCAATGAAACATATATGACTAAGCTTAAGGAAGACGGAATCATGTGGGGTTACGATCTGCAGTATCTGGTAACAGGTATGCTTAACCAGCATCCGAGAACAGCGATTGCTTTCACAACAGAAAAGAGAAAGGATTATTCTGAATTCTTTAAGGAAATGACTGCTCAGGAATAGAAAATATTTCTGCTGAAGCTGTGCGGTTTTCGCATTTCAGATACGCCATTAATATTTAACCTGCAAGGCCTTCTGAGTAAATCAGAAGGTCTTTTTTTATGTGGAAATTTAATGTATCCGGCTGTTTGCAGAAAATGGTTAACTTTGCGAGAATCAGAATGTAGAAAATCCTTTTTTAAGGTTCTGTATTTTATTTAGGGCATCTATAAAAATTATTTTTAGAGATGCCGACAAGTTTTAATTCTTGAAATTTCTATTCGTTTTGCAGCACATCAACTAAGTGGGAGCTTGCGCCTAAAAGTTCCGGATATTCGCAGGTCTGCAGATGGTATTCCATGAAGTATTTGAACTCTTCTTCATCCATTGCATTAAGTTCACGTCTCATGTAATCTGCAGGTCCGTCCGCAGCAAAAATTTTCAGGCGCTTAAGGTTTGACTTTTCCTTCAGCTGGTTTATGTCGCTGAGTCTCACATAGGTATAGAGTTCGTCTTCGCTTGCAATAGTGTGAAAATCCTGTGAAACATTTTTATGTTCCATGACTTCCTTGATATGTTTCTGCTTGAAGCAGTAAGTCAGAATGCTGTATTCATTCATCACGTATGCCATAAGAATTACTCCGCCTTTCTTTGTGACACGTTTTGCCTGTTCTATAGCCAGAAGCTGGTCTTTTTGGCTATGCAGGTGATACAGGGGTCCGAAGAGAAGTGTAAGGTCAAAAGTATTTTCCGGCAGGAATGACAGATTCCTGGCATCTCCGGGCCAGCAGTTTACAAGTGAATGTTTAGCTTCAATGGCCTTCAGATTTCTTGGTACAAGTTCAACTGCCGTAACATTGAAGCCTTCCTTTGAAAGTGCAACGGAATATCTGCCTGTTCCTGCACCGATATCAAGAATCTTTATGTCCTTATTTTCTTTGTCCTTGGGTAAATATTCGTGAATATATTTCATTGATGTAGTGAATTCTACAGTCCCGTGTCTGGTTTCAAGACGGTGTTCTTCGTTGAATTTATTGTAGTATTTTTCAAGATCGGTCATGGATCGGATTATATAGGAAACACCAAAAAAAAGCAATTTTGTAGGAAATTTCTGATTTTCTGTGTTAAAATTTTATGAGGTGCTAGAGGAATTAATATGAAAAAAGATGTATGGATAAAGTTTCTTAACATTATATTTTCTGTTGCAGCATTTTTGGGACTTACTGTGGGAACAGTAATGCTTTTTTATAATATCTATCATTCCGTCCATACAACAGCAAAAAATAATGTAACAAGTCTGTATGAAAAGTCTGTACTTTTTTTGAGTTCCTATAACGGAATGTACAGCTATACCCAGCAGGAAATTGAGGGTGTAGAGGAAGTGTTCATGAAAAACGGTATTTCTTATTCCGCGGAATTCCTTGATACAAAGACACACGAATGTAAAGAAAATGTTCAGAATTTTTATGAATATCTGAAAGAAAAGATGAAAATTTTTACTTCCTACGATGCTGTTATTCTTGGTGATGATATGGCCTTGAAATTTGCATTGAAGCATCAGGATGAACTGTTCGCGAACATTCCTTTAGTATTTCTTGGTGTAAACGATATTTCCCTTGCAAAGCAGGCAGCATCTAATCCTTATGTAACAGGCATCACGGAGCAAATTCCTTTTGAGGAACTCATGACTCTTGCCAAGGTTTCTTTTCCGGGTTGCAGGAAGATGTACGTACTTGTGGACAATCTCATTTCAACTGGCGGAAACCGTAAACAGTTTGAAAACATAATGCACGCCTATGAGGATGAATATGAATTTAAAATGATTGATCTTGAAGGACTTTCGTTTAATGAATTTTGTTTAGATCTGAGTCTCATAAAGGCGGATTCAATTATTTTGAATCTTGGATCCTACTGTGATTATGACGGCAAAATTTATACTCCCTATCAGATGATCAAGGAAGTTCAAAAATATTCTTCCGCACCGATTATAACTGTATTTAATATCAGCGATTCAAAAGGTGTTCTGGGAGGAGTAAGTTCAGATCACAGGGAGTCAGGAAGAATTGCAGCGCAGATGGTTGCAGATATTCTTCATAATAATGTTGAGCCTTCAAGTTTGTCCGTCAAGGAAAGCGTTCCCGGAAACATTGTTGTTGACTGGGATACATTAAATTACTACGGACTCAGCGGCAGGAAAATAGCAAGAGCTTTGCCTGGTAACACGTTTTTTGTGAACAGGCCGAAATCTTTTATGGCACTTTATAGTCATATAATTATTCCGTGCTTTTTTATAATCGCTTCATGCATGTTGCTTGTAATGGTTCTTGTTATTTATTCCTTTAAATTGCGGAAAGCCAGAAATGTTCTTCGCATCATGGTAAGCCATGACACTCTTACGGGACTTCCCAACAGGGAAGTGGGACTGACAGCAATAAAGGGTCAGGTTGTTAAGAACAAAGTATTTTCTATTGTTTCAATTGACATGGATAATTTTCAGCACGTAAATGATTTCTATTCTCAGGAGTTCGGAAATTCTGTTCTGCAGGAACTTGCAAAGAGATTTTTGCGTCTGCGTCAGTTTGTTAATGGTCTTGATGTCTACAGATTTGGTGGAGATGAATTTTTCCTGATTGTGCGGAACGAAATATTGGTTGACGGTTGTGAAACGTTGAACCTTATTCAGAATGCGGTTGAAGATGTATTCAAATATAAGGACAAAGAAATAAAGGTGAAGGGAAGCATAGGAGTTGTTACTTCGTCTGAAAACTTGCATACATCCGAAGAATATGTGAAGGCTTCTGATATTGCCCGCAGTGAAGCCAAAAAGAATGCGAAGGGAACAATTACTTTCTATGATTCCAAACTTAGCAAGGCAGTTAGCAGCCGTCATGATATTCTTGAAGAACTTAAACGTGCCTGCGAAGAGGACGGATTCAAAGTTGTTTATCAGCCTCAGGTTGAAACTGCAACTAAAACTATTATTGGTTATGAAGCATTGCTCCGTCTTAAAAGCGGAAGATATTCTCCCGGGGAATTTATTCCTGTTGCGGAAGAGGATATTGACCTTATGAAAAGGATAGGCCGCATTGTTACGCAGAAAGTTATAGATGCTATGGCTTCGTGGAAGAAAAGCGGTATGGAACTGCTTAAGGTTTCAATAAATTATTCAGTCAGCCAGATGCATGATACAAGTTATGTTTCTTGGCTAAAAAAAATCATGGAGGAAAACGGAATTCCGTCTGAACTTATCTGCATTGAAATTACGGAAAGCATGCTTCTTGAAGACAGGGAACATGCCAGCGAAGTCTTTGAAGAATTTACTTCCCTTGGAGTGCGGCTTGCCCTTGATGATTTTGGTACCGGTTATTCATCATTTAATTATCTTACATTTATTCCCGTCAAGTACGTGAAACTTGATAAGTCTGTTGTTGATACTTATCTGAAGCAAGGGGAATTTCACGTTGTTAAGAATCTCATTTCCTTTGTGCACGGTCTCAACAAGAGCGTGATAATTGAAGGCATAGAAGAGAAGTGGCAGGTAGACAAGATTAGTGAAATTGACGGAGACATCATTCAGGGATATTACTACGGTAAACCCCTTGAATTTGGAGACATACAGAAACTAAAGAAATGGAATCTTGTAGATTAAACTTCGGAACTGTTGCCAGTATAAGAGCCTTTCGAAACTACCGACTTCGGAAATCTTCTTTATATAGGGCATCTGTGAAAAATACTTTTTGAGATTCCCTATATTTTTATATTTATATTTTTAGAAGAAGACTTAAATATCTTTTATTTTTCTAATTTTTTTAGGTGAACGCTTAAATGGTGCCATTCATCAAGTTCATTAAAATATATAATACGTGTTTCATATTCTGCATTATATCCTGATAGTTCAGGGTCATTCAGTATAAAACGATAAAATGTAACGGATTCTGCAGGGGCATTCATATCATCGTATATATCATGTTTTTCCTGAAGTTCATCTGTATACAGAACTTCGTTATCTTTGATTTTAAAGTTATTTTTATCTTCACCCGGGTTTACAAAGCTATAATCTAAAACTCCGGAAGCGGTAGAAATATTCGTAGCAAGAATTTTTTTTGAATTTATTTCTCTTATGGAGCAGCATATTCCATTTAACGGATTATTAAAATCTTTATCAGAAAAAACCGAAAGCTCAAAACCGATACTAAATCCGCTGACATAAATTCCTGCAGGAACCAAGAAACAGGAAGACAAAAAAAGGCAGCCCAAAACTAAGACAATTAGCGATGATAATTTATTTTTCAACAACATGTGCACTCCATACCTGTGTAATTATATTTTCTTTTTCCCAAAAGTTTTCACCGTCGCATCCATTGTCATGTATGTAAAACCATTTGTCCGTTCTATTGGTTGTCCATGTATGCCATAAGAATTTATGATTCTCAAGTTCAGTCGTTGTTCTGTAACCTATGATGGCCCTGTGGTGCCAGCCGAAGCTTCTTGGAAGATCACTTCTTCTTAGAGAAACAGAAGGCATTCTTGTTTCTTTTATATTTGAAGTTATTCTATTCCAGTTATGACCAAGGTCAACTTTCAGTGTGTAATTTGACACTTTTTTCATTCCGAGTCCAAGAAGAAATAAATCTTTGGGACCTGTTCCTATTGCATTTTCTATGAATTGATAAAAGCTAGATATTTTTTGTCTGTTCTTCTCATTTAAAGGAACATTATCACAGCCGGATTTTTTTCCGAAGCCCGTTAAAATAAAGCTTACAACATTAGGACCGCACCAGCCGCGCGGATTGTACCACTTACGAATATTATACCAGTCTTCCAAAAAAAATCCGTCAGAATTTTCTGTTAGAGTACAAGTTCTTGCATCTGATAAAATTTCGCCATCACTTGCTGAAAGTATTTGTTCTTTTACAGAATTGATTTCATTCCACATTTCAGAAAGTCTTTCTTTTTCTTCCCTTAATGTTGTTGCTACTTCCATATGAATATCTTCTTCCGTAATATTATTGCTTTTGAGAGCTTCTTTTCCAACACTTTCTATGATTAGCTTCACTCTTTCGTCTATATTACATAATTCTTTTTCTTCAGAGACTTCTGCATTTCTTGAATATTCATTATCTGCAAAAGTAAATTTTCCTGGATATTCTGTATCTATTATCTTTGCAGACCCATTCATGATGCTACGTGAATTTTCTTCTTCTATTCTTTTTGCGAAGGGTAATATGTACTGAACTGGCTCACCTGTTTTTTCATTTGCAGTACAGGATATTGCACCTATTTCTTCATTGTTTTTTATAACTCTGAATTCATAGAAAGATGGTTTTAATGTTTTTGAATTATAGATTACAATGGGATATTCAGAAATCTCCGCATTAGTCCAATTTTCTTCACTTGAAAATTTACCAAGTTCCTCAAGTGCAAAAAATCTGGCAATCCTGTAGTCAACATAGTTTTCTTCAGCAATGGATTCCAGTTCTTCTTTTTGTGCATAGGGTGTCAGATGGTTATTTGCATTATTAATATTTTCAGAAAAATTACTGCAGGAAATCAGGATAATACTAAATACATTCTTAATTCCTAAGTTCCACATTTTTTTCATAATTGTACCTTTTAATTTTATTTAAGCAAATGCATGAAGCTAAAGTAGATGTAATATAACATAATGTTAATCAAGTGTCAACATAACTTCTGCCAGGCTCTTATTGATGACATTTCAGAAAATGCTTTTTAGAAATAAGTGCACCTGTGTTGCAGAATGTAATCCACCTGCAGGAATCATGCAAAAATAATCGCATTTCCGGAATGTTTAAGGTATACTGTAAATTATGTTCCGCCAGATTCCTCTTAGATTCCGGCTGTTCAGTAAAACCGATTCAGAAGAAAATCTTTGAAATAAAAAGTAATGAACTTAGTTTATTATTTAAATATAAAGAAGGCCAAATTATTGTGGTTGGAGTAGTCTTTGTGAAAAAAACTCAGAAAACTCCAAAAGAAAAAATAAAGCTTGCAGAAACAAGATTGAAAGAGGTGTAGTTATGGAATATGTATTTGTAAAAGATTCAGAAGGTTATGTTTTTAAGAAGTTGGCAAATGAAGTTTCTGCAGATGAAAAAATCATAACAGAAAAAGAATATATGAAAATCTGATCTTGCTGCTTATGAAAAAGAGTTTGGACATGGTGGAGTAAGAGAGAATGCCGGAAGAAAACAAAAATTCAAACAGCCATTGAAATTCCAGATAAGAGTAACTCAGGAAGAAAAAGACTTTATAAATTATGCAAGGGAACATCATCTGAGTTATTCAGCTATGATGAAGTAGGAACACATAACAATATCTTCAAAACAGATTTGCGGACGAACCGCAAACTGTTTAAGATTATGTTAGTTGGATTGCCAGTGGGCAACAAGGAGGAAAAAATGGGTTTTCGGTATAGGAAAAGTATAAATCTTGGTGGTGGATTTAGAATTAATATAAGTAAGTCTGGCATTGGTTATAGTTGGGGTGTAAAAGGATATCGAATAACAAAAACGGCTAAAGGTACTGTACGACAAACAGCATCTATTCCTGGTACTGGAATTTCATTTTCCGAAGAAACAGGAAAAAATAAAATTAATAATCAAAAGCAATATACTCCGTCAATTGATAATAATCATTATGATACGCAAAATATTGAAAATACAATAACAAATGATTTTGTTTCAGCTGGTTTGGAAAATATTTTAAAATCTGCTCACAGAGTAATGATTCTTAATAAACTTTCAACTATTTTATTTTGGATTGCTTTGCTTCTTGTTTTTATCAAACCTATCTATGCAATGTCATCCATTGTTTTCATATTAGTAAAAATATTTGTAAAAACTTTTGGCCGTGTTAAATTAGATTATGTAATTGATGATGATCAAAAAGAAATTGTTGAAAAAAGAATTAATGAAATGCTAAAACTAACCACTTGTAAAAAAGTGTGGCGTATAATTCAATCAAGTAAAGTTATTGAAAAAAAATATTCAGGAGGAGCCTCTACAACTATTAGTCGTGTACAATGTAAAATGGATTCAAAGAGTCCTTTCCCATTTAAATCTGAAGTTAATGCTGCTGTTTTCAAATCAGGTAAAGAAACAATAATTTTTATGCCAGATAAGCTTTTTGTAATTCAGAAAACCAAAATAGGCGCTTTGAACTATTCAGATATATCTAGTGATATAAGAACAACACGGTTTATAGAATCAGAATCTGTTCCGAAAGATTCATCTGTTGTTGGTACAACTTGGAAATATGTCAATAAAAAAGGAGGACCTGATAGACGTTTTGCTGATAATAGACAGCTTCCGATTTGTGAATATGGAGAAATTGAATTGACATCAAATAACGGCTTAAATACTCTTTTGATGTATTCAAATCCAAATTGTTCTCCATTAAATTTATTTAATTAAAAAGCAAGCTAATATAATTAATTTTATAGAGACACATAACACAGTTTTCAAACTTCGACAGGTAATCAGGCTGCGTGCGGTTTAAAACAATGTTATGCTCACACGCCAGTGGCGTGGTATGCTAAGAAACAATACAAAATCAAGGTTAAAATTTTTGTTAATAGGTATAAGTTCATTTTTTGTCGTTATACTTATTTAACGTTTAGATTCTATCAATTTATATAAAATTATCAAAAATCAAAGTTTTGAAAAAGCAATGTCATGTGTAATTCTCGAAAGGTTTATAAATAGGTAAGAAAAAAAGAACAAAGGTCGAGCCTTTGCTTTTTTTTTGAATATATTTATATTGTAAATTCAATATATTTGTATTATATTTATAGTATAAAACACTATGGAGATTACTTATGGCTACCGTAGTTTTACAGACAAGAGTAGATACAGAAACAAAATTGGAAGCAGAAGCGCTTTTTGAATCATTGGGGTTGGACATGACAACTGCAATAAGGCTTTTTTTACGACAGTCAATAAATCAGCAGAAAATTCCTTTTGATATTGTTCCTCCTAAATATAATTTTTCAGAAGAAACTCTTGCCGCTATCGATGAAGCCCGCAGAATAAGTAAGGACACAACTGTAAAATCTTATTCAAGTGCAAAGGATCTTTTTGAGGATTGCGAGTAATGGATTGTATTTTAAAGACAACTTCGCAGTTCAAAGCAAGCTATAAACTTGCAAAAAAAAGAGGTCTAGACGCTTCACTTCTTGAAAACATAGTAAACAAGCTCATGAAAGATGAGCCTCTTGAAGAAAAAAATCATAATCATGAATTAGTTGGAAATTTCAAAGGAATCTGGGAATGTCATATTCAGCCGGATTGGCTTTTACTGTACTTAAAGGAATATGATGACAAAATAAAAAAGAATGTTCTTGTTCTAACTTTAGTTAATACAGGTACATATAGCGATTTTTTTAAGAAGTAAAAGCATAACACGCATTTTAAAACCGACTTCGGGTCAAGCCTGCCCATTCCTATCTTGCTTAATCGTATTGTTTATAGTATTATTAATAATGTGAGGTGATAGTATGGGTATGACAATTTCGGCTAATGATTTAAAAGTAAAGGGTGTAACGCTTATCGATTCTGTTGTAGATGAAAATCAGAGTGCAATAATTACGGTTCGTGGTGTTGAAAAATATGTTGTATTAAAAATCTCAGATTATAATAAAATTCGCGAATTGGAATTAGATTTAGCAATTCAGGAGTCAAAAGCGGATATTGCAGCTGGTCATTTTCATACAGATGGAATCGAAGAACATATGAAGAGAGTTGCAAATGTATAAGATTATCTTTACAGATTCTTATGAAGAGCGAGTAAAGAAGTTCCTAAAAAAACATCCAGATTTAAGAAATCAATATCAGAAAACTTTACAATTAATGGAATTAAATCCTCAGCATCCATCACTTAGGCTTCATAAATTTTCAGAACTATATTCTGTTTCTATTAATATGCAATATAGAATTGCTATAGATTTTCAAATTGAAGGTGAAACAATTATTCCAATAAATATTGGTGATCATAAAGAAATATATGGAAAATAAAACCTAACACGCATTTCAAAACTGACTTCGGGTCAAGCCCGCCACTGTTTAAACCTATGTTATGGCGACAGGTCACCGGTCTGCCTTTTGGGGGAGAAAATGTTGTTTACTAAATATGAAAACAAAATATTAAAAGAATACAAAAATAAATTAAAATCTGATTATTCTATTAACAATATTATAAAAGTATTTGCTGGGAACTATGCTAAAGTTAATAAAAACTTCAATCGAACTGAAGATGCAGATATACTACTTTTCCAGTATGGAGTATATGATTGGGGTGCTGGCAAAAATTTAGAAGTAGATTTTGTTCGTCAGTTATTAAAAAAAGATAATGTAATTCAAATTCATATTACAGTAAAAATACCTTATACAAATAATTTTGCAAATATTGAATTATTTGATGAATGGTATAATTCTTCAAGTTCAGATATTTCATTAGATTCATGGTGTAATAAAATTCAGAAAATGAAAATTTTTGAAATAATTGATTCAATGAAATATGAAATTGAAATTTGGAAAGAAAATGCTGAATAATAAGTAAGGAATGAATTTCATCGAGTTGAGCTCCATGAAATTCAAAATTTATTATAGGCTTTTCATTCAGAAACAATTATTAAAATGTATATTTTAAGGAGCAAGTCGAGCTTGCTTTCTAAAATGAAATTAACCTTTATGGCTGTACAAAGCAGCGGTAGTACGCGGATTTACGCCCCTTGAAAATAAAGAATAATAAAAGTGTCAGTGTTACTTCTATATAGCTATCCGTTTGACATATACACGCTATGCGTATATAATATTAATTATGATAAAGAGTTTTGCGGATAAAGAAACTGAGCTTATCTACAATCAGAAATTTTCAAAGCGACTTCCGAATACAATTCAAAAAGCTGCTTTACGAAAACTGATAATGATAGATAATGCAAAATATTTGGAGGATTTGAGAGTTCCTCCAAGTAATCATCTTGAACAACTTACTGGAGATAGAAAAGGACAGCATTCAATCCGCATAAATGATCAATGGCGTGTCTGTTTTACGGAAAAAGACGGGCATTATTATAATGTTGAGATTGTGGATTATCACTAGGAGAAAATTATGTCTGATTTTATCGAAACACCAACAATCGGAGAAATTCTCAGTGAAGAATTTCTTATTCCGCTTGGAATTTCTGCTTATAAACTGGCACAGGAAATAAATGTTCCAACTTCACGTATTCAGGATATTCTTCATAACCGCAGAAAAATAACTGTAGATACATCATTGAGATTG
>JAZUJH010000035.1:0-6433 GCA_045642665.1 Treponema sp.
CGTCGCAGCAAGGACACTTCGGAATGGAGAATGATGCAGCGTTATGAATATATGAAAAAAAACAAAGGCAGAGGCAAATCTATTGTGGCTGCTGCCAGAAAAATGGCTGAGATAGTCTGGACAATGCTGTCAGAAAAAAAAGACTTTGACGGTAAAAAGATGGTAGGGACTTACAAAAGACCAAATCTTGTTGAACTGGCTCTCTCAGATTAAAAAATTAATATTAAGTCGACATGCTTGTTGACTTTTTATGGGAGAGTATTAAGATGAAAATAGGAATTTTTTCTTCATCATCACCAGTTTCTGTCACAGTACCTGCCCGCTACGAAAGAGGATATGAATATCTTTCATCAAAAGGTTATGAAGTTGTTAACGGGAATCTGTACGGAAGAAAAGATTTTTACAGATCAGGCTCCATAAAAGAAAGGGCTGAGGAATTTAATGCTCTGCTTCATGATGTCTCAATAGATGTTCTTATGGCTGCAATCGGAGGAAACAATACAAATTCAATTCTTCCGTACATTGATTATGAGCATCTTAGGAAAAATCCGAAGATAATAATAGGTTATTCAGATACGACGGCTCTGCTGCTTTCAATTTATGCCAAGACAGGACTGAATGTTTTTTACGGACCGGCTCTTGCTTCTTCATTCGGTGAATTTCCTCCCTTTGTGGATTTGACTTACGATTATTTTGAAAATATGGTCATGAATAAAATTTCTGTTCCATACGAATTCCCGTTCCCGGAATTCTGGACTGATGAATTCATTGACTGGGGGCGGCAGGACAGAAGCAAGGAAAAATATCCGAACAAATGGATTACTGTGAACGGCGGAAAAATAACAGGAAGACTTGTTGGCGGAAATCTGAATACCATGGAAGGATTTTTCGGAACCGAATACATGCCGCGGATTAATGAAGGAGATATTCTTTTTATAGAAGATTCTCTCAAGGATGCATGCACAATTGAAAGAAGCTTTTCTCTGCTTAAACTTGCGGGAGTTTTTGAAAGGGCGGGCGGAATTATTTTAGGCAAGCATGAAAAATTTGATGACATGGGAACAGGCCTGAAGCCTTATGAAATTTTGCAGGAAGTTCTGGGAGGAAAAAATATTCCCTTCCTTGCAGATTTTGATTGCTGTCATACGCATCCAATGTTTACGTTGCCGATAGGCTTGAAATATACGCTAGATGCTGGCAACAAAAAGTTATTGCTGGAAGAGAAGGTTCCGATACTGAGATAACAGGACTGTTGGAGTTTGTTTATGAAAGGAAAATTTTTTGTAATAACATTTTTAGCTTTATGTTTCATCAGCATTTCCTGCTCAAATAAAAAGGCAGTTGTTTTATCTGAAAACAAAAATAATATCGGTGACATAATTTTTACTGACGGAACAAAATGCTCCGCCCGGGAATATGCCTTTGCAAAAGGAGACAGGATTCCCTGCGCGATTATATTTCATGTTTCAGCCGATGATAAGCCGAAGGCTGTAGGACTTAAGAAGAGCGGGCCTTTGAAGTGGTCATATGTTGAAACAGAAAAGACTGACGGCAAAAAAAAGTTTGTTGAAATTCAGGGAACAAGAATTTCAGGTGACATACTTGGCGGTGACAATTGGGAAGAAATCTGTAAGGAAGATCCTGCAGGTTCATCCTGTTTTGTTGCAGATGGACTTACAGTTTGTCCTGCTGAAGTAAATTATCCGGCCTTCTATTGGTGCACAAAATATGCTGAGCTTAATAATTTTGAAGGGAAGCTCGCTGAGGGATGGTACATTCCATCTGTAAAAGAACTTGATGAACTTTATATGGCAAGTGCAAAAGTAGAGGAGAGTATCACCAGAATCAATGAAACGGAACTTGGAACTGCTGACGCTCTTTGTACAAGTTGCTACTGGAGTTCAACACAGTATTCCATTTACGAGGACTTTGCCTGGGACCTGAACTTTACAAACGGGATTGTTAATTTCTATTATAAAGGTTTTGAAAATTCTGTAAGACCTGTAAAAAGTTTTTAGCTTTATGAGCAGGCTGCAGCCATTACGGATATTTGTTTTTCTGAAACCGGCCGAAATACGGAACCATTACCCGCTTTTCGTGGTTCCGCTTACGCTCCATTCTTCCACTGCGTTCCAGAACGCATGCGCCTCTTCAATCGGGGCTAGGCTGGAAGATTCCGCAGTCCAACTTTTGGTGTTCCGTTTTTTTCTTGGTCGCTCGGCTCCCATTTTTTTGCTTTGCAAAAAAAACGGAAAGAGTCACTCGTCAAACCGAGAGTCAACATCGATACTCTTTAATTTCTGCAAACCAAAACATTTCAAGCAAACAGTTATTGTCTTCTCGGAAAACATAAGTCGCCATGTTATTTTTTGCAGTCCCTCATGTGATTTTTTATAAGAAAGAAACGAATACCTTTTTTCAATAATTTTTCAATGAATTGTACAAGCGCAACTTTTTTGTTGCAGTAATTTATTTTAAGCCTGCTCATGAACCGCAAGGTAAATTTGTTTTCATTGCTCAGATAAACAAAATATTTGTAAAAGTAATTTCATTATTCGTGAAAAGGGATTGAATGTAATATTTTATTTTGATATAACATTAATTTACAAAAAAACTGTGAAAAAATATTCATACCATTTTAGGAACTTCCGGAGAAAAAATGAAAAAGTTTTTAAGAGTATTTAAAGTTATGGTTGCGTCATTTATCTTATTTGCGGCGGTCCAGAGTTGTTCTGTATATTCAGATGAATCATCATATAACATGGATTCTGATGAAAATGCATATGTGTTAAGGGAAGCAGTCTCAGAGCCTGCTGTCATTGATTCTGTTTCTTCGCTTTATGCGTCCGATCTTTCTCATGGAATTTTTAAATCAGATTTCATCAAGGGGAAATATAAAATTCATGCAAGCGCAGAAAAACCTGTGGTTGTTCAGAATGTAAGTACAGTAACGATAAACTCAAGGCAGATTTCCCATGCACTCAGTTTAAGCGGCGGCGGAAGTGCAAGAAATTTCAGGTGCGTTTCCTTTTCGACATCAGATTCAGCTTCCATTACAGTTTACGCTTCAGGAAATTCGGACAGGAAGATAATTCTTTCTGACGGCATCGGAAATATTCTTGATTCTTTTGTTCTTTCAGACAAAATTTCGTCGTATGTATTCAATGTTAAGTCAAAGGGAACATATTGTCTTTATTCATCAAAATATGATGCGAGAATTTATTACATCAAGACTGCAGTCGGTAAGAATAACGAGTCGGGAGTGAATGAAAATCCTCTAGGAAAAATGCTTTATCCGCTTCCGGAATCTGAAAATGTTTTTGAGGATGTTGAACTCAGAATAAATTTTTCTTCGCATGCTGAAATTGTTCCGGGAAAGTCCGCAAGAATTTATGATTACTCAGGAAAGCTTGTTGATACAATAAAAACTTCCGATGAGATTCTGAATTGCGGAAAGCTTACGTCTTCAATTTCCAGGATTGCAGTCGGAAGCCAGCTTGTGCGTGCGGAAGGGAACAGTATTTTCATAAGACCACATTCTTCTTCTGACGGTTCTGCAAGTGTTCTTGAAAACGGTAAAAAGTATTATGTCCAGCTTGATGACGGTTTCTGCATCATAAATGGAGAATCATTTTCTGTTTCTGACAGATCATGGTGCTTTACCGTAAGAAGCAGAAAAGAAGTAAAAAATAATTTCATTAGGGTCGGAAAATCCTCTGGCTGCGACTTCTCTTCGCTTCAGGGTGCGTTCAATTACCTGACGGGTTCCGGAGCATCAGGCAAATGGAAGATTTTTGTTGAAGGCGGAACTTATAATGAATATCTTCATTTCAATAAAGAAAATAAACCTGACGTGCTGATTTATGCAGATGAAAAAAATCCGGCAAGGTTTGTCTGGAAAAATTTTCAGAACTTTAAGTCCGCAGGCATTTCAAACGGGGAAGGGGGAGCAAGAACACGTTCGACTTTTTTCTGGAACGGCGGAGATTTGTCACTGAAGAATCTTGAATTCGTGAACACACAGGAAGTTAATATTTCAGGAGACCTTCAGGCAGAAACACTTGTCTTTGATGCCCAGGCAAAAAGACTTGCATGCTACAGGACAAAGTTTTCTTCCTTCCAGGATACGCTTTATTTGAATACCATGACAAGGTCATGGTTTTATGATTGCGAAGTAACAGGTGATGTTGATGCCATCTGGGGTTATCCTGAAGTTGCGCTTTTTGAGAAATGCGTCTTCAATATTTTTTCAAACAGAAATTCTGCAAAAAAAACTGCATATCTTTTTGAATCGAGAATAGGTTACGGAAATACTTCCGGAATTTTTGGAAAAGGATTCACGGCACTTGACTGTACATTCAATGTCCAGGACTCATCGAAATCATTTTATTTCGGACGACGTGCAGGTTCTTCCAAGGACTATTATGATCAGATTGCAATAATTAATCCTTCCGTGAAGGGTAATGTCAGAAAAGAAACTTTCTGTGAGGGGTCAAATCGTTTCAGGTTTATTTCAGGCAAATCAGGAAATGTGCTTATAGGATGCAAAACTTATGGACTTCCAAATGCTTCTTCAAATCCTGCAAAAGGGATAGGAATTATTTCGAAATCTGAGTATCTGAATGAATATTCTTCGCGTGACAAAATTCTGAACAGGGGAATAGACATTGGTGCAAAAAATTATGTACAGCTTCCTTCTTTCTGGGATGTTTCTTCTGTCATGAATGATTTTGGAATTTCACTTCCTGGATCCACCTCGTCAGCTTCGTCTGGAAATTATCAGGGCGGCGGAGAGAAAATAATCACAGGAGGTTTTGCAACTCTTTCCAGACCTTCAAGGACTGTAACTGTTTCAAGAAAAGAGGATCTTGTAAATTATGCAAAGAAAGGCGGATACGTGATTTATGTTGAAGGGATGATTGATATGTCAGACGGATATCTTCCTTCTGGACCGGGACTTTCAAATTCAAAACTTGATGCGCTGGTTTCTTCGAACACAGGTTATGCTTCTTATGAAAGCTTCAGAAATGCTTATGCTTCGAGCTGTACCTTGTCCACAAATGATAAGTCCTCTTCTTTAAGTGAATCTTCGCTGGGAAAACATTTGTGGAAGTGTAATTCTGAATACGGAAAGATCATAAAGTTTTCGGTTGCATCAGATACCCATATAATTGGTAAGGGACCTTCTTCAGGAATAAAGGGCGGCTCCATGAGCATAACTTCTGTTTCAAACGTTCTGATTCAGAATCTTGTCATCCAGGACGCGTACGACCCTTTCCCTCATCACGAAAAGAATGACGGATACAATGCCCAGTGGGACTGCATCGTAATTCAGCAGAACTCAAAAAATATATGGGTTGACCATTGTACATTTAAGGACACGATGGGATTTTCGTACGTGATGACTTCCGGAAGGAACAAGGAAAAATGGCAGACTTATGACGGACTTCTTGATATGAAGGGAAACATTTCTGACATTACAGTTTCTTACTGTAAATTTTCTGACCATGACAAGACTATGCTCATCGGTTCATCAGACTCCGACGGATCAAATCTTACAAGGACAGTAACTCTTCATCACAATTATTTTTCTGATTGCGGACAGCGACTTCCCATGGCAAGAAACGTTAAGCTTCATGCATACAATAATGTTTTTGAATCCTCGAACAAAAAATATAAACAGCAGTATGCAATCGGTTGCAGGGCAAATTCACTTATAGTTGCGGAGAATAATTATTTCGAAAAGGGAATTGCATACAGTTTCAAGGAGAATGGCGGAAAATGTTTTTCTTCGGGCAACGTTGATGAATCAAAGGAAAAATCTTCGACAAATTTTGCAGGCACAGCACCTTTTCCGGTGACATATAATTATACACCGGAAAATGCTAATTCAATAGCAAAAACTGTTCCCGTAAGAGCCGGAAATATTTTTTAGACTGTAAATTACAGTAAGGATTTTTTTTGCGATAAGTCTAATTAAAAACTGTATGAGACTGAAAAGTTTTCATGTAGTTTATCGCAAACATTGAAAATTATCAAATATAAGGGAACCTCTAAAAATTGCAATTTATGGAGGTTCCCTTTCAAAGGATCCTGCTTCTCTATTTTTAGGAGAACACTTATATTTTTCAAAATCAAACCACAGGTCATAATAATAGTCAACATCCATAAAGGATTCAAAAACTTTGTCAAACTCTTTTGAAATTGAAGTATCATTTCCGTCTGACGGAAAGAGACTGTGAAAGTCTTTCTGTAAATTCAAAATTTAGTAGAACTGTGGTAAAATAAAAACACAGGAGGCATGATAAAACAGTAAACGAGCATGCGGTATTGTGATACGCTGAAGTGATTCAGCGGAACCAGGACATCAGTTCGCCATTTTTTGTAAGGACGGTGATCCTTGTACAGGAGAATGAAGACATACAATAGTCCA
>JAZUJH010000036.1:0-13483 GCA_045642665.1 Treponema sp.
GGGACAAAATATGATGACACTTGCATAAGTGGAATTATTGGAATTGATCCAAATGCACCAAGTTATGAAGAACGAAAGAATAATGTTATAAATATGATGAAAGCAAATGGATCATGGAATGAGGTTCAGTAATTATTCAACTTGAAATTATTAAGTATAAAAATACTTATATTTTGAGTTATGATTTATTCATAATTTTCTAATATCCAGCCTTTTTGTTTTACACTCATGAGTAATGCAAAAAGGCTTTTGTTCTTTGACATAATAAAAAGTGGTTTTTCAAATATCATGAGGTTTGAGAAACTGTGTAAGTAGATTTTTATTGAGTATACTTACATAGTTTTATATAACACAAAAGCAGTGAGCGCAGCGTGGAATGGTGCGAAGCAGTGCAAGCTGTAAGCTTGTACCGAACGTTAGTGAGTCATGGAAGGCGGTTACTAAATAAAATTTGCGTCTGTAAAAATAAAGTTTAAAATAAAATTATTTGAATTTTGAATAGCGACATGGATGTCGCATCCGGAGATTCTTTAAATAGATAAGTTTTGCAGCATGTTTTTTTGGGGGAGGAGAAATCTATGCCATGAAAATCAGACTTATTTTTTAATCATTATTTTGCTTAGTTTCAAAATAATCAAAAATTCCCTTTTTATTTAAAAAGTAAGAGTCAATTTCCCGTAACCGCAAATTAAATTTACGATTGCCTAATTATACCACACATTAAATCCACTCTCCACGAATCTTATAGGGCGTAATTTCAATATTCCATGGCAAAAGTTTTTCCCAGTCATTTTCAGTTTCAGCATAAGGGGCTTAAAAAAAAGACTGCCCAGAACAACGGACAGTCTTACAAATGTAAACAAATTACTATGCAAAATATGCACTTACTAGAAACCAAATTTTATTCCTACACCAGCTTTAGCACCTGTAAAAGAAAATGACTGAATAAAATCTGAACTGCTTACACTCAAAGATGCATCAAGTTCAAGAATGTGCATGTTGAACACAAGTCCAAGAGAATGTGCATAAATCTTGTCTGTATATTCAGTTTTAACACTTGCCTGAATAATTCCAAGCAGACTTGCTGATGCTGCAAGAGAATATTCATAATACATGCTGTCCCTGGAAAAATCATCACCAAAAGGATTCGTTGCAGCAACTCCCACTCTTGGCTTAATCACAATAAAAGTATTACCAAAAGGACGGAAAGCAGCTTGAGCACCCAAACGGAATGGTCTGTTTACAGCATATTTTTCTTCAACTGTTACCGGAGCTGTATAAAGAGAATCTGTATTCATTGAATAAGAATCTTCTTTTCCCGAAACAAAATCAGCAATGGAAGTAATTTCCACACTACCATTTAAAGTTGTAGATGTTTTATACTTAAGGTGTCCTGGTATAAATGGGAACGAAATATATCCGCCTATATCAAGATTACTAAAAAGCGAATACTCAACAGATCCGCCTATATCAACACCGTAATCTAATGATGAAACTTCACCAAAAATATCCAATGTTCCGTTCATAATTGACTCAAAGTTAACAGCAGAATAAACATCTACCCCTCCACCAAGAACTGCCGAAATCTTTCCGTCAGAATTTGATCTGACTGTAACATTGGCACTTGGCTGCGGAACATAAAAAATTGGAGCAAATACAGTCGGAACAGCTTTTACAGTCAATCCCAGAAGACTAAATTTAACAGGAACAGAAACTGTGGCAAAGGACTGGGCCTGAAGATTTATCTGAGAAACAATATCCTTATCAAGTTCGTTACCGTATGCAAGCAAACCGAAGATATCTTTTGAAAGACCTGCAGAAATAGATGTATCAACACCAATATCGTAACCTATTCCAAATCCGCCTAAACTAAAATTTGCAAAAGTAGACGGACTGAGTCCCAAAGTTAAAAGAAATCCTTCATCACCCATTCCGTCATAAATTTTTGGAAGGTCAATTATAAGTTCCTTAGTAAATATATCACCAACAGAAATAGCGTTTTCTGTTACAGCTGCTTCAATATCAAGACCAAATTCTACATGTCTTTTAGAAGTTGGAGAATCAATTTCAGCAAACACAAATGCCGCTGATAAAAAAGCAAGCAACGGTAAAGTTAAAATATACTTCTTCATTTGCTGCCTCCTAAAACATCACTGATTTTTATAGGCTTATCCGAATCAACCTTCAAGGAGAACACAGGTGTAACACCCACATTGCCATCGTTCTTAAATCCAGAACGGGAAGCTGTAATTATACCAGGATTAAGCTGAACCTTTACAGAAGGATAAAAATAATGTGTGAGAACGGATTTAACATCATCCGATGTAAATTTAAACTCATTTGCAGATGTTAGAGGAATTGTTTTACGAATTCCAGAATATTCAGATAAATTAGCTTCACCGGAATGAGTATCATCAAGAATAATGCTAACATTCAATCCCTTGATGATGTTATTGTGAATACTATACTTCATCTTAAAATATTCAAGTGAATCTACATAAGAAGAATACTGTTCTGTTGTAGAAACCTCTGTTCTCTGCAGCATATCTGCTGTTGAACCATCTGAAGGAGTCTCCATGCCCATAAACTTAAGCACATCAATTCCTGCAGGCTTAGTAACTTCAAATTCCAAAGGAAGAACAAGTGCAAAGCCTATTGAAAGTGATGCAGACGAATCTGTATCAAGAGAATACATCTGAGCCTTGTAAATAGTCTTACTTGTACCGCCTTCAACTGCTATGTCATAATTAAGCTTAAATTCTGATAGCTTTTTAGTTAAGAATTCTGCAAAATCTACCTTAAAGCTATATCTGCCAGCAGAATCAGAAGCCTCAAGTACATCAATAATATTCTTACCGTTTGAAGCATTTATCTCTGTTATCTGCTCAGCATCTGGCCATGAAACTGGTGAAACAAAATTCAATGTATCTTTGGAAGAATCTTTTATTCCCAATAGATTTTCTGTTTTATCCGTACTTGAACTACCATCAGCCGACTTTTCTTTGTAAGAAAGATAAACATTTCCTTCCATCGAAACATCGCCCAAAATAGAAGAATCTTTAGGCTGCTGAGCAAAAAAATAAACGGGAAGTTCTTTTATCTTAATGGCATCCACAAGTTCATTCAAGTCTTCTCCAAATCCTCCAAGAAGACTTGAAACATCAAGAACAGACAAATCCATTTCATCCTTAAAATTTGTTGCGCCAGCTGCTGCTGTAAGATCAATTTCTACACTGTCGTAATCCATTACAAATTCTACATCTTTTATGCCAATCCTGTAACTTTTTCCCATCTCAAGATTCACAAGAGTAATGTTATTCGGAACACCTACACTAATATCAACATAATCAGATGTCACATTGCAATTCGGATTTGTCGTGTCAAATATTATTTCCTTATAATTAACAAAAGATACATCCTTTTCAGTTGTACTTCCTGTTGAAACAAGTTCTGCACCCTTATTTGTTTCGTCAAAATCAAGATTGAACATGTTTGACTTAATGATGAGAGGAATATCATTTCCGGCAGGCAAAGAGTTTATGGTCTTACATTTAATTCCCACACCTTTTGATGGAGTTGAATTAGGGTTTCCGTCTGCATCACTTCTATAGTACGTTCCGCTGATTAACTGTCCAAAGGAGATTTTCTTTACAAACTGTCTTACGGAAGAAGGAAGCTGTACAGGTGATTCAGAATTTTCATCCAGTTTAAAAGCTGTGCCCCCGACAGCAGAAAGATCAGCCGTCGCAGCAGAAATTGTCTTAATGCATACCTTCACTTTTCCTTTAACAGAATTATCTGATCCAAGAAGAATTGTCGCGCCATTAACATCAATGGACATCTTTCCAGAAATACTCAGTTCATTGCCTTTTGAAAAATCAAGAGTCGCATTTTCAAGATTAAGTTTCTGCTTTTTAGCAGTTACAGTGCTTCCTGCGTCAGTAAAATCGGCTTCTGATTTACTTATACCTGCACCGGTAAGATCAAAGCTTTTCCAGACAAGATTTACGCCTCTCCAGGTTGAAGGCACATTAACATCAATATCAATTCCGCCGGTACCAATTGTAGCTGTCTTTATTACAGCCGCTGATGACGAGAATGAAAATTTAGTATCCGGAATATTAAAATCAGGAATAACAAGATCATCACTTGCATCCTCATTACCTTTTGTAGTATCAATTTCATAAATTCCGCTGAAAGTTGTTCCCTGCTTCAGACTGAATTCAAATGAATACTTATGAAAAACAGATGAATTATTTCCGCTTGTCGTACCATCAAAATTAATTTCGAATGTACTTGGAAGAATGTTATCACCTAAAGAATCATGAAGAGGAAGTTCAAGCACTCCACCATTCGTTACATCTACAACGCCAGAAGTTGTTCCGCCAAAAGACTTTGCTGAACCTCCAATGGAAGTATTATAAGACGGAATGCTAGCTTTAATTTTAAATTCATAGCCAGAACCGCAAGGGGTTGAATCAGTTTTTGTAACCTTTACAATAAGAGCTGCCCCCTGTTTATACCCAAGCCCCTTCGAAAAATTACTTCCTACTGTTACAGCAAGTATTGAACGAGTTTCAGAACTCTCTCTTATATTTACAGGGCTTTTGTTTTCATTCAGAGATTTAAGCATATCATCTTCAACAACAGAAACAATTGTTGAAGGATCAATGTCTATAGCGATTTCCTGATTTACTGCAGGAAGTGAAATTTCCTGTTCAAAGGAGAAACCGTCCGTGCTGTTTAACATTGAATCCAGATCCATGTTCTGAAAGTAGTCACCAACATTAACAGGCACTTCAAAAATGTTTTTCTGCAAAAGAAATTTCATTGTATCATCATTTGCATCAGGAACATATTCGTAAACATTAGCTGTAGCTCCAAAAGATGATCTAAGTATTGAAGATAAATCCATTTTATCACCCAAATCCATTTTCATAGAGCCAAACGGAACATTAAATTCTGCATCAGATTTCACGGCAACACTTTCAGGAAGTGCAAAATCACTGTCACAGGAAAAACTGATCAAAGCAAGTAGTAAAGCAGTAAAAACAATAACGAAATATTTGTCTTTCATAACTACCTCCTATAAAAATTACACAAAATTACTACGTAATTTATAAAACTTTTTAAGACTTTACTTTTTTTCTGGTAAATAGTTATAAATAGACTATCCTACACTTATGATAACACATTTTTTATTTTTTTCAAGCATCTATAAAAAAAACACCTGAACCACGAAAAAGTTTCGTTCTGTTCAGGTGTTTTCATTTTTTTTTGCAGGCACCTCCGAAAAAAATTCAGGAATGCCCTTTTTATTTTTAAGGTTATCGCCAAAAAGTTTTTTTTTGGCGATGCCCTTATTTGTTCTCTGGTCTGAGATAAATAATAACCGAATCTTCTCCGGACAAATATTTCTTTGCAGCCGAATGAATATTTTCTGCAGAACCCAATGCAGCAACACGGTCAATATCTGTTACATACCATTCAGGATGAACAATGTCGTTATAAAGTGAATCATATCTATATATCCACCACCAGTTACTCCTGAGATTTTCTTCACGGTTCTTGTAAACAGGTTCACGAAGTTTCTGAACAATTTCATCACTTACACCTTCATTTACAAATTCTTCAAAAACTTTGAAAACGGCAGCAGAAAGTTCTTCCTCACGAGAAGGATCACATCCGAACTGAACTGTAACTCGGAAAAAGCGTTCCGAATCACCGTCAATATAACTTGATGCACTTACTCCATAAGTTCCGCCCAGATCTTCACGGATTACTTCACGGAGTCTTATATCAAGGGCATCTCCTAAAAGAGATATAATATAGCTTTCCTCAAAATCCTTTTCCATTGATTCTGCGGCAGGAAGTTCTCCGCCAAGCTGAATGAAAACAGACCCCTGTTCATCCTGTCCTTTTTTTACAGTTGCAACAGTCTTTCCTTTTGGGAAATCATTATAAATATATTTCGTTTCCTCTCTTTCATCAGTTGTTGGCATTGTACCAAGATAAACGCAGCAGAGATCAAGAAGTTTCTTTTCATCAAAATCACCTGCAAATATATATACGAAATCAGCTGGATTTGCAAAACGCTGTTCAACGATTCTCTTTGCAGATTCCTTATTCATCTTGTTGTAATAATCCATATCGAAAGGCTTATTACGAACATCGTTGTTTCCGTACATGATTTCCATATACTTATCATTCATTACATCGCCAGGAGTTACCCCATGATTCTTTGCGCTTGCAAGATACTCTTCCTTGACAACATCCCACTGGTTTTCATCGTACTGGCGTTTTGTAAATATACAGTTCACAAACTGAAGCATATATTCAAAATCTTCAACAGTAGAAGCACCTTTTATATAATCGCTCAAAGAATCGAAACCGAAGTTCACATTAAAATTTTTGTCGCTTGTAAATTTAATGAACTGATTTTTTGTCAGACCGTTGAAGCCTGAATTATATGCGTACGCAGTTGAACATCTGTACGAAGGGTAATCTTCATCGCTGATATAGTTTGATCCGCCTTTGCTTGCTGCATAAAAATCAATTTCATTTTTTTTAACATTAAGTTTCTTTGTTGCAATTTTAATTCCGTTAGAAAGTTCATACTCTGTCATGCCGAGAGTTTTGATCTTCTTTTTAGAAACAATCTTAGCTTTTGCTGCAGGACGCTCCATCAATGAGGCTACAGAATCATCTTCATAGGCAACTAGTTCTTCATTCCTGTAATTAACCCAGATATCCATAAGTGCTGCTTCAGACGGAAGATCAGAATAATTTTCCGGAGCAACAACAATCATTTTTGTTCCGCGGTCAGCAAAAGAATTTCTGATGTATTCATTTATATCTTCCGTTGTTACTGTAGAAAGAAGTGATGCATAAATTTTGCAGAAGTCTTCCGTTGACTGGTAAACATAGCCTTCTGTAAAAGTGCTTACAAGGGAGCCTGCAATTGAAACTGAGTGAACGTTATCTTTTTTTGACAAAGTGTTTTTAATGTCAGCAAGGAATGCTGATTTTATTCTTTTCACTTCGGAATCTGTTACACCAAGAACCTTCATGCGTTCGTATTCATCGAACATAAGTTTCATTGATTCAATAAATTTTCCTTCCTTAGGAACAACACCAAGATATTCATAGGCATCAAAATTTGAATAAGAACTTTCTGATACGGCAAGACTAAGACAAGGTGAGTCAGGAGAATTTACAATCTCATTTGCACGGAGAGAGAAAATATATCCGCTTATATTTTTCTTCATGTTTTCAAGCATATCATTATATGTTTTGGAAACATGATAATCTCTTTCTGAAGAACATACGTTTACAACAGGATATTTCTGTTCCTTGTCGGTAATAATTTTTATCTGTTTTTCTTTGCTCCAGTTTGTTCTGCTCGGAGTGAATGTAAGTTTCTCTTCTGCTGCAGGAACTGAACCCATAATTTCTTTTACAGTTTTTTCCATGAGCTTTACATCTGCATCACCTACTACAATAACAGACATAAGTTCCGGATGATACCACTTCTTGTAAAATGCCGTTATCTGTTCACGGGTAACATTCTTAATTACATTAATGTCACCGATAACTCTGTGCTCGGCATAGCTTGTTCCTTCAAGCATGAAAGGAGAAAGATCATTTTGTAATCTTCCGCTTAATCCTAGAGCCCTTCCTCTCCATTCTTCAGAAACAGTTCCCTTTTCCTTTTCAAGTTCTTCCGCATCAAACTTCATTGCACATGCCCAGTCATAAAGAACTGTCATTGCAGTTTTAAGAACTTCAGGATCATCAGCCGGAACTGTGAGCTTATAAACTGTTTCCTCATAAGATGTATGAGCGTTTAGGTCTTCTCCAAAACTCATTCCAAGCTTTTCAAAGTAATCAACAACTTCATTCTTTGAAAAATGTTCAGAACCGTTGAATGCCATGTGCTCAATTAAGTGAGCAACACCACGTTCATTTTCTTCTTCATTTGCAGAACCCGCCTTGAGAACAAGACGAAGAACGATTCTGTTTTTAGGTTCGCCGTTTTTCTTGACCATATAGGTCATTCCATTTTCAAGTTTACCTGAAACTACCGAAGAATCCTGAACAAGTTTTTTATCAAGACCTGACGTTGCAAGAGATGTACCAGATGAAGCACATCCTGTAACAAAAACCGCTGCGCCCATATAAAACGCTGCTAACATTTTAGTTAATTTTTTCTTCATTTTTCACCCTATTAATATGTTAAAAAATTTTTACTATCAAGACAATAAAAAAAAAAGCATCCGAAAAGTCACATACAAAAAAGGATTCACCATCAAAGAAAAACCAAAAACACCCTGACGATGAATCCGGCACCAAAACCAAGAAGGAATTATTTTTAAATACATATATTTTTCTTGAACCCTTATTCATTTTTCAAAACATATTTAATGTTTTGTAAATTTTATTCCGCTAAGCATTTAAGGACACCACCATAAACCCTAATTGAGGTGTGCCGTCGAGTTTAAAACCGCTGAATCGGCACGTTTTTAAACATCGCATTTCTAAAGTTACCTCTAAAAAAACTGACATTCTTAGAGGCCCCCTTAAGTAATTTTCGAATGTCATTATATTCTTCACAGAAAAACACATTTGGTCAATAAATTTTTAAAAGAAAATCCAAAAATATACCTACGTATACATAAAAATATACCAACGGATATAAAGTTTTTTTTTTATTTTTTGAATTTATATTGACTTAAACATTTCTTAAAAAAAAAATTACTTCCAATTTAAAATTAACTTAAATAAATTTAATTTACCAGGAACCAATATCCCTTGAATTCTTTATTTGAAAAAATGCAAGAAACAAATTAAAATAAAATAACCGGTATAAAAACAGGGAAGCTCTAAAAATCACAATTCTTAAAGATGCCCAATACAATTTACCGGTCCCATATTCATTCAGCTAATTCTTAAAGAAGGAGTAAAAAATTTATGAACAATTTAGGCTTCATAGGTTTCGGCAACATGGCGCAAGCACTTTGCGGAGGATTTGTAAAAAGCGGATTAATTGCAAAAGAAAATATTTTTGCATTCGCACCAAATCATAATAAACTCTGCACCAATGCAGAAAAATTCGGATGCACTCCATGCAAGACAATCGAAGAAGTTATTACAAAATGTGATACACTTATCATGGCTTGCAAACCTTACCAGATTGAATCCGTGTTAAACAGTATAGGTGATTCTCTTCTGGGAAAAACACTGGTATCTGTTGCAGCAGGCTGGGATTTTTCAAAATATGCGGAACATCTTTCCGTTGAACCGTCTGACGGAAAATATTGCAGACTTCAGTTTGTAATGCCGAACACACCTGCACTAGTTGGTGAAGGCGTAATGCTTTTTGAAGAAAAGAATTCTCTTGAAGAAAATGAAAAATCACAAATAATTAAGCTCTTTGAAAGTACAGGAACAGTTGCTTTCCTTCCTTCAAACCTTATGGGAATCGGCGGAGCAGTAACAGGCTGCGGACCTGCATTCGTTGATCTGTTTATGGAAGCTTATGCTGATGCTGCGGTAAAATATGGAATCCAAAGAAAGACAGCATACCAGCTTATTTCGCAGATGGTTCTCGGAAGCGCAAAACTTCAGAAAGAAACTGAAGAGCATCCCGGAGTTCTCAAAGACAATGTATGTTCTCCCAACGGAACAACAATTCGCGGAGTTGCAAGTCTTGAAGAAAGCGGATTCCGCTCTGCATGCATCAAATCTATTGATGAAATTATGAACTTTAAAAAGGGAAATTAAATTTACAGTTTTCCTGATACAAAAAAATATAGTGAGGAGATTTTACTATGGGTTTAATAAAAGCTATAGCAGGAGCAGCAGGCGGAGTTCTTGCAGACCAGTGGAAGGAATATTTTTATTGCGAATCTTTAAGCAATGATGTCCTCTGCTGCAGAGGTTCAAAAAGAGTATCAGCACGCTCAAGCAATACAAAAGGTGAACCAAACATCATTACAAACGGTTCCATAATTGCAGTTCCTGAAGGTACATGCATGATTGTTGTAACCCAGGGAAAAATAAAAGAAGTTTGTGCTGAAGCAGGAGAATATAAATTTGACGACAGCCGTGAACCTTCTGTTTTTACAGGCGGATTCGGAAACGGACTTCTGGATTCTCTTAAAAATATCGGAAACCGTTTTACCTTTGGAGGACAGCCTGCTAATGACCAGAGAATTTATTATGTCAATACAAAGGAAATTACAGGGAATAAATACGGCACACCCAATTCTGTTCCCTTCCGTGTTGTAGACCAAAGAGCAGCCATAGACATTGATGTTTCTGTTCGCTGCTTCGGTGAATATTCATACAGAATTTCAGACCCCATTAAATTCTTTGTAAATCTATGCGGAAATGTTTCAGTAGAATTTACAAGGGACATGATTGATAATCAGTTAAAGAGTGAACTTCTAACATCTCTTCAGCCGGCTTTTGCACGCATCTCCGAAATGGGAATCCGCTATTCAGCACTTCCCGGAAAAACAAAGGAACTGTCAGATGCGCTCAGAATAGAACTTACTGAACTCTGGCATGAAAAACGCGGCATTGAAATTGAAAAAGTTGGTGTCTCTTCAATCAAGGCTGATGAAGACGATGAAAAAATGCTCAAGGAAATGCAGAGAAATACTGCCTTCATGGATCCTCTGCGAGGTGCAGCTCATCTTGTAGGTTCTCAGGGAGATGCAATGAAAATGGCAGCCACAAACTCAAACGGTGCAGTAAGCGGTTTCTACGGAATGGGAATGGCAGGAAATGCAGGCGGAATGAATGCTCAGTCACTTTATGCAATGGGACAGTCACAGCAGATTCCTACTTCACAGCCGGCACATAACAACGCATCATGGACATGCAGCTGTGGTACTAAGAATACAGGAAAATTCTGCCTTGAATGCGGAAAACCGAAGCCTGACGAAGGATGGACTTGTACTTGCGGTTCAAAGAACACAGGAAAATTCTGCTCTGAATGCGGCAGCCCTAAACCCAACGAAGAATGGACATGCAGTTGCGGTACAAAGAACAAAGGAAAATTCTGTGCTGAATGCGGTGCAAAGCGTCCATAAGGTGAACTGAGAATGGCTTTATCTACAAATCATCAGTGTCCCTCTTGTACGGGACCTCTGCGCTTTGATGCGAAAACAAATTTTCTTGTATGCGATTACTGTGACAGCAAATTTACGGTTGAAGAAATCGACAAGCTTTACGGCAATAAAGTTAAAACGTCTGCAGATGAAGGAATGAATACGGAATCCAACCGACAGAATGCAGAAGCTTCCGGTTCAAGTATTTTTAAAACATATACATGCTCATCCTGCAGAGCACAGCTTTTCTGCGACGAAGTAACTGTTGCAACAAGCTGCCCTTACTGCTCTAACCCTAATGTAATCGCAGGAAAATTTAACGGAGGTTCAATGCCTGATACTGTTATTCCATTCAAGATGGAAAAAAAACAGGCAGTTGAAGCTCTCACAAAATTTTACAGGGGCAAGAAACTTCTTCCAAAAGTTTTCACTGCACAGAACCACATTGAAGAAGTGAAAGGTGTTTACATTCCCTTCTGGCTTTATTCGGGAAGCGCGGATGTTGAAATAAGAGGTGACGGAACAAGAAAAAGTGTTTCACGTACAAGCAGAGAGATTATCACGACTGTTTCCCACTACAACATTGAACGACGCGGAAAGGTTCCATTCAAAGATGTTCCTGTAGATGCATCAGTGAAAATGGACAACGACATGATGGACTCCCTTGAACCTTTTATGTATGATGACATGAAAAAGTTTTCTCCATCATACCTTCCTGGATTCCTGGCAGAACTTTACGATGACCCTGCAGAAAACTGTCAGCAGCGACTGGATTACAGAGTCAGAACTTCAGCAGTAGATGAAATGAAAAGTGATGTCCATGGTTATGATTCCTTTGTTGTAAAGCATGAAGACGTAAGAATAAATCTTGAAGGAAAACCTAAGTACGCTCTTTTACCTGTATGGCTTCTTTCTACAAAATGGAATAACAAAAATTATCTGTTTGCAATGAACGGACAGACAGGAAAAATGGTTGGAAAGCTTCCTGTATCATGGGGAAGATTCTTTGCTTGGTTCCTTGGACTTACAGCTGGAATCGGAGCAGTGCTTAGTCCCGTTGTCTGCTTAATTATGACAAAGGCAGGTGTCTGATGAAAAACAGAATGAAAAAAATTATTCTATCATTTACACTTCTATCTCTCTTCCTGATTCAGCTTCACGCACAAAGCATGAAGGAATATCCAGTCTATGACGGAGCAGATATTCTTACTGAAGAAGAGGAAGATGAACTTGTTGCAAAAATATTTTCCGTAAAAGAAAAATATTCCGGCACCATAGGACTCTATATTGTGACAATCAATTCCATAAAAGAATATGGTTTCACAAATATTGAATCCTGTGCAGAAGCCTGGTACAAGAAAAATAATCTTGGAGAAGGAAGTGACTGTAGCGGTATTCTCCTTTTTATGAGCATGCAGGACCGTGACTATGATGTTTGTGCATACGGAGCTTTTAGCCATACAGCATTTACAGACTACGGAAAGCAGAAACTTATGGAAGGTCCGAAATCTAAATTCAGAAATGATGACTGGTACGGCGGATATGTAAAATACATTGAAACTGCTGACTACATGATTATGCGTGCAAATGAAAATAATCCCGTAGACATTAATTCAGATATGCCTTCGGACTTCAGGGAATACATTCCGATTTCACTGGTCATTGCATTTTCTTTGAGCTTTATTATCGGACTGGTTACAGCATTAGTGCAGAAAGCAAAACTGAATAATGTTCACACAGCATCAAACGCTGACAGTTACATAAAAATGAATGACATAAGAATTCTGACCAGAAGCGATATGTTTACTCATAACACTGTAATAAGGACGCCCATTAATCAGAATAATAACAGCGGTAATAAATCAGGAGGAGGCGGAACTCATATAAATTCCGGCGGCTTCTCACATTCCAGCGGTAAATTCTGATGAAAAAATTGACAGTCCTGCAAACCCGAAAACTTTGCAGGACTGTCATCAGCTATTAAATCCTAAAATATTTCCCAACAATTTTCGTCAGCACTCACAGAAAATCACTGAAAAAAAATCTTTCAAGTTCTTTTGCAACGCCGTCTTCATCATTACTGAGGCAGTTCCTTGTTCATTGAGTCTAAAGAGTCTTTGCTTAATCCTATAATTGAGAATTTTGGCATTCCAGTTTTTTTTATTGAGTCTTGTATTCTCTACCATCTGCTGTTTAATTAATGATTCAATACTTATAGGCAATGCCATCTACTTACCCCTTAAAAAAATTAAAGAGATAAGAAGGAATTTATATAATAGGAACTTAAATAAAGGATATAAAGGATAGCGTCAAAATCTGCAAACACGCATTTTTAATTCATCAGTTAAGTATAAGGAATTCATTTT
>JAZUJH010000037.1:0-3553 GCA_045642665.1 Treponema sp.
CTGTTCCGAATTATGGTAAACAGTGTTTTTCTCCCTATTTATCCAATAAAAGTGAAAATTATAATTATTTATTGCAGGTGGAATTAAATGAATCTGTACATTCTTCGGGTCTTTGAGTTTTGCTTTTAACGCTTCGATCAAACAATTGCTATACATCATGCTTCAAAACAAATCCATCAGTTTTATCTTTTAACAGTTCTATTTCTTCTGGAGCAGCTTTAATTCCGCCCTTAATGAAAATTTTCCAGAATTCATCAAGCCATAAGAGCTGGTCTGCAACTTTTTCCAAAGCGTATGAATTATTGATTACAAAATTTGAAACTTCTTCAAGCTCATTTTGCTCAAGGTCAAAGTCCTCCTTCTTTCTTGCCTCCATTAAATCATCTTCTGGAATATTTCCATCCAGTGTCATGATGCAAGTGTTCTGCGTCTGGAATTTCTGTTTTTTGTTTATCTGAAAATATATGCATTTTGCGGAATTTACATTTTTGTAGGATTCAGCTTCATCAATCCAGATATTAACCGGCAATCCTGTTTTGTAAGGCCTGCAGCATGCCATGTCCTGAATATTGTTCTGATTTCTTCCCGTCATCCCATCACTTTCTTCGCCCGGACATTCCCTGCAATAATCCACTATGTCATTCCACGAATTACGCATAGATTCCCAGTTTGTCCTGCCATTCTCGCCGGCAAATCTTTTTGGCTTTTCCTTTGCCCACTGAACAATCTTTGATGCAATGGAAGACAAAGGGACGTCTGTTTCATCCACAATTTTAATGTCTGATTCTGTTTCCGGAAGTTTTTCGTTTTCAATCAGAAATCTGCTGCACACAAGTTTTCCAGATTCTTCCCACCGGACATGAGCATAAGGTGGATTATGAATGTTTTCCGAAAACTCCTTCCGTATATATCCGCCCACAACAATTTCCATTCCGTAGCCATCTTTTTTGAAACAATGTACTGCCACTTCTGAAAAATCCATGTCTTTATTCATATTGCTCTCCTGCGGTTTTCAATATTTTCACTATTACAATATAGGTCGGTGACAGAAAAAATTACGTGAAAATTTAAAAAAGGCTGAGAATTTCTTCCCAGCCTCTGGACTTAAAGTAATAAGATAGATTCCCGAATTATAGATGGAAATAACTTTCCTTCATCAATCACAAAAATCTTTTCCATTGCAAACAAGTCTGAACCCAATCCAGTCAGCAAATTTTGATTCTTCCTCTTCTTCATCATCATCGTAAAAAGGATTATCTTCGGCCTCGATTTCGCAGTCTTCTTCGGAATAGCAATAGCAGCCACCAGAAGAATTGCACACCCTGTTCAGGCTTTCATCAAAGCACATTTCTGCAACATTGCCGCTCATGTCATAAAGTCCAAGTTCGTTTGGCTTAAGAGTACCAACGTCTGATGTTTCATCTTCGCCAAAAACAGCAACTTCTTCGGACTTGTTGCTTCCTGCGTATTTATATCCTTTTGATTTTACACCGCCCTTTGCAGCCCATTTCCATTCTTCCCATGTAGACAGCCTGAATCCGCTGGCTTCAAAATTGCATTTTGCACTTAAAGAAAAACATGGTTTAAGTCCCATTTTTTTGCTCAGCAGATTGCAGAACATTACGACATCCTCTGCAAGAAGAGATTCAACAGGCCTATTTGGTCCTTTGAATGCACTTGGATTTTCTCCAGTAATTTTTTCATAGAGTGCCTGAGTCACAGGATATTTACACATGTAGAAATCATTGATTTTGTCAAAGCCTTTTCCAGTTCCCTTTACAAACACAAAATCCTTTTTGCTGAGATTTTCAAGCTTGAATTCTGAATTGTCACGATCATCAGATTCTTCTTCGTAGTCTTCATCGTCAAAATCGTCATCCATGTTTTCTTCATCTAAATCTTCTTCATCCAGACCTTCGTCATAATCGTCAGCTTGATTTCCAAAATAACTTTCAAAGATACTAGGTTCACTGTCAAAACCTGCAAACTCCCAGCCGTCCTCATCTAGTCCTTTTTCATCCGCAAAGTTTGAAATCAGATTATCTGCAAAATCTTCGTCAAAGTGATAGGATTCTTCAATAAATTTATCAAGAGCATCAACAAAATAATCAGAGGAATCATAGACATAGGATTTTTCACCGTTCAGTTCAAACTCCATTCTCCAGGAAACGTCACCGTCTTCATCTTCATAAACACAGCCTGTTACACTGCCGGAAAGTTTTTCTTCGCCTGTTTTTTTATTACGGAATTTTCCTTCATAATCCTTAAAGGTTTTTAGATTCAGCGCAATTCCTGGTGTGTCGCAGTCGTTTCCACCGTATTCTTCCAATCTTAATGCCGCTGCACCGTTGAAATTAAATTTATCAACAACATTTACATTGCCATTTTCATAAACAACGCTTTTATAATAGGATTCAGCTTCCTCTTCCATATCATTTTTAATGAATTCTGCAATAATGATTTTTGCATTGATTCCGTCTCCAACCTGTTGAAGCCATTCTTCAGGAGAACAATCGCACCAGGAATTTGGAGAAGCAGAAGGAATTTCAGAGTAATCAACATCATCAGAAAAACCATCTTCCTCATTCCAGCTGATGCGGTTGTGTTCCAGAACAAAAGGAGTTTCTTCGCTGAACCATTCAGGATATTCTTCCTTGCACCATTCAAAAGCTTTTTTTGCCATCGCAACATCAGCATTTCCGGCCTTATCAAAAAAGCGGAGGTCCCAGCAATTATCTATTGTGAATTTTTCGAGAGGTGATAATTTGCAATGTTTCATCATGATTTCTCCATTCAAGTTGTACGATTTTCTGGGTAATATAATTGTCTGTTTTAAAAAGTTATTAATTGCTCTGATATTTCTTTCATATCATTAATGTACTTTTCTGTTATAGAAGCTATAGCCTTCAAATTTGAATTCTCATGTTCCTTATATGATTTTCTTACTTTTTTCAAAGACTCAATCAATAATTGTAATTGTTCATAATCCCAGATAAAAAATTCTGCTTCAAATTTTGTATAACCATTTAACTTATTTTCATTAGCTTCAACTATTTCAGAAATTTTTTTATATTCCCTGATTCTTACAGCTAAAAGCTCTGTTAAATCATTATAATCATAATCATCAATTCTTGCTCTTACAAATCCTTCAATATCCATTGTTATAACTCCAAATTAGTAAAATTCTTTAAAATCTTAAGTCCTGCTATACCGCTTTTTTCAGGGTGAAATTGTGTTGAAAATAAATTATTTTGGCTTAAGCTAGCAACAATTTCCCCACCATATTCACAAACTCCCGCAATAATGCTTTCATCATCAGGGACAACATGATATGAATGAACAAAATAGAAAAATTCCCCATCTATTCCTTCTAAAATAGGTGAATTATTACATATTTTTAATTTATTCCAGCCCATATGAGGTATTTTAACATCCCCTGATAACAGTTCAACATGTCCTTTAAATAAGTCCAATCCTTTAACACCATCTGCTTCTTCACTTGAACTCATTAAAACCTGTTGGCCAAGACAAATTCCTAAAAATGGTTTATCTT
>JAZUJH010000038.1:0-2816 GCA_045642665.1 Treponema sp.
CTTTCTGAAATCCGTCGCTGTCTTGTTCCTGGCGGATGCTTTATCAATGCCGTTTATACAAAGGAATGGCTTTCCAGAACAAAGATGGCAGAAAAAGGATTCAAGAAGTTTGAGCCAGCAGAACTGGTTGAACTTGGCAAACAGGCTGGCTTTGAAAAAATAGAAGTTACTGAGATTGTTAAAGGCAAATCCTTTGCTGTTGTTTACAGGAAATAGGGTAAAAGTAAGCGTATAATTAACACCCCCTACGAATAAAAAAGAACATGAAATAGAATCTCTTCATAGCGAGGAGATTTTTTATGATTTTTCCAGTAAAACGAGTAAAAGAAGAATTGGTAAAAGAGTTTGCAGCATCAAACATGAGAATTGATGATTTTGCAGAAGCTCACAGTATTACACCGGAAGCCTTAAAAAGCTGGATTGATGAAGTAATGCATCCAGCACCTGCGGCTGAAGGGGAGTTTGATGTATTTTCAACAACAGATTTTGTAGAACTAGATATTCCTAAAGTATCAAAGCAGGGGATAACACTTTCCAAAAACAGGAAAGACTTAATCACTGTAAGGGCAGCAGGAATTGAAATTGATGTTCCAATCGAGACTTGTGAAACAAATCTTTTCAAAATTCTACAGACGGCGGCAAGCATATGAGATTAGATTTTTCACATACAAGAATAATCATCAGACCCGGAACAACAAATATGCTTGCTTCCAAAGACCAGCTTCTGGAAATCATCAAGAACATAATGAAAGACGATCCGTTCAGCGGTGCAGTGTTTCTGTTCTGCAATCGTAAACGAAATATTCTGAAAATGATATGGTGGGACAGAACCGGTTTCTGGGTAGCACAGAAGAAGCTTGAGAAAGGACACTGGCCATGGCCAGATAGTCAGGAACAAGTCAGGCAACTGAATATGGACCAGGTAGAAATGCTACTAAAGGGCGTTGATTTCTTTAAGGGACACGAAGAGCAGTTTTTCTCAGAAATAAATTAAAAAAGTTTTAACATCCTCTTTTTTAAAGTTTTTAAATATGTTAACCTTTAAATCGTGGGTGTGGAAAACGAGATTACATTAGAAGAGGCTCTCAAAATGCTTGCTGCTGCAAAACTTCAGATTGAAGAACAGCAGCAGTCTTTACAGAAAAAAGACGATGAAATAGCCGAAAGAGACCTTAAAATCAATGCCCAGATTGCAGTAATAAACCAGAAAGACAAGCAGCTTGAAGCTGAAAAATCAGAAAAAGAACAGATAAAACTTGAATTAATTAAGGTTCAGGAAGAATTATCATCTCAATTAGCACATAGATTCTGTGCACATTCCGAAAAGTCAGATAACCAGCCAAGCCTTTTTGATTTTGAAGATGAAGAATTTACCCCATCTGAAGAAGAAATTGCAGAAACAGTATCAGGTGAGGGGCCTTATAAAGAAGTAAAGGTCAGAGAGTATATCCGCCGTAAATGTGGCCGCAAACCGATAGATGACTCAACTCCGACAAAACAGATCTATCATGATATTCCAGAAGAAGAGAAATTATGTGCATGTGGCTGTAAACTCAAAAAAGTAGGGGAAAACTCTACAAAACGTCTACGAATTATCCCTGCCAAAATGTACGCCATTGAAGATATCTATCCAAAATATGCATGCCCAGACTGCGAAGGAAGCGGAGATGAAGATAAACCTGTTTTCCGTCAGGTTCCTGCAGTAAAATACTTAATTCCAAAATCAATTGCAACATCAGAACTTCTTGCATATACAATGACAAATAAGTTCTGCGAACACCTTCCTTTTTATCGACAGGAAAAAGCATTTGAACGCCGGTGCATTACAGTAACTAGAGCAGACATGTCTAACTGGCAGGAACAGATTTATAAGCGGCTTAAGCCAATGGATAAGCTAATTATGAATCATATTAAGTCCGGCAATACCATGAATATGGATGAGACTACCGTAAAAGTTCTGAAATATAAAAATCAGAGCGAAAATGATTCAAGAAAGAAATCATATATCTGGCTTGGAATCGGAGGTCCAAAGGACAACAAGGCTGTAATCTATAGATATTATGAAAGCCGGCATCATAAATACATAAAACCTTTCATAAACGGATTTAAAGGCTATCTGCAGACCGATGAATATCCCGGATACGAAACCGCCATAAATGAGCATGCACTTTTATATCCTGATGATAAAATTATTCATGTAGCATGTCTGGCCCATGTCCGCCGTAAGTTCTTCGATGCCTCATTAAACGGTAAAACTCCTGGAGCGAGTAAAGCTGTTAAATATATTCAGCAGATATACAGGCTGGAAGAAGAGTTAATTGCCATGAACCTTTCTCCAGAAGAGCTTGTCTCAAAGCGTAAAGAAATTATTAAGCCTGTATTCGATGAATTTCATGAATGGCTTTTGGAAATGAAACCTAAAGTTCCTCCGACACTTATGTTTGGCCGCGCCATAAATTATGCACTTTCTGCATGGAATCATCTTCTCAATTATCTGGACTGTCCTGAACTGTTTGTTGATAACTCAATTGCAGAACGCTCAATCAAACCGTTTGTAATCGGTCGCAAGAACTGGCTTTTCTCAGGTTCTGAAACTGGCGCCGAAAGTTCCTGTTTTTTATTTACACTCATTGAAAATGCAAAACTTTATAAGCTGGATCCATATGAATACCTGCGTTGCGTTTTTGACCAGGCACCATTGTGTGAATCCGAAAAAGATTTTGAAAAATTACTCCCATGGAACATCAAAATATCTGAATTTAATGAAGAGGGAACCTGGAAAATTGACACGTAGGAGGTTAAAAATTGACGCTTAC
>JAZUJH010000039.1:0-7192 GCA_045642665.1 Treponema sp.
AGAAGAGTCACCTAGGAGTTGAGAGATGAAAAAGATATGTTTGTTTCTTATCACCTTTGGTTTTGTGTTATTATTTAGTCACCCAAAACTTAAAAGATATTTTGAAAAAATTACGCTTTTGTATATGTTTATTATATTTAAGAGAAGAAATAAAAATGGCAAAGCTTAAGGAATACAGTAAAACTTTCGGTATCTTTTGCGGCAATTTCCGCGGATGGTGCAGAAAGATGAAGGCAAATGTGAAACTGTCGGCTTATCCTGAAATAAAGTTTCCTGATTGTTTTCTCAAAAACTTTGCACAAAGTATTGATGATGCAACGGCCATGCAACTTTTTGCCTGTGATATAAGACACGAACTTATTCAAATATATTTATCACTAAAAATTGTAAATTTTTAGTGATAACTTTGAAAACTCATAGAAATCTCTGATTTTTTTGAGATTCACCGGATACTAACATATATTAGCACCATGTACAATTATTTTATTTCCCGTTTATAACAAAAAAATAAAGCCTAAAAATCGCTCCGCTACTATATTTAAATAAAAAAATATGAAAAAATACATACCGTTGCAAGTTAAAAAACACAACAGACATCTCATCAAAAATTTTCAGAGATGCCAAAAGAAAATCAATTATCCACTTGGGAGAAAAGAATGTTATATTTTGAAAGCGACTACATGGAAGGCTGTCATCCAAAAATTCTTGAACGCCTTAGCGAAACAAATTTCACATCCGTTTCAGGCTACGGACATGATGATTTCACTGAAAATGCAAAGAAAAAAATTTCTGATGCATGCGGATGTCCTGAGGCTCAGATTCAGTTTATTACAGGCGGAACCCAGACTAATCAGATTGTAATTGCAACAATGCTAAAACTTTACGAAGGTGTTGTCGCAGCTTCAACAGGCCACGTAAACACACACGAAGCAGGTGCCATTGAATATACCGGACACAAAGTTCTTCCGGTTCCTTCACACGACGGCAAAATAAAATCCGATGAACTGAATGATTTTCTTGAACTTTTTTACAAGGACGGAAATAATGAACACGAAATTTTCCCGGGCCTTGTTTACATTTCCCAGCCAACAGAATACGGAACTCTCTATTCAAAGCAGGAGCTCACTGATTTAAGCGAAACCTGTCACAAATACAACATTCCCCTTTACATGGACGGAGCAAGACTTGGTTATGCATTAACATCTTCAACAAATGATGTTTCTCTGAAAGACATTGCCACACTTTGCGATGCATTCTATATCGGCGGAACAAAATGCGGTGCTCTTTGCGGAGAAGCTCTTGTATTCACAAAAAACAATATGCCTTTACACTTTGAAAATCTTATAAAGAAACACGGAGCACTACTGGCAAAGGGAAGACTCAACGCAATTCAGTTTGACACACTCTTCACTGATAATCTCTACACTAAAATTTGTGCAAAGGCAAACCGTCTTGCAGAAAAACTGAAGGAAGGATTCAGAGCTAAAGGCTATGAATTCCTTTTGGATTCACCGACAAACCAGCAGTTCATCGTTCTGGAAAATGATAAAATGGAATCTCTGAAAAACAAAGTAAAATTCAGCTTCTGGGAAACAGTCGACCAGAAGCATACGGCAGTCAGATTTGCTACAAGCTGGGCAACAACAGAAGAAAACGTAGACAAACTTCTTGAACTGATATAATTACTGAAAAAAAACAATCAGCAAATAAAAAAAACAGAGTGACCTGAAAAAGATATATTCTCCTTAAGATCACTCTGTTTTTTAAAGGAACCTCTAAAAAGTGCAATTTCTCGAGATGCCCATAATAAATATACTATTCAATATCACAGTTGTCAGATTTTACTGTTGTAATCTGCTTTCCGGCTGCAGTAAGCGGAACACCACCAACTCTTGCTACTTTTCCGGCAATCTTATATTCAACTTTGATGAACTTATCGAAGTCAATCTTCTCTGGCTTAGATGCAGCAGGATCAGAACCTTCAGGAACAACCTGTGTACCAGGAGCTGCCCAAGGTGCTGTCAAAAGTTCAACCTTTTCCTTACCGTTCTCAACATAGTCAGCAGCAAGAAGCATACCGTGACTTTCAACACCCTTCATCTTACGAGGAGCAAGGTTAGCTGCAATAATTACATGCTGGCCGATTAATTCTTCAGGAGTAAGATATTCTCTGAGACCTGACTGAATAATTCTTTCTTTACCTGTACCGTCATCAAGATGTTCAATATAAAGCTTATCGCCCTTAGGATTATTTTCGACACTCAAAATCTTTGCAACACGAAGTTCAATGTACTTGTCAAAGTGTGCAATCTGATCATCAGCAAGCTTAGAGCCTTCACTTTCCTTTGCAGGAGCAACTTCCTTTTTGGGTTCAGCCTTTGCTTCTGCTTTCGGAGCTTCCTTTACAGGTGCAACAGCGTCAACATTATGTTCCTTTGGTTCACTGGCCATAAGATATTCAAGATCAATTTCTCCAGCAACACAAGGAACACCAACCTGCCAGTTTTCAAGAACCTGTGGATGGATTTCACCAAAGATACCAGCCTGCTTACCTTTAATCATAATTCCCGCCTGACGACCAGGAATAAAACGCGGATCATTTGTTTCTACAACTTCATATTTATGGTCAAGGTAATACAGAAGTGTGCTTACTTCAGAAGCTGCTTCATTGAAGTTTGCATTGTTTGCAGAAGTAAGGAATCCGAGACTCTGGATTGTACGGGTACCTGTCTGTTCTTCTGTTGGATCAATGTAGGCAATCTTTCCAACTTCAAAAATCTTATGAGGATAAACAGCGTTTCCGCTCTGAGCTTCAGCTTCAAAGAGGGAAGCAATAATTGAAGGGCGGATGAACTGATAGTTTTCGCTCATCGGGTTTGCAATTTCAATAACATTTGAACCGTCAATACCCATTCTGTCAATGTAAGTCTTCTTTGAACCAAGATAATTAAAAATCATTTCCTGGTATCCGAGACCTGCCATAATATTCTTAACCTTGCGACTATAAGTTGTAATAGGCAGAAGACGTCCAATTGTAAAATCACTTGGAGCCTGTGGCTTGAAGAAATCAAGATCCATACCAATCATTACATCTTCAACAACATCAACTTCATGAAGGAAGTCATTACGGTAAGGTGCAGGATAAACTGTAAATACAACATCACCGTTTTCTGATTTTGTTGAAACTGTATTTCCCATGCGTTCAAGGGCAGCAACAACTTCTGCTTCTGTCAAAACCGATCCAAGCTTCTTGGTAATCTGGCTAAGGCGGCCGTCTGTTGGCTTCTGGAAATAATAAGGAATAACAACATCCTTTCCGTATCCGGTTTCATATTCATGATGAACCTTTACAGGAAGAATTTCATATCCCGCGTCAGCAAAGTCACAAGCAACAATACTTGCGCTGAGCATAAGGTTAGACATATCATCACCTGTAAGTTCAACAAGCAAATCTGTATCACCAACTTCAACTGCACCCAAAGTAGCACTGTTGATAATTGGAGCCATGCTAAGAACTTCACCTGAATCATCCTTGAGGAGCGGATACTTTGGAAGATCCTTAAGAATCCATCCGAATTCCTTTCCCTTCGGATGATTCTCAACAATCCGGCGAAGTGTCATTGATTCTGTTTCACCGAGCGCTACAAATTTTTCTGTATCAGGGTCTGCAGCAGTCTGATGAACAGGCCACTTAATTTTATCCTGACGGTAAACACCCATGGAAACGGTCTTACGCTTTCGTCCAAAGTTCCAGCAGAGCTTTTCCTGAGTCTGGATAATATCTTTAAGCATAGGATCATCAATAGGTTTTCCGGAAATAACGAATGCCACCAAATAAGGACGAATATTCTTCATTCCTTCTTCAACATAAATTACTCTATTTCCTGTATCCTTAAGATTTCCTTCTGTAGACATGAACTTTGAATAGTCGGAATGCTTTCCACTTTCATATTCTCTTAAACAACGTGCAATACCACCAGTTGACCAAAGATCTGGACGGTTTGTATCATTAAGCTCAATTTTTATGACACGTTCATCTTCTGCCTGAGACATATCAGGTTTTTCGTCCAATTCTGCCTTTGCATGTGTAAGTTTTTTTTCAAATAAATCATCACAGTCATACTTCTTTCCAACAAGATTGAAAAAAAGTTTTTCATTTACTTCTACCTTTGGCATGGTACCCTCTTTTGAAATTTCTATCCTATGTATTGTACTGAAAATCCTGTGAGTTGTCCATTAAAGAAACATACAAAGACTGAAGTTTTTAGGGATCCCCTATAAATTATTTGCGGATTGTATTCTTGAATTTGTAGATGACATCATGAATGCCTTTCTCTTCATAAAATTTTTCTGCAAATTCACTAATTTCAGATTGGATAAGCTGGATGGGAATAAGTTTATCAATTTCAGGATTATTGCAAAGCTGACCTGGAGTTACATCAAGTGCACGTGAAACCTTAACAATAAAATTTTCACTTAGACCCTGCTTTTTACTTTCTACTTTCGCAACAGATTCAGCTGAAACATCAGCTTTTTCTGCAAGTTCTAGCTGTGTATACCCTTTTATGCCTCTGAATTTTTTTACATTTTCAGAAACTGTTGCTCTAAGCTGACTCCTGATTTCTTCAACTCCAAAAAGAAATTCATCCTCATTTTCCATAAAAAAAGTCTATCCCCATAAATCGGATTTTTGAAGATAATCAGAATACTAATCGAATTTCTCAAATAATAATCAGAATACTATTTATAACAAAAAGTTATATTTTATGTAAGCATATTACCATTACAGTTGCCGGAGTTGTATTTAAAATACAGAAAATACAATAAGACATTTTCCCAATAAAAACAACACTTTTGAAGGCCCTTCAAACAAAAAGTCTTTTTTTTTGGTCCTTTTAATGATAATCTGATTGTTATATGAAAGAAGACTATCACAAAAAGCTGGAAAAAATAATTTCTGAACTGAAAGAAAAAAATCCTGCTAAACCAAAACTACTTCTCCATGCCTGCTGTGCTCCATGTTCCTCATACGTACTGGAATTCCTTGCAGAGCATTTTGAAATCACTGTATTATATTATAACCCAAATATTTATCCACCTGAAGAATATGAACGTCGTCTTGAGGAGCTTCGGGTTTTTCTTGGAAAATTTCCAAAGGCCCTGGAAGAAAATATCAAGCTCATTGAATGCAATTACAATCCCAACGAATTTTATGAAGCCGTCGGCATAAATAATGAACCAGAACTTGCAAAGGAAGCTGAGCGTGGAGAACGTTGCAGAAGATGCTATAACTTCCGCATGAAAAAAGCTTTTGAATATGCCCAAAACAAAGGCTTTGATTATTTTACAACAACTCTTTCCATCAGTCCCTACAAGGATTCAGAAAAAATCAACACAATTGGCTATTCACTTGTAGAGGTGAATTCGAAAACAAAATATCTGCCTGCTGACTTCAAAAAGAAAAACGGTTTCCTGAGAAGCCTTCAGATTAGTGCAGAATTTAATCTTTACCGTCAGGACTACTGCGGATGCATATTCTCAAAACAAAACACTGAAGAAGAACGGAGCAAAAAAAATGATTGACACAATCAGCATACATGACAAGGCAGAAAGTATCCGCGATGTTATCCGCTACATCAAGAAATTCAATAATGCAATGATAATTATCCACATAGATGACAAAATAATTGATTCTGCACTATTTTCAAGCCACATAAAGGATATCTGTCTCATCCATGACGTCGGAATAAAAGTCATTATTGTACCCGGATCCAGCAAGCGCATTGATGAAATTCTTTCAACCGCAAATATTATGTGGTCAACTAAATCAGGCTACAGAATTACTGACGATTCCGCAATGCCATTAATTAAAATGGCAGCATTTGATGTGTCCAACCAGGTTATGACGGCTCTTGCAGGTGAAAAAGTTACTGCCGTTATTGGTAACTGGGTTCGTGCACGTGGTAAAGGTGTTATAGACGGATTTGACTACGGGACAATAGGCGAAATAGATAAACTTCAGATTGATGCGGTCAAAACCGTTCTGGACAACGGATTCATTCCTATCTTCCCCTGCATAGGCTGGAGCGTATCCGGCAAACCTTATAATATTTCTTCAATCCAGCTTGCAGAACAAATTGCGGCACACCTTAAAGCAGACAAGCTCTTTTATTTAACAAATGAAGACAATATCTCTTCATCCACGTTCTCAATTCCTGATGAAATAGGACTTTCTCCGGAAGGCAATGTTCCAGCTATGAATCTTGAGGAACTTAAAATTTTTATGTCACAAAATACTACAAACCTTGATTTTTCAGTCCAGAACAAAACTTTGAATGATGAAGAGCTAGCAGAAAGAAATAAATCACGTGACAGAATTTTTACACTTTTGCATATCGCAGAGAAAGCATGCGGTAATGGAGTATCACGTGTTCATATTCTAAATGGTATGGCAGAAGGAACTGTCCCTTGCGAAATTTTCAGTAACCTTGGCTCAGGCACTATGATTTATTCAAACAGCTACGGAAAAATCAGGGACATGACACGTGAAGATATTCCTGGAGTATTAAACGTGATGAGGCCTTTTGTTGAGCAGGGAATTCTTTTGCCACGTACAAAGCAAATTCTCCTCAGGCAGTTCCCGTTCTACATTGTATACGAACTTGACGGTGCAATAAGAGCCTGTGCCTCATTAATTCCTTATACAGACGGACAAATGGAAATTGCCGGTGTTGCAGTAGATAAAACCTGTTCCCACATAGGAATAGGTCCAAAACTTATGGAATATCTTATCAACCGAGCAAAAGAAGTTCATGCAAAAAGTGTATTCTTGTTAACCACACAAACTGCAGACTGGTTTGAACATCTGGGCTTCCATACAGCGGATATTTCCAGTTTACCAGCAAAACGCAGAGATTCATGGACACCTGAACGCGGCTCAAAGGCTCTAAGACTGGATATTTAAATACAGTGTTTCATGTGAAACATTTACTGAATTCAAGGCTTCAGATTTCCTGGAGTCTTTTTTATTTTCTGCAGTTATATATAGGGCATCCCTAAAAATTACAATTTTTGAAGGTCCCCTATAAAAATTTAAATACACTGTGCAAATTCAAAATTTAATTTAATAAACTGTGTATAAAATTCAAAAATTCGTGTCTTTTCCGCTGATTATTAATTTTAAATACATCAT
>JAZUJH010000040.1:0-6768 GCA_045642665.1 Treponema sp.
AAGTTTAAATGGGGAAAAAAAAGTGTATTTATTGCTGTTCTTGTGTGTTAGTATTTTAGTTAGTGTTAAAAGAGATTGATTGACAGGAGATTATAGATGAGAGAGTTTAAAAAAAATTCGGTACTGTTTTTATTTTTTACACTTTTTGTTGCAGCTGCTTTTAGTGATGAATATTACTATGAAGATTTTGGAAGCGGAACAGATACTGCCATGGAATATGAGGCTGATGAGAATTCAAATTATATTTATGATGAAGATACTTTCCGTCCAGGATTTTCTTATGAAGCAGGAGCAGGACTTGCTTCTTCATTGCTGATGAAACCTTATTCTTATGTGGATGCTAGTTTATGTTATAATTTTATGGAATATGTTTCATTGGGTCTTGGTGTAAAAGATTATCAGAATCTCAACAGGAAATTCGGTGAATCCTATTCGTATTTTTTGCCTTATGTTTTTTATAGAATGAAAATGTGGAATATAAAAGCAGGATATCTTGTTTCAAATGAAAATATGGGGGGAGATTCTTTCAGTTCCAATCTTTATTTTGATACTTCCTTTTCGTTTCCGCTAAAAGACTTGGGACCAGGAAAAATTGGCATTGAAGTGGGAGCAGATTTCTGGTTTTCAAACTACAGTTTCAGGAAAGAAGGCAAGCCAAATTCAGGAGCCTTTGCAACGGCTGTTGCAACAATGCTTAATCCAATAAAAGTATATGCCGGAGTAAAGTATTATTTATAAATCTGTAAAATTGGACTGTCTGAAAAATGGTCTGGATTTATATTGTATTAATTCGTAAAAATTTTTATTTTATGGATTTCATAAATTGTGATGTCCTGAAATCGATTGTATTTTGGGGCTTATATAATTAGGAGAAGAATTATGAAAATTGTTAAAATTTTGTTTGCGTCAGCTTTGCTTGTGTTTGCTTCAGGAGCATATGTTTTTTGTGATGAGTATCATTATGAGGATTACACAAACGGTAATCATCATAATGAAAGAAATTATTATGATGAAGATGAATTCAAACCGGGCTATGATTTCGAATTTGGAGGAGGCATGGCAACTACGGTTGTAAAAAAAACTTATGCATACGGTGATGTAAACTTCCTGTATAATTTTAATGAATATACGGCCTTCGGTATGGGCTTGAAGGAATATTCAAATCTTAAGAGGAATTATGACGAGGCTTCTGTTTATTATATTCCTTATGCAATGTACAGGCTCAAAATATTGAACATCAAAGCCGGCGGCGTTATTTCTGATGAGAATAAGTATTCAGGTTGTGTTTTTACTCCTTACTTTGATATGTCCTTCTCTTTGCCTGTGTGGAAGGTCGGCAGTGGCAAGCTTGGACTGGAATTTGGTACGGAAGCCTGGTTTTCCGTGTGCAGCGTAAAATCAGAAACTCCCCGGGATTATGGTCCTGAAGGGTTAGGTCTGTTTGCGGAAAATTTGTTTACCCTTATTGGAACTTTGATTAATCCGATGAAAGTTTATGCGGGTGTAAAATATTATTTGTAGAAAAAAATGAAGAGAATAAGAAAAGTTTCGGTAATTTTTTTTGCGTCCATGGCCTTTGCAGGAACGGTTTCTGCTGAGGTCAAAGAATATAATGATTATTATTATGAGGATGATTTTTATGATTACAAGGATTATTCTTATGATGATTATACAAATAATTATAACGGAGACACAGACACTTATTCTTATGAGGAATACGGAAATGGTACTTACGAAGTGCCGGACACGAAAGATTTTCTGTTTGACATTAGTATAGGAGGTTCCTATACGTGGTTCGCTGTTCCCAGGGTTTATGCGGATACTTCCTTGTCCTGCAATTTCAGCGATGAATTTGGATTCGGATGCGGGTTCAAAGCTTATATGACTGATAGCGACAGTTTTGAAGCTGACGCCGAATATTTTATTCCCTATGCACTTTACAGAGCGAGACTGGGAAATCTCAAGTTGAATCTAAAGGGTGGAGCCTTGATTACTTATGAGACTGTTAAAAAGGGAGTCGCTGTAAGTCCATATTTTGACGCCTCCTGCGGAATTCCTGTATTGGATTTTCCACGTGGACAATTCGGTTTTGAACTGGGATTCGAATATTTGGTAATACCTTACGACATGTTGGTTTCAAAAAAATCAGATGATTTTGGAAGCGATGATCTTGTTGCAAGGGCTTTTAATAATCTTCAGGTTTACGGCGGAATAAAATATTTTCTTCCTTTCTGATTGCTTCTGGTGGAAGTTTTTGAATCAAGTGCATCTTAAAAAAAATACTTTTTGGGGGGGTCCCCAATTTATTTTCCAAAAAAAAGCCATTGCGGGTTTTCTATTCGCAATGGCTTTGTGTCTTTAAGCTGGTATGAAAAACTACTCTCTGTGTCCTTTGAGGAATACGAGCCAGTAGCCTGTTCCAACAAAGATTGCACCGCCGATAATGTTTCCCAATGTTACAGGAACCAAGTTATTTATAAGGAATCCCTTGAGTGTCAAAGCTGTTGATATTCCGTGTGTCTTTGCAGCAATCATTGCTACAGGAATGAAGTACATGTTAGCAACACAGTGTTCCCATCCGCTGAGAACAAACAGGAATACTGGCAGGTAAAGTGCAATGATTTTTCCTGCAAGGTCATCTGCTGCAAAGGAAACCCATACTGCAATGCAAACCATGATGTTACACAATATTCCGCGCAAGAAAGCCTGCAGGAACGTAAGGTTAATTTTCATTTCTGCACCCTGAATTGACTGTGCAATGATTCCGCCGTTATACATATTAATTGAACCGCAAGCGTTTATGGCCCATGCAATGAAAAGGCTTCCAACAAAGTTTCCGAGATAAACTAGCAGCCAGTTCAACAGCATCTTGCTGATTTTTGCTTTTTTCTGAAGTACAGGTAATAAGATAAGGCTGTTTCCGGTAAACAGTTCACCGCCGGCAACAAGCACCATCATAAGACCGATAGGGAAAACCATTGAACTTGTAAGACGAGCTACAGCTGGCGTTGTAATTGTACAGCTTGCAACGGAACTGCTGAAGGCTCCTATTGCAATAAACATTCCTGCGAAAATTGCCAGAATAAATATTTTAAGTGGAGGAAGTTTTGTTTTTTTTGCACCAACTTCCATATAGGTTTTAGCAATCTCTGAAGGTATTTTCATAAAAACTCCTGATATGTTTGTTGAATTATAAAATCACTTTTTTGCGATTGAAATCGACTTACAATTATAGTTTAATTCATAAAGAGAATAAATACATATTGCGATGGAAATTTATTTTTTTTAAAGTATTTAGGTACAGATAAGGTTACAGATTGAGAAACTGGTGTAGCAGAAAAATAAACTATATTTTTGTGAATCGTTGACATTTAATGGAAAATAATGTACTTTTCTTGCATACAAAAAAAGGCTGCCTGTTATTTTTCAGACAGCTTTTTTTGTCATATTCAGAGCATCTCTGGAAAATACTTTTTAGAGATCCCCTTCACTTAATAATTTGCTGAGGATTCAATGGAAAATTCTACTAAACAGGCTAACATTCTGGGTACAGAAAAGATAGGTACTCTTCTTGCAAAGTTTGCACTTCCTGGAATTGCGTCTCTGGTAATCAATGCACTCTATAACATTGTTGACCAGATTTTTATCGGACGCGGCGTAGGTTATCTTGGAAATGCTGCAACTAATGTTGTTTTCCCGCTTACAACTTTTGCAATGGCATTTGCACTTATGATCGGGGACGGTTCCGCAAGTTTCATGAGCCTTATGCTCGGCAAGAAGGAAAATGAAAAGGCGGCAAGAGGAACAACTGCAGGTCTTATTTATACTGTTGTTGCAGGAATTGCTATTGCTGCACTTTATATGGTTTTTCTGGAACCTTTGTGCCGTGTCTTCGGAGCAACAGACAGTTCCATTGAATATGCAATGGACTACGGAAGAATTATTGTTGCAGGAATTCCATTCTGTGCAGTCTGTGCAGGTTATGCAAGTATTATCCGTGCTGACGGTTCACCTCTTTATAACATGGTAGGTCTTCTTACTGGCTGTTTCTTGAATCTTGTAGGAGATCCTGTTTTTATTTTTGTTTTAGGAATGGGCGTCAAAGGTGCTGCGTGGGCAACGATAATCGGTCAGATTGCAAATGCTCTGATTAATTTTGCTTACATTGCAAGAATGAAATCAGTTAGGCTTGAAAAGAAATATGTTGCATCAAGTTATAAGAATCTTGGTGCAATTTTCAAGCTGGGACTTTCAAGTTTCATTTCTCAGATGGTTCTTGTTGTGATTATGGCCGTACAGAATAATTATCTTCGTTCAGCCGGTGCCGCAAGTGTTTACGGTCCGGATATTCCGCTTGCCGCTCTTGGTGTTACGATGAAGGTGTTCAACATTCTTATTGTAATCATTATCGGACTTGCTTCCGGTGCACAGCCAATCTGGGGGTATAATTACGGTGCAAAGCAGTACGGTCGAGTTAAGGAAGCCTTTAGGATTGTACTTGGAATTACAATTGCAGTAATGTGTGTTGCGCTTGTGCTTTTCCAGACTTTCCCTATGACAATTGTCAGTATCTTTGGTGCTGATGATGAAATTTATAATCAGTTTGCAGTTAAAACTCTGCGTATTTTCCTTATGCTCATTCCGTTTGCAGGATTCCAGCTGGCGGTCGGCATCTTCTTTCAGGCTGTAGGAAAACCTGTTCAGGCTTCAATGATTTCTCTTTCAAAGCAGATCGTGTTCCAGGTTCCTGCAACTATTATTCTTGCAAACCTTATGGGAGTTGAAGGAATTCTTTGGTCAGGGCCTGTTTCAGATGTACTTGCTTTTGCTCTCACACTTGTTCTTTTGTTTGCTTCATGGAATAAAATTTTTCCGAAGAGTTTTGACCTTCCGGGGAAAATGGCAAATAAATATGGAAATGATTCTGATGAAGATTCACTTCATGCAAGCAGAAACCGCAATACAATAAACGGAGTTCCGCTTGTTGTTACGATCGGACGCTCGTACGGTTCAAAAGGTAGAGTTGTAGGAAAGGCTGTTGCAGAAAAGCTTGGCATTCCGTATTACGATGTTGAACTTATAAATGAAGCTGCAGAAGAAAGTGGTCTTAGTGCCATGTTCATTGCCTTTGCGGAAGAGACGAATCTTAGCGGAAAATCTGTTGCAGGAATTGCGGCTGGTGCTTCTAATTCTCAGCTGGATTATATTCAGAAAGCAACAGAGGAAGCTCAGAGTGCTGTAATTGAAAAGGTTGCTGCAAACGGTTCCTGTGTGATAGTTGGAAGACGTGCAGACCAGATTCTTGAAGAGACAACATCTTTGCTTAAAGTTTTTGTTACAATGCCTTTTGAAAAACGCGTTGAAGTTGTAATGAGCCAGGAAAATTTAACTGGAGCGGAAGCAAAACATGAAATCAGGCTGAAGGATAAAATCCGTGCTGACTATTACAACCTTACGAAACCTGATATGTGGGGCAATTCAGAAAACTACGACCTTTGTGTTGACGTTGGAATTACAGGAATTGAAAACGCATCAGATTTAATTGTCAGTGCCGCAAAAATGAAGGCGGATAAGGTAAGCAGATTAATATAAGGGCACCTCTATAAGACCTAATTGAGGTGCACCGTTGAGTTTAAAACCGTTGAATTGGCACGGTTTTAAACATCGCATTTCTAAAGTTACCTTTAAAAAACTGAAGTTTTTAGAGGTTCCCATAAATCAAAAGAATAATTTCAGAATTTAATTTGGAGTTAAATATGGCAAAGAAAAATTTAGGTTTATTTGTTGTAGCAATCATGTTGATGTCATGCGTATCATCAAAAGATTTAAGTATCGTATTACTGAAGTGACTGTTAAAAAGTTTTTTTGTATCCCAGCTAAATAAGGTATGGAGGTATAAATCTTATTTATCAAGTTTCGTTTATCACAAAAAAAGATTTACTTTATAAAGTAAAATAGAATTAAGGAGTTGTAATATTTTATGAGGAATTTTTCGGAACTTGAATTAGATGTCTTATATACAATAAATGGAGGAGCATCCGTTGATACAGTTACAATTACAGAAACTCATTTGGAAAAAGATGAAATTAATTTATCAGGGAGTGTAATTGGTAATACGTCAGGGGATGTTTCTGTTACAGCAGGTATTTCTGTAGGTCATACAGTTTCTGAAACTGTATCTGTAAATGATGAAATAGTAAATAATAGTTCAACGACAGTATATGTAAAACCGGAAATTAAATTTACTAATAATCAGGAACCAAAACCTTCTGTTTCTGTAGGGGCCCATTTGTCTAAATGATGGGGATTGAATACAGCGAAGATCATCTCACCGGTGTCAGCTACATCAGTGCAGACACTCTTCGTGAACAAAAAATTGAATGGGAAAAAAATCAAAAAACGGCATGATTTGCATGTCTTTTTTTAACGAAATTGCGAACAATTCTTGACGCTATCCAGAACGGAAAAATAAAAAAAAAGTGAAAGCAAAAAAAATTGTGCTGTAATTATTCTGATGGTAATATTGGGGTTTGAATGAAATACGTTCAGCAGCCGGACATTACGGACTGCGGTGCGGAATAAATTGTATGCGTAAAGAATATCCTGAGCAAACATTAAGCATGAGGGAAAAAAAGTTATAAAATTTTTACTGAATAATTGATATTTTTTTTGATACTGTGTATAATTTCGACGCTGTGTATAATAATGTTCAGTAAAAAAATGGGAACTATAAGAAAGAGATTCTTTTATTCTTTGGGATGAAAAGAA
>JAZUJH010000041.1:0-23416 GCA_045642665.1 Treponema sp.
GAAAAGCTGTAGGAAACGGTTACAGCAGGGAACGGACAGTCCAGGCATCAAGCGGAAATATTGTAGTGAAACTTCCGCGCGTGGATGACCGGCAGTCAACGGAAAAATTTGTCAGCAGGATTCTGCCGCCGTTTGTGAGAAAAACACCGACACAGGAAACACTTATTGCAGCCCTTTATCCTGCAGGTGTTTCAACCGATAAGTTTCAGGAGGCCCTTCGGCAGGCAGAAAAAGGCTGGCGGCGACTGCGAGGCTTTGAAAAGCTTGGACCTGTCGCCGGATATATAAAATAAAAAATTACATTATAAGTAGACTTTTAAAATAATATGTGTTACACTAGAGGCAAAAGGTCAGGGAGTTTTCTTGGGCTGATTGAGTTCACAGAAAATCACCGGATTATATTGGCATTATATTTATAAATAACGATTTATTATTTCTTTCATAAAGTTTAATTCACATATCTTAAAAAGTAAAAAAAATTTAAGAGGTGGCGATATGAAAGATAGATTTTTCTTGGGTTCGGTAATTCTTTTAGTACCGGCATTGTTTTCATGTCAGCTTGGACTTGGTTCTGCAGTTGATGCTGCTGCTCCAACAATTTCTATTACAAGTCCTGCAACGGCTTCAGTTGTCAGCGGCGTCATTACATTTGAAGGTGAATGCAATGATGACCAGGCAGTAAAAAACATTAGACTCACTCTGACTAACAGCGACTCTCATGAGGTAATTAATTTGCCTTCAAAGGATGTCGTATTGTCTGCAGACAAGAAGCGCTGGTCATATACTTATGATACTCTGGGAAAAAATATTCCTGATGCAAATTATATAATCTCGGCAGAGGCATCCGACGGTATAGGTCGTGTATCTCAGCCTGCCCAAAGAAACTTTGATATTGACAATACTCCTCCGGTCTTTGTACTGACAAGTCCCAATACAGTTGACATATCAGATCCTACGGTCTACGGTACGAAAGTTACAATTACAGGTGAAGTGGCTGACGACCATGCAATTAAGTCAATGTCGCTTTTCTTCTATGATGATAACGGAACTCTTCTGACGACGGAGCCTCTTGTTTTTAATGAAGTTGAGACTACAGGTGGAACAAGTGTTGTCGCTGCAAGATTTGACCAGGCAGCTGGCGATGTGCTCAATAAGAATTATGAAAAGATTTATGATACCTCAAAATCCGGAAGCACTCAGTATCGTCGAATGGTAGTTTCCATTACTGACCAGGTTGGTAATACAAGCAATGTGTCTTACATAAAGTCGGATCTTTTTAATAAGCTTAGCGCTGAAATGATGGAGACGCCTGAACTTACATCAATCAGAAAAATAATGAACGGAAGCTTTGTTTCTGACAGGATTCCTTTAAAATATAACGGCTCCATGGAAAAATATAGAGCTGCCCTCAGAAAAATAATTGAAGACTCCTCTGTGTCTGACATTTCAAAGTCCAAAGAAACATGGCTTGCATTGAGTATTAATTCAAAGGCGGATCCTACATATGAATTCTCAGGATACAAGTATTCAGGAAAATCTGATGAAGTTGTAACCCTGGCAACGGGAACAAAAGTTCAGTTCCAGGTATCTTCTGGTCTCAACGGAGATTATGTTGATCCTGCAACAATTTGTGTAAAGGTTTATGAAGCAAGCGAATCTGGCGGCGGCATTACCAAAGGTTCTTTAATAAAAACTGTCGAGGGTGATGAAATTCAGAATTCTTCCGGAATGTATCTGAAAGTAAAAGATTCTGTCTCCGGGGTTTTAATAAATAATGTTGAAACAACATTCGCTTCCGGCACCTTCTCCCTTAACATGCCCGCAATATCTGCAGGCCAGCTGTACGTTATTGAGGTTGAAGGCAGGGATGTAAAAAATAATTCCATTTCCGCAAAATCAGAAAATGATAAACCTAATGTCTATTGTGTCAAGGGCCAGCCTTCTGGTAAACCTGCTGTTGTTTCTGTAGACACTACGGGTCTCGGTCCGAAGGATAATCCTGCAAACCTTTCCTATGTAAATTTCTATGACATGGTTTTCAGGGGAACATTTACCAGTGATACACCGCTTTCGACAGATACAAAGTGGACTCTCACAGTCACAAGTGAAGAAAACAGTTCTACGGAACCAATAATTACTGGTGACATAAAAATTACAGATGAAAATGGAAGAGATGTCACCCAGGGTGAAGTTCAGAAGGACAAGACCTATAACTGGAAAGCCGTTATAGGTGACAAGATTACTGACGGATCAAAATTTGCTAATTCACGATACCAGTTTGATGTAATTATTTTCATTGCAAATGGAAGCGGAACATCTTCAACTGTTACCCGTACAATTCATATGGACTCAGAAAAACCTGAGACTTCAGCTCTTACAGTTTCTCCTGTCGTTGTAAGGGACGGCACGAATTATGTGAACGGAACTGTTGCAGTTTCAGCATCCATTAAGGAACCTAACATGAAGGAGTGGAAGCTTTATGCTAACGGAACTTCAGTTGCAACAGGAAATACACTTGCCGTTGAAAAATCAATTGATACGACAGCCTATGAAGACTTAACTGATTTCGAGCTTAAGGTTGAAGTAACTGATAAGGCCGGAAATAAAATAGAAACCATTCCGTGCTCCTATGGAATAAAGCAGAGTACAGATAAGCCTGCTGCGGAATGGACTAACGTAAGCAAAGATATTGATTCCGCTGAAAAGATTAAGGAAGCCTATACAGGTGATGCAACATTTACAAATATTCTGAACACAAGTTCAAACAGCAACCTTATGGCAACTATCACGGATGATGACGGAATTAAATCTGTTGTGATTACGGCAACAAATATTAGGACTAATGAAAGGTCAGAAATTTTTAGGAATGAGAATGTCGGAGGTGTAACATCATATACAATTTCAAAGGCCTCTATAAAGAATCTTTCTGAAGGACTTTATAAAATAAAGCTTTCTGTTCAGGATTCTGTAAATGCTTCCACTGGAAATTCTAGGCTTGAGGAAGAAGTCTTTGTTGTTGCGGTTGATAACGGAGCTCCTGTAATTTCTGTAACCACGGAACAGGAAAAAACAATCAGCAAGCAGGCATCTCATTCTGTTGCAGGAACATGGAAAGATGCTTCCGGAGTAACAATAACAAGAAAGATAGACGGAGCCGCTGAGGAAACTCCAGTGACTGTAAATGCTGACGGTACCTGGACTGATAATTTCACTTCAGGAGAAAACGGTGAAACATTCGTCTATACGGCAACGGATGCCTATGGCCAGGTTTCAGTTGCAAGATGGGCTTATTCAATTGACTCCCTGAAACCGGAAGTTGCAGTCTCCAATTTGACAGCCGGAACTGCAATCAATAATGAAAGTCCGTATTACAAGAGTTCATCGCTCTACAATTGGTCCCCGGACAAAACCAGGCTTTCTCAGCAGTCGTCCGTATCTTCTGGAAATTTCTATACGATCAGCGGAAACTGGAGTGATACACAGTCAAAGAACGGAAGCGTCATAGACGGAACGGGGACAAAGGAATTCTATATTTCAATTGACGGAGGAACAACTTGGCGTGAAGTAGAAGGTCTGACTTCTGCAAAGAAAGTTGCAGTCAACTGGAGTTTTGATCTTCCTCTTGAAACGGAAGGCAATGTAGCTGATATATGTTTCAAGGTAAAGGATGCGGCAGGAAATGAATCTGATGTCATTAAAATAAAGAATGTTTCTGTTGACTTTGCTGTGCCTGTTGTGGAACTTAGGGATCCTGTTTCCACATATTATAGGCGGAAAAATATTTTCAGGTATGAAGTAAAGGATAGCCAGGGAATAAAGGCTGTAGATGTATCCGCCAAGAAAAACGGTGCAGCAGAAACTTCAGGATTCTCATACAGGTTGTACAAATCGGATGGTACAACCGAGATATCAGATTGGGCAGACGAAAAGCTGTGCATACTTGAACTTACTGTCGAAGATGACGGCAAATGGGAATTCAATGTTAAGGCATCTGATAAGTCTGACAGGGAAAGTTCTGTCAACAGCATTTCATTTGTAATGGACAAAACGGCTCCTGTTTTTGGAACAGGCAGCGGTGCTCCTCATGTTTCAACTGCAAAAAGCGGTGACTGGTATAAGTCTACGGAACTCAAGATAGCTGGTACTGTCAGTGATGCAACTACCGGCATTGATAAAGTTGAATATACTCTTGATAACATCGAATGGAGGGAACTTGCAGGAACAAATAACTGGTCAGGATCAATTTCGGGTCTTTCAAACGGTTCAATAATTTATTTGAGAGCCACTGATATTGCAGGGAATGTTAGCGAAGCCGTCACAATTTCTTCCATTAAGATTGATATTTCAGAACCTGTAATAAGTTCCGGAAATGTTGCAGTCAAGTTTGCAAGCGAAACCAATTATCACAGGGACTCTGAAGTTCTTTCAAACAAGGGCGAAGATGTAGATGTTATTTTCTGGGTAAAGGATGAAGGAAGCGGCCTGAATAAAGTATATGTTTCAAGTGACAAGTCCGCATCATCAGGAATAACTGCTTCACGGGATACTGAAACAAATATAAATTCTCATTCCTTTATAAAAGCTGAAGAAGTTGCTGGCTTCACAAGATACAAGGCAACCGTTCCTAAGGCAGAAATTGAAAACGGCTCTGTCTATGCATTCGTTTATGATGAAGCTGATAACAACATCAGGGAATCTCTTTTCACTTTCAATGTTGATACGGATGCTCCTGTACTGGTACTCAATAATCCTGCCGACGCGGATAATTCAACAGCAGAAATTGATGTGAATAAAATAATTGTCATCACAGGTACTGCAGCTGATAATTCCAAACTTAACAGAGTAGACAGACTTGAGTATAAATCAGGAAACAGCTGGATTCCTGTATCCACAGACGATGCGGGAAGCTCCTATTTGATTAAGGGATCTTATTCTTTTACGGCAGCGGGATTTGATACGACAAGATTTCCTGACAACAAGCAGCTGCTTATCCGTGCTGTAGGTGTAGACGGAGCAGGTAACTTTGGTTATTCCAATGAAGTTACATTGAACGTGAACCAGGATACGGACCGTCCTGTGGTTAAGGTTACAAGCGTAAACCGCATAGGTGAAGGCACGGACCAGAATCCTTATAAATATAACCTCAAATACGGAACCAATTCAAGGATTGAAGGAAACCTTAAGGATGATGACTCAACGGCAAGTGCTGTTTCCAAAGTATTTATTGCTTCTGGCAGTCAGATAAAATCTGTAACGGAAAGCGGAAATACTTTCACGGCCGAAATGGATGACGGTTCAACGGAAGTCTTTGAACGTACGGGCTCTGAAGCAAAATATACTTTCACGTCAGGTTCCAACGGTACAACAACATTTGTTCCAAGTTCAGGTGACTGGACATTTACGCCTTCTGATACAAATGATGGTACGAAGACTGTTTATTTCTATGTAAAAGATAACAACGGCAAAGAATTCTTTACAAGTTCCGCTGGCGGTTCAGAGGACAGACCGAAGTTTGCATATAAGACAGAAAATCCGGAAGACAGTGTAAATGTGTTCTCGTATGTAAGCGATAATACTTCACCTATCATCAGTTCCGCAACTGCAAGGTGTGACGGAAAATTTGCTGATACTAATATTGATGAAAATCTTGTTCTCGGTGGAAGACATAGAGGAAGCGGCATTAGCGTAAGACTTGAAGCTGATGATGCAAACGGCATTGATTTCCTTACAATGAAAATAACATACAGGGGAAAGACAAGTCTTGATGCATCAACTGATACTGAAGTGGTTCACTACTATACAACCTACGGTGCAGGAGAAGGTGTCACGACGAATCTTAAGAGCCTGACCGGTGAAGATCAGGTTTATACAAAAATCGGTGAGGGAAAAGCTGATCCGGCTGATTCAAGAAAAATGATCTGGACGGCTTCCGGAATTGATCTCATAAATGACTTGAGCGGTAATCTTCTTCCGACGGGAAATGTTACTGTTGAAGTAAACGCATACGATAACTGCAATCTCAAGGGCAACAGTACCTATCGTTTTGCCCTGGACAATCTGCCTCCTGCCATAAAGGTTAATTCGCCTTTAAGTTCCGAAGAAAAGACCGGAAGAATTGTAATGTCCGGCGAAACAGCGGAAAAGGGGGCTGCTGAAACGGTTGAAGTATCTTATTGTATTCCAACTAAGGAACAGATGTCCAAAGTAGAGGAAGGTGGAAAACTTAAGGCAATGGATGATGAATCCGTAATTGAATTTGCCGATGCGAAGGATTCCGCCGGAAAATCAATCTGGAATTCTGCCCGCGTAAGTACATCCAGCATCACTAACTGGCAGTTTGAATTTGCGGATGCGACTTCTCTTACAAATTATGACTCTGAAGATTACTGTGACACACCTGTGCAGGGTATATATAATATTCCTGTTTACGTAAAGGCCCAGGATTCCAACGGAAACTTCTCTATTGTCAAGCATTTCATCAAGCATAATCCTGACGGGGACAGACCTAGGACAGAACTTGGTTACCCGACGGAAACTGATTATGATGCCGGAAAGGATTACGTAACTCTTGGAGGGTCTGTTCGTGTTACAGGTACTTCACAGGTTCCTTCTCTTACATCAAGTACAAAGGCTGTTTACATTCAGATTTCCGGTGGCACTGATTTCAACAGGAGACTTGCAGAAACTTATATTTCCAGGGAAAACGCTGGTAAAGCAGAGGCTGATAAGATATCTATTCTGAATGCAAATGACGCAGGCATAAGTTCCGGACTTAATGATTCTGAAAAACTTAAATGGTGGGGAATCAAGGCAAACAGCTCTTCTTCTACCTGGTCAGTCATTCTCAACTCCAAGGGCGGTCTTGAAGCTGACAGCGGAAACCAGACTGTATATCTTCGTGCCTGCGGTGTAAATGCAGAAGGCAAGGCCGGTGCCTGGAGTGATTCTGTCAGAATTGAAATAGATAAGTCCGCACCGACGGCTGAAGTTTCTTTGCGCCAGTTCAAAAATAATAATCCTATTACGGGAGAGCAGACTTCTCATATGACATACGACTCGGGAATGTATCTTAAGGGTACGTGGTTCTTTACTTGTGAAGTTGTCGATGAAAGTGATATTGATGAAAAGAATCTTGCAGTCATCAAGAAAGTTGACGGACGCGAGGAAACACTTACAGAAGGCATTAATCTCTATAAGAAAGCAATTACTTCAGAAGACGGGACCAAGAAAGGATATGCTCTTTATGTTCAGGTTCCTGGAAACGGTAAGTGTGAAGTTTCTGTAACCGCACAGGAAAAGGTAGAGAATCCTCATATCTTCAACGGAAACTACTCATTCAACCTGGACAACAACGCTCCGGCTGTTACGGCCGGCATAATGGAGAACGGAATGTTCAGTGTTCCTGTTCCTGGCCAGGCTGACGAAAAGATTTCTGATGCAAATTACCAGTATAATATCGGTGCAATGGTAACAGATGAGGATAACGGTTCTGGATTCGAAAGAATGTTCTTCTACTTCAGGCGCAGCGGAACCTGCGGAGAATTCAAAGATATTTCTGCTGGCAGCCAGGTGTTCCTTGATCCTATTACCGGTACAAAGGAAAAGCTTTCAGGTCTTGATTCTGTAGAAATTGAGATGCTGGACACGACTAAGGTAAAGCTTTACGGCAGGACCTATGAAGGTAGTCAGCCAAGCGGCAATACTCTGCAGTTCACTACAAACTCAAGCATCTCTGCTGATAAACATATACGTGAAGGCGGAATCATTTATATCGGCGGACGTTTGCGCCGTATAAACGGAATCAGCGGCAATACGGTCAGCTTTGATTCTGATGCTTCAGGAAGTGAGTCTTCTGCGACATTCATTTATGCTCAGGTTGTAGAGAACCAGAATTCAGAAAAGGTTTCTGTAGTGGACGGAGATCTTAAAGTCAGTAATGATGATGATGACGGTATGTTTGAAAAGGTTACTCACATAGGTAATCTCTATAAATGTGAAGCTTCAATTCAGTCTTCCAAAATGGAAGACGGGCCTGTCAGTCTTGTTCTTCTTGGAATGGATAAAGCCGGAAATGTTTCTGAAACAGTTGTTGATACTTTCATTTCCAACAGGGCACCTAGAATTGCAAAGATTTCTCTTGGTACGGACCTTGACGGTAACGGTGCTGTTGAGGGAAGCGAAATAAATGAATATTCAACCCTGCGTGATGTCCAGGGGTCTAACGGCACAAGGAAGGAGGCTGTAGAAGATTACAGGCTTAATGTTACAGACAAGAATGTAGCAGGATTTGAAAGCGGCAGGAAATTTGTTGCAAAGGCCAAATCTTCTGTCGGAGTTGAAATTGTCGGCGGCAACGGGGAGCTGAAATATTCATGGAACTACAATACTTCTGCAGACGGTTCATCCTGGGGAGCTGATACGACGGGGGCTTCCGTAACTTCGTTTGCTTCTTCTGCGGATGGCTCAATTGAAATAAGTTCCGGGGAATCAGTTGCAACCAGGAAGAATGTAATAAATCTTGCAGTATCTGAAAATAAACTGGCGGGAAAAATTTCAGACGGATATGCAAAACTCAATTACAAAGTCTGGGATTCGACTGTCGCAACAACCTGCGGTACAAACAGCCAGAGTGCAACTTTCTCTGTTGCTCTTGAAGTCGATGTCAGGGATGAGGTAAAGCCTAACGCTTATATAGCACCGTTCTTCTGGAAGAGCAGCACAGTGAACAGTCTTGCAAAAGAAGGAAAGACCATGCTCGGTCATATTGAACTTCCGGAAGACCTTGAAGATACAGAGCTTAAGACAATGTATGGAGATGACCCAAAGGTTTCCGGAAAGATTGTATTCCGCGGATACGCTTATGATGATGTTCGTCTTACTAAACTGAGCTTTGCTTTCAACGGAAGAACTTCAGCTGCAGCCTATGCAAAGAATGGAACTCAGATGAAGTGGTCTGTAGTCAATGGAGCAGGTCATTCTCTTGAAATTCTTGAATCCCTGCCGGCCGGAGAAACTGCGGACATGTATAACGGCTTTGAAGGAGGAACAGTTCCTTACCAGAACCAGGACGGTCACAAAGTGTTCTACCGTCTAACTGTAGATACTGCCCAGGGAACTAATATTGCTGCAAAGGATCAGACAATGACTCTTGAAGTAGAGGATGCAAGTTCCAATTCCAGTGACGGCCGTCCTGTAAGGAAGTCCGCTTCTGATACAGATGACAGGGTTCGCCAGTGCAGCATATATCAGATGGATGTTGTGCCTTATGTAGTAAAGGTTGAAACAGGATTGTCTAAACAGAAGAAGTCAAACTGGTCTGTGTACAACAGATCTGCACTTGGACATTATCCAGTCCAGTCTGTCATCCAGAAAGCAAGTACAACAGCTTCTGGAACAAAACAGAGAAAAACAACATCGGAATATGTTACTCTTCATGGATTTAACTTAAATGGAGGAGACAATAAAGTTGAAATTAAAGACAAGTCCAATGCAAACCTTACTGTTATTCAGACAGCTCAAAGTTCAACTGCATTGTCTCAACTTAAATTCAATGTTGAAACACTTGCTTCAGGAAAACTTGATGCAACTGTAAATGGCATCAAAGTTATAAATAACATCAATAACAATGATGCCATGGGTGACGCAAAAGAAGCCGGAACTGCAAATGCAAACAAATACAACATGCAGGGCAACGGCGACACGAACAACATTCTCACGGACGACCTCGTATTCGATGTATGGGAATTCAACGACCGTGCGGCAGTTCCGATCAACGGTATGGCAACGGGTGTTCAGATGCAGGTCAACCAGGTGTCAAAAATGTTGAACTTCGCATTTGCAAACGGCGGTTTGTTCTATAGTGTGGGTGGCAGAGTTAATGATGTTGATTACTCCAGTATTTATTGGGCAGCTGACTGGGATACATTCGCAGGTCCTTGTACGGGTCTTGCTGTTGACAGTCTTGGAAATGTATACTCTGTAGATTCTGGTGGTGATACAAATAATAGCGGTTCTGTAGATAAATATAACTTATATACAAGCCGGTGGGGACTTGGAAGAAGAGATACCGAAGGCACTTTGTCGGGATCTAATGCTCGTCGCTTGGAAGAAATTGCCTATAAAACAGGCGGAGGAACATTTGATTATTCACTTATGAAGTACAGATACCTTTCTTCAGAACTTGCAACTTCTGTAAGCGGAAATACAACAAATCTGTATCTTGTGAACTATGATGCCCTGACAGATGAAATTCGCTTTAGGGCAGGTGCATTTGCAGATAACACTGTTGGAAATAAAGGTGGATTCTTTGATGAATATACTGGTGGTAATTCAAGTTACTACAGTACAAATAACTGTCAGGTAATTGCTAATAACTCTGACAGCGGAGGAAAATTCCCTGCTAATGGTGGAACTACTACTGTTCAACCAATCAGCGGTCGTGGTGCAGGTCAGTATGTAGATATTGCAATTGCAAAAAATGGAAATAATGATGTTGCATGCGTAGTTTGGTATGATGCTTATGATAACTGTCTTAAGTATTCTTATGCGGTGGATCCGGTTGGTAATTGGAATAAAAAAGGAACTACTACTGCAAATAGACACAAGGGAAATAACACTGCATGGGGCTGGTCTACGCCAACGACAATCTTCTCTGAAGGCGGTGAATACTGTCAGATTGCAGTTGATGCAAACAATCATCTCCATATTGCGGCTTATGCAGGTAACGGTGATGTCAAGTATGCTTATCTTGATGTTTATAACTATGACTATGATGAAGCTGCGAATTCTTGTACAGTTGATGCTTCTGGTTCAGTTGGTGAACATTTGACTCTGGATGTTGCTCTTGATGGAAACGGTAACAGTATTCCATACATTGGATACTTTACTTCTGCAATCAAGGCTCCAAAGTATGCATACCTTGTTGATACAACTCATGCAAACAAAGTTCCTGCAGGTGTTGATGATGACGAACGTTTTACAGGGGCATGGGAAGTAACTGTCGTTCCAACATCAAGCCGTCCGACAACAAACCGCGAGGACAAGATTAACATTGGTGTATTCAAGACAACGGCAGGTGTCCTGAACTGGTCTACAACAGATGGCAAGGCTCCTGGTACTAATAACATTGGTACAAATGAAGCTTCAAGCCTGGCCAAAGGTTATGGTGACTCAGCAGAATCAAGTAAGGCATACGGAAACGGTTCAAAGAATGCTGTCTTTGCTTACCAGATTTCCGGTGGTACCGGTTCCTGCATTGAAACTGCGCAGATGCGCTAAGGGTATTATGGCTTAGCGGGAATAGTTACGGCACTTCAATTAAACATTGGGGTGCCGTTTCTTTTGCATAACAGGTTCTATGAAAATTAGTGAACATTTTCTCGGGCTTGCAGGGGGACATTTCAGCTTATATTTTTCTTTCAATAATAACAATCATCAATAACAATCATCAATAACAATCATCCGCCGCAGTTACGGAGGAGGGGAAAATCCGGAAAGGAAGCCTGTGCCTTATTTTTCTGCAGGGACCTGGCGTAAATTATTTAATGGGCGTGCAGGAATTTCTGTTCCTGCGGACAGGCTGAAAGATGCTGAGGATTAAAGCTTTATGGACATGAGGCCCGGATTTTTGTTGTACCTTATGCCCATGCGGATAGGGATTCACACTTTCCTTAAAATCCAGATCAAATTTTTTGCAATTCGGTCGTCTTTTGCCGGTTCCCGGCTGTATCCGTCATAGAGTGCAGCAACTTCAAAACCGCAGACTTCCGCAAGATATTTCATTTCCTGTCTGTAAGTCTGTCTCATTTTCAGAGGCCGGACACGCTCTGCAATTATATTCCCGTTGCCGTCAAGTGTTTCAAACTTCCAGTTTCCCTGCATGGTCTGGGTTATGCAGTCATAGGAAATTGCGTTGTATATTTTTTCGCTCTGTCCATGTTTGTTTACATATTCAAGGCGGAAGGTATAGTCCGTGTCCCCGGTCTGCATTTGCTGCGCCTGGAAAACAGGCAACGGGTCAAAGGTATTCAGTGTAAGTATTCCTCCGTCACAAAGATTGTCCCGTATGTTCAGAAGAGCTGCCCGCTGACGTTCCGGGGTGCACAGATGCATGAATCCGCTTCTTGCAATTATGGCAAGGGAGTATTTTCTTGTGCCCCTGAAATCCGTCATGTCTGCCGGAAAAATTTTCAGTTCCAGTCCCAGCTTTTCTGCTTTTTCCATGGAAACTCTGCACATTGCTTCAGACAGGTCTGTTCCTTCAATGTCAATGCCGTTCTGTGCAAGGTGAAGAAGAACGGCACCTGTTCCGCAGGCAATATCTATGCATCCTCCTTTACCGTATTCCCGTGCCAGGTCCAGATAGAAATCCTTGAATCCTGCATGGTTATCCTGGTCCCTGTACATTACGTCCAGATACAGGTCGTAATTTTCCGCAACATCTTCAAAATCGTGTAAGTCCATATTTTCCTCGCATTTAAAATATCGCTTTCCATAACAATACCTCCGGAAGCAGAATTCCTTGAGGTCTCATGTAGTTCCTGCTGGATTGTACCAGTTCTGTGGGAAAAAAGAAATACCTCTGACCGGCGGATAATATAAGTCCGTTCTAAATAATTCCGGATGAGTTCTGAGTTATCGTCAGGGGCCGCATTGGGGATTCTGTTAATATGGTGCCGTAAAAATAACGGATGTTCTTGTGTATATGGTAGCAAAAAAATTGTATTTCTGATATCATTCTGCTCTTACAGAGATCAACGGGAACCTCTAAGAACTGCAATTTTTAGGGATGCCCTAATCTTTACGGATAAGGTATGATATTGTGAATACGGATAGGAAGTCTATTTTTTTGCATATTCTTCTGGCCGCGGCTGCACTTTTTGTTAACGGCTTCGGTGTGTATCTGACCATCCATGCTGATATTGGGGCAGGTCCCTGGGATGTTCTTAATCTGGGACTGTCCGGGACTTTCGGCATATTGTACGGGAATGCTTCAATTCTGGTGTCGGTTATAATTTTGGTGATAGATATTATCATGAGGGAGCCGATAGGCATTGCCATGTTCATTGATGCTCTTGTTGTCGGTAAGGCTGTAGATTTTTTTGATCTTATGGATATTGTTCCTTCGACTGATAATATTTTTCTTAGCATCCTGATGCTTTTTTGCGGACTGGTTATCATGGGCTACACTCAGTATTACTACATGAAGGCGGCTCTGGGATGCGGTCCAAGGGATACTCTTCTGGTAGGTCTTTCACGTCGGTTCAGAAGGATTCCCATCGGCATTCTGAGCATCATTCTTTTAAGTGCTGCAACGTTTGCTGGATATCTTCTTGGAGGGCCTGTAGGAATTGGTACTTTGATATGTGCATTCGCAAGCGGACCGATCATGCAGCTGGCATTTCATACAGTTCATTTCAATGCTGCAGGCATATCTCATCAGCGCATTTCAGTTAGCCTGGGCGTGCTGCTGAAGGGAAAGCATTTTTAGTTAAGCATGTAGGGGCTGCAGAAAGATATTTGGCACTGGTTCTGGTTCCTGTTATTCTGCTGCCCGAACTTTTTATGATTCTGTACGGCAGTTGTGCAGGATTTATCTTCCATATGAAATAACTAATGTGTTTCCGGGCAAGTGCATTTTTTGTTTCATTCCATGATGAATTTTTTGACGGACCGGTTAAGGTTATCGGAAAGAAAATAATGAAGAACTCCTTTTTGTCGGCGATGATTTTATTGTACGGATGGTATCTTTGTCTTGGCGGCGGAAATTTGTTTCAGGGCCGGATGTCATTGAAAATGATTTCCATGAAGGAAGGAATCTGGAACCGAATGTATGTGCAGTGCGTGCAGAGGAAGACTGCGTCGGTTTTTATGAAAGATACGGCCGGGAATTCTATTGCATGGTTCCGGGTGACGATGAAATGAGAGGAATGTATATTCACAGATGAATTTTGATTGCAATGAATTTTGTTTGCAGGAAATTGTTCCGTGATTCACATTCTTCATTAGGGACTTCAATTCAAGGTAAAAGGAAATTTCGGGAAATGATGTATGCTTCCTGGAGTTTCCCCTTTTTTTGTGCAGGGCAAGGAGAAACAGGAAATCATATTGCAGGATCTGTAAGTGAAAAGCAATCTGTTTTTTTTTGTAACGGCGATATAATCTGAAAAGTGACGAATCTGTTTGTGGAAAAAGTTTTTGTTTTCATGTCATTTATTTTGTCCTTCGTTCTGTACGCATACGGATATGTTTCCTCGGACACTGTCTGAACATTGATAGGGCGGATGGAAAATATTTTTGTTTTCATGAAGAGCAATACTTGACGGTTTCTGTTTATAGATGTAATATTGGAACATGAATCTTCAGGGCGGGGTGTAATTCCTCACCGGCTGTAACTGGGAATACCAGAAGCCAGCGAGCTTTCTAAGCATGATACGGTGTGATTCCGTAGCCGACAGTAAAGTCTGGATGGAAGAAGATCAGCGAATATCTCATTTGGATAAATTTTTTTGAAGTGAATATATTTGTTTTCTGGGCCCTGCAGTTATTTTGCGGGGTTTTTTTATGTCCACAGAAAAATTATCTGGCATTGATTTTATGCGCCGTGCAGTTCAGCTTGCAAAGAAAGGAACAGGCAGAACCAATCCCAATCCTTTAGTCGGAGCCGTGATTGTAAAAGACGGATCCATTGTAGCGGAAGGATATCACCATTGCTTCGGTGACCTGCATGCTGAACGTGATGCAATAAGAAACTGTAATGAGAAAAATATCAGTACAAGGGGAACTGAACTGTATGTAACTCTTGAGCCGTGCTGCCACTTCGGTAAACAGCCTCCCTGTACCCGCGCAATTGTGGAAGCGGGATTTTCTAAAGTGATAGTCGGTTCGAGAGACCCGAATCCTCTGGTAAGCGGCAAGGGCATTGAATATCTAAGACAGAATGGAACTGAAGTCGAAGAAGATTTTCTGAAAGAAGAATGTGATTCACTGAATGAAATTTTTTTTCATTACATAAAGAACCGTACTCCTTATGTAGCTCTTAAATATGCTATGACTCTGGACGGAAAAATTTCTACAAAGTCAGGTGAATCCAGGTGGATATCCAACGGGAAGTCGAGAGAGCATGCCCATTCTCTCAGGAACAAATATTCGTGCATACTTGCCGGCATAGGTACTGTAGTTGCGGATGATCCTATGCTGGATTGCAGAATTCCTGGCGGACGTAATCCTGTCAGAGTTATCTGTGATTCAAACTTAAGTATTCCTTTTGGTTCAAAGATCGTAAAAAGTGCAAATCATATAAAGACAATCATTGCCTATGCAGATAATAGTTCTGCTGCCGAAGAAAAGATCAGTAAGCTGAAATCATTTGATGTAGAGACCATCTTATGCGGAAAAGGTAAGGTCGATTTAAGGAAACTTGTACGGATACTCGGTGAACGGAATATTGACAGTGTGCTGATAGAAGGCGGAAGTGAAATAAATTTTAGTGCGCTGGATTGCGGAATTGTAAATCATGTTTACACTTACATTGCTCCCAAAATATTCGGAGGAAACGGCAGGTCTCCTGTCAGCGGAACAGGTCTTGATAAAATAACTGATAGTTTCAGATTCAGATTGAAAGGTACAAGTATTTTTGATGATGATATTCTTGTTGAGTATGAGGCTGATGAATAATGTTTACAGGTATTGTTGAAGAAAAGGGAATAATAAAGGACATAAAGATTTCTGGTGTGTCAGGACAAATATTTATTGAAGCCGCAAAAGTTCTTGAGGAAACAAGGACAGGTGACAGCATTGCGGTGAACGGAGTTTGTCTTACGGTCTCTAAGATTGGGGATAAATATTTCGTTGCTGACGTCATGGCTGAAACATTGCGGAGATCAGGTCTCGGCACTCTGAAGTCTGGTGACCATGTGAACCTTGAGAGAGCTTTGCAATTGAACGGCAGACTGGGCGGGCATATAGTAAGCGGGCATATTGACGGTACCGGCAGGATAACCTGTGTCAGGGCAGAAGGAAATGCGAAATGGTTTTACATAGAGACTGAAGAATCTGTTCTTAATCTGATTGTGGAGAAAGGTTCGGTCGCTGTAGACGGAATAAGCCTTACTGTAGCTGAAATTGGTGATAATGGATTTGCAGTTTCGGTTATTCCGCATACAGCTGGCGAGACTGCAATTCTGGATAAAAGAGCCGGCGATGAAGTTAATCTTGAAAATGATGTTGTAGGAAAATATGTCCGGAAATTTTTATGCGGTTCAACTAGAATGGGACAGGAAGAAAGGGATAAGAGGATTCTGGATTTCCTGAATTCATGATCAGATAGAAAAGGAGTTATCAGTATGCGTGAATATAATACAATTGAAGAAGCCCTGGAAGAACTCAGAAGGGGAAACATAATTTTAGTCAGTGATGATGAGAACCGTGAGAATGAAGGCGATATGATTTGTGCTGCAGAATTTGCTACTCAGGAGAATATAAACTTTATTGCGACACATGCCAGGGGTCTGATATGCATGCCAATGAGCATTGAGCTGGCTGAAAAAATGAAACTTCCGCCGATGACCTCTGATAATACAGATAATCATGGGACAGCCTTTACAGTTTCAATAGATCATGTTTCCACCGGTACGGGAATTTCTGCAAAGGAACGGTCCGTTACAGCAATTGCATGTACATCAGATTCTGTTTGCGCGGAAGATTTCAGACGGCCAGGACACATGTTTCCTCTGGTTGCCAAAAGAGGCGGGGTGCTGACCCGTGACGGTCATACGGAAGCCGCAGTAGATTTGTGCAGGCTTGCCGGATTAAAGCACTGCGGAATATGCTGCGAAATTATGGAAGATGACGGGACGATGATGCAGAAAAACAGGTTATGGGAATTAGCGGAAAAATTTAATCTGAAATTCATAACCATAAAAGCTCTGCAGGATTATTGCAGAATAAATGACAAGCACGTTGTACAGGAAGCCAAGGCAAAACTTCCTACGGAATATGGTGCATTTGATATTTATGGTTACGTGAATGATCTGACCGGTGAACATCATGTGGCCCTTGTGAAAGGAGACATCGGGAACGGAGAAAAAATTCTCTGCAGGGTTCATTCGGAATGTCTTACGGGAGATGTGTTCGGGTCCTGCAGATGTGATTGCGGTCCTCAGCTGCATGCTGCCATGAAACAGATACAGGAGGAAGGCCAGGGAGTCATTCTGTATATGAGGCAGGAAGGACGCGGTATCGGACTGATAAATAAGTTGAAGACTTATATGCTCCAGGAGGACGGATATGATACTGTTGAAGCGAATCTGAAACTGGGGTTCGCACCTGATCTGCGTGAGTACTGGATAGGTGCACAGATTCTCAGGGACTTGGGAATAAAATCACTTAGACTGCTGACGAATAATCCTGATAAGATATACGGGCTTGAAGGTTTCGGACTGAGTGTTTCGGAACGTGTTCCCATTGAAATAGAGCCGCAGCAATTTGATATGAATTATCTGAAAACAAAGAGAGAGAAAATGGGACATATATTTCAGAGCATAAGGGTCAGTTAATTTGTAATAAAAATTTATATAAATCATTGGAGGATGAAATGAATATTCTGGAAGGAAAACTTGTTGCGCCAAAGGGAATGAAAGTTGCGATTGTTGCATCTCGTTTCAATGAAATCATTGTAAATAAACTTCTGGGCGGAGCTGTGGACGGCCTGGTTCGTCATGGTGTTGATGATGATAATATTACAAGCGTATGGGTTCCCGGTGCCTTTGAAATTCCTTTGGCATGCGACAGGCTTGCATCAAGCGGAAAGTATGATGCCGTAATTGCTGTAGGTGCAGTAATCAGAGGTTCTACTTCTCATTATGATTATGTTTGCAACGAAGTTTCCAAAGGAATTGCACAGGTTGGCTTAAAAACTGGAGTACCTGTTCTGTTCGGCGTGATCACAACAGAAAACATAGAGCAGGCAATTGAGAGAGCAGGTTCTAAGGCCGGTAACAAGGGCTATGATTGTGCTCTGGGTGCAATTGAAATGGTTAATCTGATCAGACAGATTGACTGAAGGATTTAGTTTCAACGGAATTATATTCAGTGAAAGTCTAAAAGAAATAAGGTTACCTTTAAAAATTCAAATTTTAGAGGTAACCTTAAATACTTTTTTGATATGGCTTGCGATATTTATGGCTGCTGACGGGCGGCAATAAGTATCGCTTTCTTATTTAACCCGGAAGTTCTCCCGGATGAATTTAATGGCAAATTAAAAATGGAAGCAAGTATTTTTCTTTTTCTTCATTAAGCTGTAAAAGTTGTAAAATGTTATCCGTAAGAGTTTTACTTCGGTATGCCGTAATTTTTTTTGTCGAAAAACATTATAACCCATTCAAATCTCTTTTTCTATCCATGCCATAACAGGCAATCCACAGCTTCTGATTATGACTTGATAATTTGCTTGCTTAACTTAAAGAACGATGGTATTATAAATATAGGGATATACTATATATTTAACTAGTTATAATGCGCATTCTGTCTACTTGTACGCTAGATATAGCGTTATACCGTATTATTATACACTAGATATAGCGTTTTTAACTGAAAATCAGCTAGAATTTGATAAAATCACAGAAAATCAGAAAATTAATCAGGAATCAGAGCCAAAATCCGCAGAAATTTGAATAGGGTGACTTTTTAAATTTTTTCCTGGTTAATAAAATTATCTATCGGCAAAATATAATCATAATTCCGATGAAATTATACGGTTCCAGAGCCAAGGTCATAGATAAGTTTCGGATCATATTTTAATGTCCTGGCGATAAAATCTGTGCTTGAAATGTAATAATCGTCAAAACATGATATAAACTTCTTTCGATTTTCATCATAGCTATTTGTAACCAAATTGAACTGTTCGTGAATATCCATTTTTTCTTCCTATTCTGACCACGCCAGTGGCGTGTGAGCATAACACATATTATGCGTATCCGGATGAAATTCTTATCCTGCTAAATTTCTGTTGATTTAAATAATCACCATTCCAATCTTATCACAGAAAATGGTAATTGAAATCCTACTCCCCTAACTCACACAGATATTCTTCCACATTCTTATACTCAATGCCATTCTCTTCTGTATAAGTTTTTCCTCTGTAAAGAACACAGCATTTTGTAATCTGTCCGAAACGTTTTTCTGTGGTCTGATCAAAGTCTTCATTAACTAGGTGCCTGTACTGATTTTTGAATTCCTACACCACATTTCCGGCTTTCTGTTTTCCATTCTGAGCCATAACACCTGCCAGTGCGTGAGGTACATACAATTCCTCAAGATAATCAATTTCATCTTCAGTAAGAACAAGATCAACAGCCTTAACTGCACCATCAACGTGACTCATTTTTGTAGCCCCTACTACAGGCGAAGTAACCTTTGTAAGAAGCCATGCAAGAGAAACTTCAGTCATAGAAACGCCTTTCTTCTCTGCAATTTCCAGAACTCTTTCGATAATCAAGTTATCTGTATCTGCAGTTTTATCGTACTTGAACTTTGCATAGGCATCTTTTTCTAAACGTGCGGAAGTTTCACCAGGCTTTCTAGAAAGTCTTCCACTTGCAAGGGCACTGTAAGGAGTCATGGCGATGTTCTGGTCATAACAGAATGGTGCCATTTCCCGCTCCTCCTCCCTTGCAATCAAGTTATAATGTCCCTGAATAGAAACAAATTCTGTAAGTCCATTTTCTCGGGCGTAAAAATTGGCCTTAGCCAGCTGCCATGCATAGCAGTTTGAAATCCCGATATATCTTGCCTTTCCTGCCTTCACCACCTTATGAAGAGCTTCCATTATCTCTTCCATTGGAGTGTGATAATCCCACATGTGATAGATATAAAGGTCCACATAGTCCATTCCAAGATTTTTAAGACTCTGATTCAAAGAATTTTCGATATGTTTTTGACCGCTTACATTTTTTTCAATTTCTTCCTGAGTTCTTGGAAGAAACTTTGTTGCGATTACATAGTCATCCCGCTTTGCAAAATCCCGTAAAGCACGCCCAACAAACTGCTCGCTGGTACCATTCTGATAAGCAATTGCTGTATCATAAAAGTTGATTCCATTTTCCAGACCATATTTTATGATTTCTCTTGAAGCACCTTCATCCAGCGTCCATCCATGCTGACCGTTAGATGAATCTCCAAAACCCATACATCCCATACAGATACGGGATACATTCAAATCTGATTTTCCTAATTTTGTATATTTCATTTGTTACCCCCTCGCCGAAGCTTATTTCAAAGCCTTTTCAAAAAATTTCTTCAGTTCTGCTTCACTTGTATTTGCGTAGAATCGTTCTCCTTTTTTCCAAACTGCATTTTTTGATGCGTGGGCTTTCAAGTCTTTTTCTGCACCGCTGATTCCGCTTCCACCGCTTGTACAGATTGCCACAACTTTTTTCCCGCTTAAATTATTCTGTTCAACAAAAGTCCACATAATTTTTGGAGCCGAGTTCCACCAGATTGGAAATGCCACAACAAGCGACATTATAAAAGATCAGATGGATAAAGGTTTGCTGGATATCGGTATTCTATTGGAGCCCATAGAAATTGAACGATATGATTATTTCAGGTTATCTGTAACGGAAAACTGGTGTGTTCTTACTCAGCCGGATTCTAGACTTGCAGAAAAATATTTTATAGAACCTTCAGATTTACTGAATGAAAAAATAATTCTTCCACGAAGAACAAACATAAAAAATGAACTTTCTGCCTGGTTTGGAAAAGACATTACAAAGCTTAATACGGTAACAACCCACAACCTTAATTCCAATACAGCAGTAATGGTTTCAAAAGGTGTGGGAACTGCCCTGACCGTAGAAACTGAACTTATAAACAGCTTTTCTGAAATTCAAGTCCTGAAATTAAAACCTGAATTAACAGCCAGAACTGTTGTTGCCTGGAAGAAAAATATTCCTATGAATACGACAACAACAAGGTTTATAGAATTCTTGAGAGAATAGTTTATTTAAATTTATTTTTTGCACGCACCGCCGCAACAGCCTGAACAACCGCAGCCGCAGGTTCCAGATTTTTTGGCTTTTAAACGTTTTTTGCAAAGTGATTTTACAATCAAGGTTACAATTATAAAAAGTACAACACTGACAATTACAGTTCCCATGACGGTTATATCCTCCTTAAGGATAACCGGCAAACGAGTGTGTCAAGGCTTTAAGGTAGCCGAAGGCGTACGTGCCTTTACACACTCGTACATCGGTTATATATCTATTTTCTATACATATCCTTTCTGCAAACCATATAAATCAATCCGGCTAAAACTACGAAGCCTAAAATTACTTCAATAATTCCGCCAACTCCAGCTACGGCACCAGTACAAAGGCTTCCAATCTGGTTTACGATGAAAGAAATTACATAAGCAAATCCACATTCATAACCGATGGCAAACCAGAACCATTTTGTGTTGTTCATTTCGCGTTTGATGGCACCCATTGCAGCAAAACAAGGAGCACAAAGAAGATTGAAAATCAGGAAGGACATACCTGTTACGCCAGTAAAAACCGCTGCCATATTTGCATAAGCTTCAGTTCCGCCGTAAAGGATTCCCATTGTACCGACAATATTTTCCTTTGCTACAAGACCTGTAATTGCGGCAACTGTAGCCTGCCAGTTACCCCATCCAAGTGGCTGGAAGAGCCAACAGATTCCACGGCCAAAGTAAGCAAGAATTGAACAGTCCATCTGATCTTCTTCTAACATTCCGAATGCGCCGTCCGCCCATCCAAAGAAGGAAAGGAACCAGATTACAATTGTAGAAAGAAGAATGATTGTTCCAGCTTTTTTAATGAATGACCAGCCTCGTTCCCACATTGTGCGAAGGAGGTTTCCGATTGTTGGCCAATGGTAAGCAGGGAGTTCCATTACGAATGGAGCAACGTCACCGGCAAACATTTTTGTTTTCTTAAGCATAATTCCTGAAACAAGGATTGCTGCAATACCAATGAAGTATGCAGAAGTTGCATCCCAGGCAGAACCGCCGAAAATTGCGCCTGCAACCATGGCAATAAAAGGAGTTTTTGCACCACAAGGAATGAAAGTTGTTGTCATAATTGTCATTTTGCGGTCACGGTCACTTTCGATTGTACGGCTTGCCATAATACCAGGAATTCCACAACCAGTTCCTACAAGCATAGGAATAAATGATTTTCCCGAAAGCCCGAAGCGGCGGAAAACCCGGTCCATAATAAAGGCAATACGAGCCATGTAACCACAAGCTTCAAGGAATGCAAGGAGAAGGAAAAGTACCAGCATCTGTGGAACAAAACCAAGTACTGCACCAACACCGGCAACAATTCCGTCAAGAATCAAACCTTTAAGCCAGTCGGCACAACCAATTGCATCAAGAGCAGGCTCAATCAAAGCTGGAACACCTGGAACCCAGATTCCAAAATCTTCTGGACTAGGGCCTTCTTCACCGTACTTTTCTACCATTTCGTTTGCTGTTGCAACATCTTCTTCTGTAAATTCAATTGGGTCAGAAAGTTCCAGAGTTTCTTCATCCTGAACTACATAAGTAACTTCACCGTTTTCGTAAGCTTCAAGAATTGCAGCCGTGTCCCCAAATTCTTCTGCAGCTTCTTCGTAAGCACCAGTTCCAATTCCAAATAAGTGATAACCATCTCCGAATAGTCCGTCATTTGCCCAGTCTGTAGCGGCCGCACCAACTGTAACCATTGCAATGTAGTAAACCGCCCACATAACTACAGCAAAAATTGGCAATGCCAGCCAGCGGTTAGTTACAACACGGTCAATTTTGTCGGAAGTTGTAAGCTTGCTGGCTTTATTTTTCTTTGTTACGCAAGATTTGATGATTGATTCAATATATTTGTAGCGTTCAGCAGTAATAATTGATTCTGCATCATCATCAAGTTCTTTTTCACACGCTTTAATATCATCTTCAATGTGAGAAAGGAGGTCTGTCCCCACTGTAATTCCCTCTGCTTCCTTCAACTGTTCTACAACTTTAGAATCCCGTTCAAAAAGCTTTACAGAATACCATCGCTGTTTTTCTTCTGGTAAATCGTGAATTACAGCTTCTTCAATATGCGCCAAGGCATGTTCTACACAAGACTCAAATCTGTGCTGATACTTCATAGCCTTTTTAGATTCCGCAGCTTTTACTGCAGCTTCGGCGGCTTCCATACAGCCTTTGTTTTTAAGGGCAGAAATTTCATACACAGGGCAGCCAAACACTTTAGACATTTCTGCCAGATGAATCTTATCTCCGTTCTTCTTTACAACATCCATCATGTTTACGGCAATTACCATTGGAATGCCAAGTTCTACCAGCTGAGTTGTGAGATAAAGGTTTCGTTCCAGATTTGTACCGTCAATAATGTTCAAAATGGCATCTGGACGTTCTTTT
>JAZUJH010000042.1:0-3086 GCA_045642665.1 Treponema sp.
CCACCGCGCCTAGATTCCAAAAAATGTTCTCGCAGTCATGAAGTCCCCAAAAGGACTTCAGACAAAATGCTTCGGCATTTTCCGGCCAACCCATTGTCATTCTGTTGGATTTCCGACTTCAAGGACTCCGTCCCTGAAAACTCTGGCGAAGAGCCTTGCTCTCTCGACTCTTGCGAAAGGAGACAAAGTCTCCCTTCAACCCACTTTTTCCATCAACTGAACTGGTCCTGCACCATATCTGCAGGAAGGAGCATCATGTCGTTATATCATCTCAGTTGTCGTATTGTTGGCCGTTCAGAAGGTAAAGATGCCACTGCCGGTATCGCTTACATTACAAGGTCCAAAGTATATGACCGGACCACCGGCCTTGAATTTGATCATACTCACCACAAGGATAAAATCCTTTTTGCCGGAAGATACCTTCCAGAATCCCATCCTGAATTTGCCGAATTGAAAAAAGACAAGAAGGGAAAGCCTGATTTTGGCGAATTATGGAATCTTGTTCAGGAGAAAGAAAATAGAAAAAACTCCCAGTTTTGCAGAAGCTTTGACATTGCTTTACAGTCAGAATTTACTCTTGAAGAGAACTTGGAATGTCTTGAAGAATGGATTAAGGTAAACTGGACGGACAGAGGACTTGCAGCAGATGCAGCTATTCACGGACCGCATACGGATGAAGAAGGCGAGTGCAACAATAATACTCATGGCCATGTAATGGTAACCACACGAAAAATGGATGGAACCGGTTGGACTACAAAAGACAGGGAAGCCAATGACAGGCAGTATATGAAAACTGTAATACGTGGATCCTGGTCTGATATTTCAAACAGAGTATTTGAACGCAAGATGATTGCAGCACATCAGGAAGAATATGACAGAATTCTTGCTGCAGAACAGAGCAATGGTGCTGATCCTGAGGCTGCAAAAAGAGAATCTATAGAAAAACTTTACGACCTGCATCCTGAAGAAGATAAACGAATCACAGAAAAATCAAACAAGGAACTGGCCGAGGACCTGGAAGAACAGATCAGTCTTGCTACAGAAGCAAATAATTATTTAAGGGTAGACCGTCTGCAGAAAAGACTTCAGAAAGCATTGAAAGAACCTCAGCGTCATGTTGGTCCTGTTGCTACAGCCATGCAGAGAAAAGGTAAGAAAACAAACCGTCAGAAATATACGGAAGAGCAGCAGCAGTTCAATGATAATCTTGAAAAAACATTCCAGGAGACAACATTTACTGAAGAACAGATGGAGAATGCTCTGAAATATGATCCTGAGTATAAGCAGCTTCTTGATAGGAAACAAAAGCTGTTGAAAGAACTGGATCTTCTCATTAAGGATGAAGAAGAGCTTGCAGCATTCAGAGTGCGTGTGTTTGCCATTGAAAGCATTGAAGAGTTCCAGTTGTTTGAACAGAACGAATGGAAGCCGGAAGTTGAACGCATACAGCTTTATGCAGAAAATCAGTCCATCATTACTGACTGGATGGATAAAGGGAAGTCCTTCATTAAGGAACGGTTTACAAAGATTCAGTCTCTTTCATATTTGTGTTCGATGGATCTCTTTGATGATGCTGAATACAAGGGTGATTATTACCAGGACAGATGGATTAACGAAATCAAGAATCCAGTTATGAAACATAAAGAAAAACATTCCGGCCTGATGGAAATATGGGATTTCATAAAGGAGAAGGCCGCCTGGATTATTGAACATTCACCATTGAAAATATTCTCAATCTTCAGGAAGAAGAAAGCTGTTGTTGATGAGAAGCGGGATGATCTGATGAGACCTGTGAAAGAAAAGGCAGATATGATTTGCCAGAAGCTTTTTGCAGATGTAAACGGCATGGAATACAAGGATAAAAAACAGAGCCTGGAATCTGTAAAGAGTCTTTATCATAAGCAGCTTTTGTTTGAATACTTCAAGGATAACGGTTCAAAAGAACTTGAATATTGCAGACAGCTTGCAAGAACTTGTAGCGGCCAGTATGAGCGAGAGGTTGATTTCTTCTGTTCAAGAGTAAAAGGAATCCTAAACTATCCGAAGTTTGATCCAGGCAATAAGGAACTTATGGAAAGACTTACGGCATACGAAAAAGACATTTACAAAGATTACGGCCCGTTTGCCGGCCACAGAAAGACTGTTGAAAACTGGATGGGTGGTTCTTCAGGATCAGCTAATGCAATTTTCTCAAGAATGGTTACAAGCAAGATTGATTCATATATAAAGGAAATTAAGGCTGAATACGAGAAAGAGCATCCTGAATCCATTAGACAAAGGAACAAGAACAGATCTAGTGGCATGAGTATGTCTGATTAGACTGTTCCAGATCTCAATAGTTCGTATAAATGTACGTGCAGAAAGCGAATTTTGACGAATTTGACTTCTTAAATATATTTTCGTATATTCTAAATAAATGGAGGTTTCCTGAAGGAAATCATTATACTCATATAGTTTAGAAATTACTTTTTTTTGCACAAGGTGTGTCTACAGAAGGCAGCCGGACGATTTATCCAAATTGCGTCGAACAATCTTGGGATAATTGTGTCTGGCTGCCTTTTTTTGTTTTTAACTATTTTAACAACGAACTAGCAAGGAGGTATTCTTTTTACGAAAAAAGTTTTTAAGGAATCTGCAAAACTAGATGGAAAAAATGACTATAGAGATAGGAAATAATTTTGATTAGTAAATAGCAAAAATCCTTAAATGACTTTATATAAGGGTAAGATTTAATCTTTTTATTTTTCTTGTTTATAACAGATGGGAGAAAAATATGGAAAATATAAGTGACTATATAAGCATGAGACTTATTGATTTATTTAGTGGTCTAGGAGGTTTTTATTATGAATTTTATGGAATGGCTTACAAAAGAAGGTTTTACAGATTCCGAGATTGGCAACATTCTTTGTTATTTTAGAAAGTTGCAGGAGTCGGTACCAGAGCCTGTAAAACTTGCTGCAAAGTTTATTCTTGATGAAACAGATCATTTTCAAACAAAAGAAGATAAAAGATCTGCAGCAAAAGTTAGTGCAGGGCAGTTGTATCAGAAATTGACAAGAGAAAATTCTCAAATGAAAAAATCTGAA
>JAZUJH010000043.1:0-10849 GCA_045642665.1 Treponema sp.
AATGTAATATCGGAGCATTTATTATTGGTGAGATATCTTGATATAAAACAGTTGAAATATTCCCTTCTGGAAGAATTGATTTTACAAAGTCCGAAAACTTTCCTAAAGAGATAAACTTATCAACGAAAACGGTACATCTTACATTATCTAATTTAGCCATTATTCTAATTCTCCTATACCTTATTATCGTCTAAAATTAAACAATTATACAAAAAAAAGTTTCAAATAATACTAGACATAATAAAAATTCTTCTTAAAAGGCATATAGATTCCTTTATCTAAGATTTAGGTTGATTTTCAGTATTTTTTTTTATCAAAAGAAAGTATAGTGCAACGATAAGTAGTATCTATCTATAAGGTTCTAGCCCAATAACACCATAAGATAATGCAATGTTACCATCTTGTGAAAACTATTCTGAGAAAATCTTTCTGAATAGTTCGCAGACAGATTCTTCTGTATACTCTTATAATTGGCCTTTTCCACCTCAAATTAATTTTATCAGATATTATTCCTCAATTAAATGATTTTTCTAAAATAAGATCCTTTATAGGAATATCACTGATGAAACTCAAAAAAATTATCAATTTTCATCATTTACGCAAATTGTCCAATTGACCTGCAGAATGACATTTTTTTTAGCAAATATACTTCTGATGTGAATGCCTTACATTATTCTGTTGAACATTAGCATAACGTAAAGTTGTATCTATTTTCGTATGACCTAGCAATATTTGAACCTGTTCAATAGGCATTCCTTTATCTATAGCTCGTGTTGCCATTGTCCGACGAAATCTGTGCGGATGTACGTTTTCGATTTCTGTTTTCAGACCTATTTCACGGATCATTTTTTCAATTGAGTTAACAGTAAGTCTTGTATAAGCTCCATGCTTGGACTTTTTATGAGATGTGACAAACAAAGCCCTATTTTTATCTTTTCTGGTCTTTAAGTAATTTTCAAGTTCTATTTTTGTACGCACATCAAAATAAGTTTCACGCTGTTTTGCACCTTTACCAAAGACTACACAAGTCCTAGAATTTAAGTTTATTGAAGTTCTGTTAAGACGAACAAGTTCACTTACCCTTATGCCTGAAGAAAGCAGAATGTCTATAATTGCAAGATTTCTAGTATTATCTGCAGCAGTTCTTCTTATCATCTCAATCTGTTCTTCTGAAAAAGCTGATTTTATTACGGTTGGAGTTTTTATTTTGTGAATTCTTTTCATTGGGCTTTTTATAATGAAATCTTCTTCTTCAAGCCATTTGTAGAAACTTGATAAAATTCTTCTAACAGTATCTAACGTAACGTTAGAACAGTTATTAATTTTCTGGTAATTAATGAGGTATTCGCGAATTGTTTTTGTATCTACCAAAAGAATATTACATTTAATATTTTTTTCAAAAAACGATAAAGTAGAAAAATAATAATCTTCTGTTCTTCTGGAACAACCTTCTATCCGTTTTGTACTTATGAATTGCTTAATGAGATTTCTATTATCTTTGGCGTTATTTTCAGATGATTCCCCGTTCACTAAGACTTCTAAAAGAACTGCTTCCAGTTTATCAAGCTGTTCTGGAAGTAAATCTCCTGTCATTTTTGATTTTATTTCGTTAACAAATTCAATATTCATTAGTATCTCCTGATTTTAAGTTTACTTTTTTTATCGGAAGATACTGAGACAATAATCGTTTATTTCCATCCCATCAATTTCAATTTGTATGGCCTAACGCCTCCACCGCAAACAAGGCGGAGAACGCTAGATGTGGGACTTCAGTCTGCAGCCTTCTTTTCCCAAAACTTGGCGCGGATGTTGTCATATTCATCGCCACTTTGTTTTAAAATCGCTGCGTATTCTTTCATGCAGTCTTTGTTTCCATTCTGGGCACCAATTTGAAGCCAATATTTTATTTCTGCTTTGTTATCTGTTTTTTTGTAATAATTAAGTAATTCAATAACTGCATGTTGATTTCCAAACTCTGCGGAATTTTTATACTCTTCTAAATTAAAAATTTTAGACAAGCTGTTTAAGTCTTTCTTGTTTTTAATTGATTTTTTTAGAAGCTTAATTTCCTCTAAAGAGTCCTTGTACTTTAATTGAGCACTTTTTTGTAACCAAAATAAACTTCGATTTTCTGAGATACAATTAAAAGTTCTATTAAAAGAATACAGCGTATACATATTTCGTCCGTATGTATCATTTTCAGCGGCTATGATTGCCCAATATGATGTTTGCTGCAGGAATTCCTCTTTTGAATTCACAGGAATAGACAGATGATGTTCAAATAAATCATAGGCCGCATATAAATCACCATTTAGTGCTTGAATAATTTTTTCCCCATACTCATCTTCAGAAAGAATAGCTTCTGTTCCAGTATCTACATAAGTCTCTGAATCATTTTTGGTAAAAGATAATAATAAAAATGAAAAAACTGCTAATACAAATAAAAGTTTGTTCTTTTGCATCATTTTCCTCTTCCTACAAAACGCTTTTGTTCTCCCGGATTAACAGTACATATCAGTGATGTTCTATTATGGAATGTAAAGGGCTCTCCTTTGAATGCACAATACCCTGTTGAAGCAATAACAACCTGACCTTCTCCGAGTTGATCTGCAATTAATTGTGCAATACAATCCATTCCGTTTTTGCTGCTATCTGATTCATTACCAGCATTACATATCCATAACACAACAGGTTGACCATGATAATTTTCATTATTCTTTATCATTTTTGCCATATCAGCGGCAAATAATGCTTTTCGTTTGTCATAATCACTTATACTACCGTCTTGCTCATATGAAGTAATTCTTTTCCAGTTGCCGTGTGCAGCCACATAAAAAAGAGATTTATATCGTTTGGCATTTTTTGCAACTTTTCGCATTGTGCCATATTTGGGATCGAAATTATTCTGATCAATGAAATCTCTTGTAAAATCAGCATCTGCAGAAAATAGATTTATATCAACTCCTTTTGTCTTTGAAGTATCACCTGTTTCCTTAGCAACATCATCTTCTGTATTTTTACCTGTGGGATCTATATAGCGTACCGGATTATTGGCCGCATAGTGGTACAAATTGCCATTGATGTGACTGCCAAGCTAATTACACAGTACAATTATAACATAAAGAATCTAAAAAATAATAGATTTAAATTTTGTTTTTTAACTACTTAAATATTTTTCTGAAATTTTCATATAATATTCTTTGGGAATTGATTTGTTTTAATTCAAGTGATATAAATCTATTTAATCGTGCTATTTCTTCATTGATAAGTGAGGAAAATTTAAAATCTATGTCGATTTTATATCAACCAAAATATCAACCTTTTTCAAAAACACTAATATCAACCGAAATTTCAACCAATTATATACCCATAAATGGTGCTAAATTCCACAAAATGTGCTAGAATATCCTCAGCAACTGGTAAATATTCACAGATAATATAGGGTCGTCTGTTCAAATCCAGGATGGCCCACCTATTTCAGGATTTTCAGTTTATTGCTGGAAATCCTTTTTTTATATCCAATCCGATTGATTCTATCTGCAAAAATCTAAAAAATATGATATATTATATAAAGATTATTGAAGGAGGCTGTTATGTCAGAATTGCGTTTGAATAATTCAATTTTTCTCATGTTTATTGTTTCTGAAAACTACAAGAAAAGTCATAATTTGTCTTCGGAAGATTTTCTTAAGATAGATGAAAAGTTTCATGTTCTGAAATATATTGCAGAATGTCCTGATATTTTTGACAATATGACAGATGAAGAAATGGTTAAGGAAATCGATTATTATGTTGCCGCTTAATACAGTTTTTTACCATGGCACTATAGATACAATTTCTCATATTGATGTAACAAAAGGCAGGGATAGAAAAGATTTTGGCAAAGGTTTTTATCTTGCTGTTTCAAAATCACAGGCAATCGGCATGATGCACAAGAAATTTCGTGAACAGACTGTCAGAAATCGTAATCACAATATTTCCTTTTCAGAACATTTATATGAAGTTCGTCTAAATGAAGAGTTTCTAAATACATTGAATATTAAAGTATTTGAACATGCTGATGAAGAATGGATTGATTTTATTCTTCTGAATCGTGAAAAAGGCGGAATTCAGCATTCATATGATCTTGTAGTTGGACCATCTGCGGATGATAATACAATTTTATGTTTGAGAACATATTGGGACGGATATTATGGAAAAGTAGGTTCCGAAGAAGCAAAAGAAGTGCTTCTGAGAAACCTTGAGGTAGAAAATCTAGGCATTCAGTATTTCATTGGAAAACAGGAAATTGCTGATAAATTAATTCTCTCTATAAATGAAATCAGTTGGAGTTAGTATGCCTGAAAATAAAATGCAGACAGCAATCGGAATGTGTATTGTTGATTTAACAAAGTATCTCATGAAAAAGTATAATCTGTCACAGGATGTTGCATTTGCAAAACTTCAGGGAACTGTTTTATTTTCATTGTTAAATAATCAGGATTCCGGACTGCTTTTGGAGCAGAATGAATATTTATTTGAAGCTCTGGATATTGAACTTGATAAAGGTGCTGAAGCTTTGAATTCATTTTTTATGAATTACAAACAGATTCTGACAGCAGAAAATAATATCAACCAAAATATCAACCTTTTTCAAAAATACTAATATCAACCGAAATTTCAACCAATTATCTACCCATAAATGGTGCCAAATTCCCCAAAAAGTGCTAAAATAAGCCTAACAACTGATAAATATTCACAGATAATATAGGGTCGTCTGTTCAAATCCAGGATGGCCCACAATTTTCGCAACGAAGTGAGAAATGTTACGTAAATCACTTCCTCTAGGCCAAACGACGTTTATCGTCGTATGGCCCAATAAAATCCAGCGCGAGCTGGATTTTATTATTTTAAACTACATCCCTTAATTCAGGGTCTCTTCTACTCTTTGAAGATCCCTGTAAACATCATTTTTAGTTAATTCCTCATCATACTCTTCTGCAATAAACTCAAGTTTTAAGTCTTCATCTACTTCAATATGTTTACTTTTAAATAATTCCCCTTCATAAAGGTCATCCGATGCAGATATTTTTCTTATATCCATTTTTTTGCTCCATTTTTATTATGATCTGTAAGATATTTATAAATCAAATTTACTTAATCATACCACACTTTAAGGCCATTTTCCACGAACCTTATAAAGCGCAATTTCAATATCTCATTGCCAGACACAAACAAATTTTTCGCTTACAGATTTTCAATTTTTTTTCACTTTTTTAAATTTTGGTTTATAATAAAATTTCAGGAGAGTTTTTTATGAAAAAACTTACAAGTCTGAGATTCATCATTTCAATTTTTACTGTTATTATCCTTTCTACAACAATCATATTTTTTATCAGTTCTTCAAAAAAGCTGTTTTTGCGGCATTCTGAAATTTCCTTAAAAAACATTGCTCAGGACAAAGCCGCAACAATTCAATCAGAAATCAATTACGCAGAAGGCAGTATCCAGCTGCTTTCTAACTTCATTTCTTCACAGATGAATGAGCGCGAACTCAAAAAGCCAAACACAATTCTTTCTAAATATTCAAGACAGCTTCCTTTTGACTTTGTTGAATACATACGCTGGGACGGTCTGAACTTTATGAACAGCGTTGCCGGCGAAAAACCTTTTGATGCAAGCGAACGCGTTTATTACAAAGAAGGAATCAAAGGAAACACAGGAATCTGGCCCAACTTCAAACCTAAAGTTGCTAAAGAAGTTCTCCTGAATTTTTATACACCGATTTATTACAAAGGCGAAATCTCAGGCGTCATCACAGGAGCTATTGGCGAAAAAACTTCATTCCGCTCAAAACTTTCTTCTAACTTTTTTGGTCATCCGATTGTTACTTTTATCTGCGATAAAGATTACGTAGTTGTTTCTTCAAACTCAAAAGATGTTGAACCAGGACTCAATCTTAAAAACTGGACTTCACAAAAAATGATTTCTGATATTATCGAACATTGCGAAAGCAAAAACACAGAACCGTTCAAATATGAAATCAATAATTCATACGGACTTTGCTGTACTTCTCCCGTTCCTATTACAGACTGGAATGTAGTTGCCATCGTCTTCCCTACAATTCTTTCTGCAGTTGAAAAAGAAACTACAGGTAACGTTATTGAGATTTCAATTATAATCATTTCCATCTTAATTTCTTATCTCATTATCAGTCTTTTCCTGCAGGCAAAAGCGAACAAAATCATTCACAGCGGTCTTATCCATTCTGCAAACTACGACGAACTTACAGGCCTTCTGAACCGTCACGCATACGAAAACGATTTAGCACAGATAAACATGATGGAATTAAAAGACACATTCAACTATGTAGTTTTCGATGTTAACGGATTAAAAAATGCCAACGACAATTTTGGACATCATGCCGGCGATGAACTTATTCAGGCAGCAGCTGGCTGTATCAAAGACTGTTTTGAAAAATATGGAAAAGTCTACAGAACAGGCGGCGACGAATTCATTGCAATGATAGATGCACAGGAAGAAGAGATTTCTTTAATCAAATATAATTTCTCAAAACAGACAGCTGCATGGAGAGGGCTTTATACTTCAAGCCTTAAAATTCCTGCAGGCTTTGTTTCAAAAAAGGAAATGCCAAAATCTTCTATCCACGAAATCATGAGGCTTGCCGATCAGCGCATGTACAAAGAAAAATCCCTCATCTATATTTCAAGTGGAGTCGACCGCCGTGCACAAAGCGCTGCCTACGAAGTTCTTTGTACTTCATATACTAAAATCCTTAAAATCAACCTCACAACTGACAGTTTTTCAATCATCCAGATGGAATCAACTGAGCGGCATGAAGCCAAAGGCTATCACGAAAAAATTTCCCAGTGGCTTTTGAACTTCGGAAATTCAGGCCAGGTTCATTCTGACGACTTAGACAACTTCTTTGCAAAAACTTCTCTTGGATTTATGAAAACACATTTCATGTCAGGAGAAAAGGAATTGTGCATTTCCTACAGACGACTTATCGGTGACAGATTCCATAAAGTTCTTATGGAAATAATTCCTGCAAAAGATTATTCTGATACTAATCAAAGTCTTTTCCTTTATGTTAAAAATATTGATAAAGATTAATTTTTTTCCAGCCAGGAGAATTAAATGGAACTAACAAAAATTGCAACAGATAAAGCACCAGGAGCAATCGGCCCTTATTCACAGGCTATCGAAGCAAACGGTTTTGTATTTACATCCGGACAAATTGCCATCAACCCTGCAACCGGTTCAATCGATGCACAGACAATCACTGAACAGACTGAGCAGGTCTGCAAAAATCTGTGTGCCATTCTTGAAGCCGCAGGAACAAATGCAGCAAAAGTCGTTAAGACAACCTGCTTTCTTTCTGACATGAGTGACTTTGCAGCATTTAACGAAGTTTACGCAAAATATTTTACAGAAAAACCTGCCCGTTCTTGTGTGGCAGTAAAAACCCTTCCAAAAAATGTTCTCTGCGAAGTTGAAGCTGTAGCAGTAAAATAAAACAAAGGCTGTCCACTAAACTGACAGCCTTTCATTTTTACAAACCTATAAATACGCAGTCATCACCAATAAAATGTCTTGTTCCGGCAAACACAAAAGTTGTTCCGCCTTCGTTAAGATATTCCCTGAACTTAATTCTCCAGTTAGCATTGCGCTCTTCTATCAACTTCTTTTCAAGTCTGGCTTCGTATTCGACAAGTTCTTCATTATGCGTACCAGGTTCATTTTCCAGGTGGTCATACAATACCTGTACATCATCACCCTGATAAGCTTTATAAAGTTCATTTATATATTTAACACATTCTTCAGGATCCAGCATCATTTCAACAAGATCCTTCAGAACAAGAATCTGTTCTTCATAAGTACCATAAGTCAATATTTCAATCTGAATCCCAAGCGGATCAAGCCCGTCCCATTCTTTCTGAAGGCTCTTCAACACATCCATTATATGTTCATCAACACCATATTCAGAAGAAAGTCCTGAATCCTTATACATCGAAGCAGTCAGAATCATAGTTGTAATCCATGGTTCCATTCTGTTAAATGTATTGAACTGACCGCCAAGAGCTTCTTTAAGGTATTCAACAGATTCTTCATCAAAGAAATCTGAAATGCATCTTCTTTTTGCTTTACCCGGACTTTGAAGCATCAGCCTTACAATTTCTGTCTGAAGATTCTGCATATCAGCACTTGAAATTTCTGCTGCAAAACGGTCCGAAACTGACATTGCATCATAAACATAATCTGGAAGCGGATATAAACTTTCGTCAGCAACATGAATTGTTCCAAGAACATAAATTCTTGAAGGATTACCGTTTTTATCTGTTCCGTTTACAGTCCAGAACCAGCGCCCGGTTCTTTCTACAGTAATCGGGTTTTGTTCAGACTTCTGTATTTCTGTAACGGCCTGAACTTCCTGTGTCTGCTGGTCAGCTTTTTCCTGTGCAAAAATTCCTGTTACAGCAAAAACTGAAACTAAAGCAAACGCGGTAAATTTTCTTAAAACTTTCTTTAAAATCATATCTTAATTTTACATGAATAAAGAATTTAATTAAAGGGGAACAAAATCTGTTCCCCTTATGTTTTATTCTTTACAGAATTTTTCGATTTCTTTCCAGGCTTTTTTACTTTCTGGAATCATATCACCAAGCTGCTGGAAAACATGATACATTCCTTCGTATTCCTGTAGCCGTGCATCAACTCCGCAGGCTTTTGCTTTTTCACAGATAATCTGACTGTCGCTCAAAAGAACTTCAAATGTTCCAACCTGCACAAGCATTTTAGGAAAGCCTGTAAAATCTCCATGCAATGGCGAAAGATACGGATCAAACAAATCTGCATCTCCGGCGTACAATGCAGTCATTGATTTTTTGCCGGTCTTTTCTGTCTCTTTACGAACAGGACTTTTTTTATAGCTGTGCGGAGAATCACCGAACATAGGATCTTTGCTCATATGAGTTTTATGTGAAGGCCCCGTAGAAGCAAGATCTGCCCACGGTGACATAAGAATCATTTTTCCCGGAAGTTCTCTTCCACTGTCACGAAGTTTCATACAAAGAGCAAGTGCAAGATTTCCGCCGGCGCTGTCCCCTGCTACAATAACATCCTGTGCCTTCCAGCCATGTTCCAGAATCCAGTCCCATACTTCAAGTGCGTCTTCGAGAGCTGCAGGATATGTATGAGCCGGTGCAATACGGTAATCGATATTCAGAACACTTGCATCATCTGCAAGCTTAGAAAACCTTACAGCCTGACTGCGATATGAATCAATCATTCCGATTACATACGCCCCGCCATGAATCTGGAAAATCAATTTTTTAGAAACCGAACCTTCCTTTTCGAGTACTTCAATTGGAACCCGGCAATCAAGTTTTTTATGATTTTTATATCCCACAGGAGCTTTCCATGCAGAACCCTGTGACGAAAGTTTTGCGCCTGCTACAAGCATTCCATCTCCCTTCATAACAGGAAGATTTCGCATTTCCCTGATCATTTCTCGGATTAAAGTTCCTTTATAAGAAACCGACAGATCAGGACGCGAAAGACGGTTATTTGCCCCAATAGCCGCAATCACAAAAAGAAAGACACAAAGCTTTTTAAGCCATGCAAATTTTCCGCAGAGAAATTGTTCCCAGAATTTTGAAAATCTAAACCAGACGAAGGTACCAGCCAGTACACTTAGAAAAATCCAGCCCCAAAGATTAGCATCAATAATAAAAAGTGTAAGTACCCCGCAACCAAAAAACACCAGACAGAATAAACTGAACAGGATAATCTTTTTAACAGACTGTTTTTCCATTGAAGGCATCCTTAAATGAATCTAAAAAAAAGCCTTGCCGTCAGACAAGACTTCTATTAAAACAAATTAAAAATGCCTGCTCTTTCGAACAGGCATTTATCTAAGTCTCAGGAATTATACTTAGAAGCTTCCTGCAACTGCTACAGCACAAGCTACTGTACAACCTACCATTGGGTTGTTACCCATTCCCATGAATCCCATCATTTCAACGTGAGCTGGAACTGATGAAGAACCTGCGAACTGAGCATCAGAGTGCATACGACCAAGAGTATCTGTAAAGCCGTATGAAGCTGGACCTGCAGCCATGTTATCTGGGTGAAGTGTACGACCTGTACCACCACCAGAAGCTACAGAGAAGTATTTTTTACCTGCAAGGAGGCGTTCCTTCTTGTATGTACCAGCTACTGGGTGCTGGAAACGTGTAGGGTTTGTTGAGTTACCTGTGATAGAAACATCTACGTCTTCGTGCCACATGATTGCAACACCTTCGCGTACATCGTCAGCACCGTAACATTTTACGATAAGACGATCAGGATTGTTTCCGTATGGAACTTCTTTTACAACTGTAAGAGCTTTGTCTGTTCCTTCACCGTTAAAGTAGTCGAACTGTGTCTGAACATATGTAAAGCCGTTGATACGAGAGATGATCTGAGCTGCATCTTTTCCAAGACCGTTAAGGATAACGCGGAGCTTGTTCTTACGAACTTTGTTAGCGTTAGCAGCAATTTTGATAGCACCTTCAGCAGCTGCGAAAGATTCGTGACCTGCGAGGAATGCGAAACACTGTGTTTCTTCAGAAAGAAGACGTGCACCAAGGTTTCCGTGTCCGAGACCTACTTTACGGTCATCAGCTACTGAACCAGGGAGACAGAATGCCTGAAGTCCTTTACCGATATTTGCAGCAGCTGTAGAACCAGTTTTGTCACCAGTTTTTTCAGCTTCTTTAATAGCGATTGCAGAACCAAGAACATAAGCCCATTTTGCATCTTCAAAACAAATCTGCTGTGTTGACTGACAGATTTCATATGGATC
>JAZUJH010000044.1:0-8288 GCA_045642665.1 Treponema sp.
CCTTCCGAAAACGGAGGGTGATACAACCAAAAGAATATATAAACAAATTACATGGAACTCAATCTGATAATCCAAAGGGATTGTTAATTTGTTATTTTGAGAACACACTAAGGAATTTAAGGTTTATGATTATGGAATGAAAATAAAAAAGGCTGTCCTATCAACAGCCTTGGATCGCCCAGAGATTTCTCCCTCGGCAATCTCTATAATAGCAAATTCTCAGAATAAGTCAAGTAAAATCAATAAATCTCTCATTTATTCCGGTTATAAATTATAGTGGAGAACTAAACTTTATACTAAGAGACCTTCCGAAAACGAAGGGTGATGCAATTTCATTCAACTAGAAGTTGAATGAGTTCTTCCTACTGATCAGTTAGTATATATAGTGATAAATAAGACGACTCCATCCTGGTTAAAATTTTGGGAGAGAATATGAAGAAAACACTAGAACAGTTATATACAAGTGAAGATTTCAGAACAGTTGAAGAATTAAAAAAGACAATGGATTTTAAATATTGTCCTGTGGTATTTTCTGCTTTTGAAATGCTTAATTATGGAGATTATACAGATATCCGTGCATTATATCTTTCTAAGGTTTGGGAGGAGGCATACAAGATTATTTCCAATGATGGAGTCAATTGGCCTTTTGAGCAGCATTCATGGATTTATAACCCTGACAGTTATTTTAAGAAATTGATTTTTACCTGTTATGATTTTGAAGGTAAAGTAAAGAGATTTTGGGAAACATTGAAAGATGTAGCTGACTCTGGAAAGATTAAAGTTCAGGAAAAAGTAGAACAAACAAAAAACGGATACACTTATTGTATAGGGTTTGAAAAGAAAGACAGTATTTCCCATATTGATGCTTCAAAACTATATTCCTGGAAATGGGAAGAAATTAAAGATTTCTTTTTTGAACTTCCAGTTGATTTGATTGCCTTGCTGAATGGCGAAAACTTAAATCAGTGTTCTGCAAAAGATTTACCATTGTTTGAAGCCTGTGAAAAAGGCAGCATAACTGAAATCAAAAAAGCTATAAAAAATGGTGCAAACGTTAATGCAATAAATCCAAAGGGTTGCTCTCCTGTTCAACTGGTAACAAATCCCGGGTATTTCGTAGATAGAGATCGAACAGAAAAAATAAAGAAATTGCTGGATCTTTTATTAGAGAACGGTGCTGATATAAATCTTTATGGCTTTAACAGTAAAATGTTCAGTCATGATATTATTGGTAATGCAGTGATTTTAGGCAGCGACTTATTGGAATATGTTCTTTCTCATGGTGCAAATCCAGTTCAGAATAATTCAATTTGTGATTTGATGAATTATGCCCCTAACTGGAAATATGCTTCGAATGCATTGAACTATTTAAATAATAACCATGATGATTTTGATTGGGATTACCACGAACGGGAAGACCTGCTGGAAGAAATAAGCGAAACTAAATCAGAAAAGAAGAAGGCCAAACTTCAGAAACAGATTGCTGATACAGATGCATTCTATTCTGAATTAAAAAAAGATCACATAAAATGTGAGGAGATGCTCAAAAAAGCAGGTTGTAATTCATATTTCATAGAAGGATGGTCTAGAGAAAAAGTAGATACTTATGAAGCAGAGTACAAAGCCCGATTTAATAAAATGAACAAAATTCATGTGGGTCTTAAGTTTTCAAAAACTGCTGTACTGCTTTGCGGACTTCCATCTTCAGGAAAGACAACATTTTATGAATATGAACTTGAGCAGGACTATCCAAGGGTAGAAATTCCAGCAGGCAAGAATGATTCAGAAATGATAGATGAATATATTTTCCAAAAAAAATCTTTTGTAATTGACGGTCGTTTTATTACAAAAGCTGATCGTGAACCTGTTTTGAATAAATTGAAAAAAGCCGGATATCATATTCTTTGTTATTTTATGGATTACTCAAGAGGGGAAATCTCAGAAATGAATGATTGCAGAGCTTATGAAGAAAGAACTCCTATGATGAAAATAAAAATGTTGGAAAAGATTCTGGAGAAGCCTGAAAGAGGTGAAGGAATACATACATTGTATTTTGTTCACGCACCGAATATTGGAGAAAAACATAAGACAAAATGGATCTATAAAAAAATCGGGGCAAAGAATTGTTAAGGTAGAAAATATCATGGATGAATATAAAACTATTGCAGATATAAGTGAAGTATCGTTTTTTTATACGGAACCACACCATACACAAGTTGTATATCTTGATGGTAATCAAGAAGATTATTGTGATTTTTTTGCCATAAAAATTGGAAATGAAGTGTTAGATGCAGTTATTGAAAAGGATAATTGTTATATTAGAAATCTGATTCGAGCTGCACTTGAGTATTACTTAGAACGTTCAGAATGTAAGTTTTTCTTCTTTGCGTCGGATGTTCGTCCTGTTTTCCATTTAGAAAGTGAGAGTTGTCTTCTAGAAAGAAAAGGAAATACTTTTATATTTGATAATCCATTACTTAAAGTGACCATTTATGATGATGAAGATATTCTTCTAAATCCTAGAGTTTATTATTGTAATCCAAAAGAATTCTTTAAAGCACTGTATATAGGTTTATTAGAAATTTCAAAAAATAACTTCACAAAATATCCAGTATGTTATAACAATCTGAAATCCCCAGTGATAGAAGATTATATTCAGGGAATCGAATATGAAGAAGATGAGATTCAAATCAGACAGAAAATTGTGAATGGACTTCTTATTGTTCAACGAGATGGATTATTTTTCTGTGAGAGTCATAAACAAGATCAATGGTTCTTAATAAAAGATGATTTATTTCCAGAAATAAAGGATTCTAAAGGAAAAACAGTAATAAAATGTTTCTCCTTAACAGGTTTTTCAACATGGGTTAATAAAACAAAAGATTTTGAAACAGGGATACTATTTGCAAAAAAAATAAAAACTAAGCTTAGAAAAGATATCGATTTATGGTGGGAGATTAATGACCATTCTGTTTTAATATGATAATTAAAACTACCATATATGTTTATTATTTAAAACAATGAGCAGGCGTTGCGGGCGGCGTTTGAGCCCGCAGAAGGGGTAGTGAAAAACCAGACAAAGCGGAGCGACTCTGGTTTGGAACGAGGGGAAGGCTTTCCCCTCCTGTATTTTATTCCCCTCGATTATGAGTCACAATCAATTCTTCAACCGGGCGATTAAGAACACGGCTTAAAAGCATCAGGTTATCAAGGTTTGGCATTTTCTTACCGGCAAGCCAGTCATAAATTGCCTGAAGGGAATGTCCTGTAATGCGGGCAATCAATGTCGGTTTTACGCCTTCTTCGTTCATGATGGATTTTATGTTTTTACCGGTTTTTACCATATCAATAACGGGAACACTTGTATTTTCTTTATCCATTGAAGATATTCTGCAGTCATCATTATAAATCGGATCATCAGCAAGAGATCCATGTGTTCGTACAAGTTCAATTACACCAGAACCAAATGATGTGCTTTCAAGACATAACAGGCGATATTCCGATGTAGAAAAATATTTGTTATTAGAATAATAAAAATAAGGTGAATCATCTTCTTCATCAAAGCTGTCATACTGTTCAATTCCAAGTTTTACAGCTAATTTAAAGCGTTCTTCTTCTGGAACTGTTGGTTCGATAAAATCATGAAAAGCATCTTCTAATCTGCCATATGTAATTCTATTCATGATCACAACATTAGGAAAGATTCCAAAACGGTCTTTAAAATTATGTGCATATTCATCAAGCTGTGCAGGCCAGTCTGAGTATCGTCTGAAGAAAGTATAATATTTTAAGTCTTCTGGATTACTGGCAAAATAATCACCAATTTCTTTATCTTCAGGAACATCAGACTGATCTTCATTTTCATCGTAACGGTCTGCGTATTCATCTGTTGCTTCTTCTTCACAGTCAGTCATTGTATCTATATCTGCAAGTGAATATCCGCTGCAAAGTCTTTCATGCTCTAAATCAGATTCAAGATTTATTTCTGCACTGATTCTTTCGACTTCAGACTTTGCCAAAGATTCCAATTCATTTTCTTTTTTTGAATTATTCCCCTGGGATTTACCTGCATCTTTTACTTTACTATTTACTGTCATTTGTTTCTTATCCATCATTCTTCCCTAAAAAATTTCATCAATAAGACTGTTAAGTTCCTTCCACATTTCCATGTCAGAAATTGGTTTAAGGGCTTGTGCAATTGAAGAGTAATACCACTTGATATCTTGTTTTGAAGCGTTGAATCTTTCCCACAATTTGTCGCCGATAATTGCAACGTCATAAGCCATACTTCGAAGATTAGAAAGTTTATCTGCATTACATACCATCATTGTTTCTTTTGAAGCTGTTGCAAGTTCATTAATTGTAGCCTGTTTGCGTGCCTTCCATGAATCTTTTTCTGAAAGATGACGCATCTTGTCTTCTGATTCTGACTCAACCAGTTTTCGGATATCTGAATTAAACTCTCTTTCAATTTCTTGAGCTGTAATGCCAGCATCTTCAAGACAGTCATGAAGCAGGCCTGCAACCTGAACATTTGCTGAACAGCCGTTTTCTCTTAAAATCTGCCAGACTTCAACGGGATGTACGATATATGGAATGTCAGTACCTTTACGCTTTTGACCGATTGAACCGTCTTCATTTTTTACAGACCCGTGAGCCTTTGCCGCAAAATTAAGAGCTTTTCTGATGAGCATTTCGTCCTGATTCATATGTCCTCCAGAATCAATTAAATTATAACACTTGTTTACATTTAAAATATAGCAGAAAATTTTAAAAATTCTTTCAACTGTCAGTTGAATATTAAAAATATTAATAAGTTGCAGATACCCGGAAATTCATATTATAATAGAAGATATAGGAGAGAATTATGATGAAAAGACTGTTTCTTTTATTTTTTGCATCAATGTTATCTGTCGGCTGTTCAAAATTTAATGTAAGTTCTGCAGATGACAGTGATGACTATTTCATTACAATCGAATCTGAAGACGGTATAACGCAACTGCAGGTAAGCGGCGAAACCGAAGTTATTAAAAAAGCTGCATTTATAAGTGCCGAAGATAATTCACTTACAACAAGAGAATATAAATATGACGCCGGCAGCAATTTAAAATCAATTTATGTGAATAACTCTATCGACGGAAGTTACATGATTAACTACGAAGGAACAATTGAAAATCCTGGTAAATCTGTAATGGAAGGCAACGATAATGTTCCTGTCAAATCTCAGAAAATCAGCAGAAACTTTTTAACTGCAACTAAATCAATTACTTCTACAACTGAGCCGGATATTGTTGAATATTATTACGACGAACAAGGCAATCTGTCTGCAATTCTTCGTGTTGATGAAAACAACAATCTTATCATTAAAGGAGCTGAGTAATGAAAAAGCTTAAATTCTTTTTATTTGCTGCATTTGCTTCTTTATGTTTCAGCGGTTTTGCAATGGATGGTTTTATCCGTAATGCAACTTTTTACATGAAGTCCAACATTATCGATTTTTCAGAAAGTGGAATCAGGGAAAACGTTGTTAAAGGCAAATCTGTTTACGTAAAACCAACTCAGTTAAAAGTCGGTGATATTTTTATTGATGTTGACGGCGGTGCAAAAAAAGTTGTCAAAATTATTAAAGAAGGAAAATCAATTTCTATCAAAACTGTAAAACCTGATTTCAGGGAAGTGTATGACTTTATTGATATTCCTGACCAGAGTGCAGATTTTTCTCCTGCTATTAGTGAATATATTGATAAACGCTATTCATCAGAAACTTCTGATTATTCAAAAGCTGCAGGTGGAGCGACAGAAAAAACTCTTCTTGATGAAATGCTTCCAAAATCTGCACCTAATGTTAAATACATAGAAACAACAATCAGAATCAACAGCAAAATTGACAAATGGTCAACTTTTGATCCAAGTAATGGTGTAACTCAACAGGCTATTGATGCCATGTCTCAGGAAGAAAGAGCTGCTTTTGACGAACAGGTTAATGAATACAAAAACAAGAAAAAAGTCATTACCAATGGTGAAGTTCGTATTACTCCAAAAATCCGAATGCGTACAGGTTATGACAAAGCAAACACAAGTTTCAGATTTGCTTCTGTTGATATCGATAGAAAAGGAACCTGGAAAATCTGGAAATGGAAAATCATTTATAAACCAGGTTATTTGAATTTTGATTATGTTCACGATACGGAACTTGGAATTGGTATTCAGATTGCAGGTGGAGTTTATTCAAGTTTTCAAGTACCGCTTTATGCAACACCAAGTCCTACAGGTTTATATTTAAAATTCTTGCTGGAATTTAAACCAAACTTTACTGCAAATTATGAATTCCAGTATTATACCCGCGACGTTAAAATTGCTGATGCAAGTTCAGATGTGAATGCAGTTCTTGTTCCAAGTAACATCAGGACAAAATGTTATGAATGGACTCCTTCTGCAACTCAACATGACATTTACGCAAACGGTGATATGAAAGCAGGACCAAGTTTAAGCGTAGGCCTTAAAGTTGCAAAAATTGCTTTAGTAGAAGTTTATGGTTTTGCAGGCGTTGGAATTTCAGGTTATGTCGGCGGTAAGAAAACAGATAAAAACCTGGACGAAGATCATTACCGGGAATTGATTGCGTGCGAAAAACTTCCGGATGAAGTTAGAAATTCACTTTCTACTGCTTATACAACTTTGAGTGCACTTAATGACGGCTGGTCATTTATGGGCAATGCATCCGGAAAATTATTTGCAACTGTTGACTTCAGACTTTTTGATAATCACTGGTATACAAATCTCATAAACTTTGAGACCGTTTTCTGGACCATAAAAGGATTCCAGTGGACACCAGGCTGGACTTCGCCATTTAGAGGCTTATAAAGGAGGAACATGATGAAAAAATTTTCTTTTTTACAATTATTTGTTCTGGCAATAAATTTCTTCTTTTTGTTTTCCTGTCAGCAGCCGGCAGCCAATGTAGATAATCCTCCTGTGTATGATGTACTTCCTGATACAGTAGTTGAATTAAAAAAATCAGAAGACGTTTTATATACTTACAGAACGGACAATAATAGTTTTATTGATTATGTTGAAGAATTTGACGAAAACGGAAACCTGATGTCATATGCACAATATGATTACAGCGAAAACCCGGAAATTCTTACAACACAGACCGGTATAGTAAATGTAATTATCAAAGACAGAACTCCAGAAGGCAAAATGGAAATTTCGTCTTACGGAAAATTCAAATTAGCCAGTAACTATCTCATCTATCAGATGTCAGAAACAAAAGATGGAACTCCAGATTACGTTTATTACGAAAAATATTCTGATGACGGAAAATACACTACAGAAATCTGTGAATTTGATCCTTCAGACGGCGGGAAAATTTCTTATTACGAAAAAATTGATTATTCAACAAAAGGTCAGGGGAACTTTCAGACTGAACCTTGCAGCGATGAAATTTTTTACACAGGAAATTTAACAGCTGAATTAAGTTTTTCTACAGGCGTTCTTACAGTATCTGGTGATAAAAAAATTAAGTCAGCTATTTATTCTTCTTTCAGCGCAAATAAAATAAACAGAAGTTTCCTTGTAGATAACCGCTATGATGAAACAGGAACACTTTTGCAGACTGTTGATAATATCGAAGAATATTACTGGAAGCCGGGCGATAACGAAACCTACTGGTTTACAAAATTGTGTGACTATGATTCTAATGACGGAATAAATGTCTATAACTCGATTTCTCTTGGTGATGAATCAATGAGCTGCAGAATCGAAATCAAAAATGCAAACGCAAACGGAAGAACAATTGTAACTTCTTATTACACTCCAGACGGATGGATCCAGCATCAGCAGAGAATTATCGAAGAAAAAGCAATTCTTTCCGGTTATGAATATTATAACTACACAACAACAGAAGTTGATGCAGACAAAAAAATTCATGAACGCTTTACTGCAAAATATTATGAAGATACCGCATATTATTTTGACGAAGAATCCCAGTCACAGAAATCCAGAAAAGTTCTTAAATGTAATGAAATTACAGAAGTGTCTTTAACTGAATATGCTTCTGGCAGCGATTCACATTATGAATCCAATGATTTTTCTAAAAACGCAAGAGCCGCAAAAAGGATTAAATTCAGATAAATAAATTTTCCAAGAAGAATATCCAGTTAAGGATATTCTTCTTGGATTTACTATTTTTTTTGAACTTCTTTATCGAGAAGGGCTTTAAAAAATCTTTCAGCTTCTTTCTCCCTCTTTTTTGCTCTTTCTTTATCCTCTTTTGTCCATTCCAT
>JAZUJH010000045.1:0-29805 GCA_045642665.1 Treponema sp.
AGAAGTTTTTCAATGTTTCCACGAATTTTCCTATGACCGAGGACTTAGAATTCTCATCGTCCGAAGACTTTGATTTTTTCTTCCTTTCAACGGCATTTCTTTTTGTCCTTACGTTTGCAAGAACAAGCCCCACAGCAGTAGCAAAATCAGCTTTCCTGTAGCACCTCGGATCAATTCCTTCTCCAGGAATCAAACCGAAATCAGCACACTCGCCTATTCTTACAGATGTTGTGCGCCATATACTTTGAGTAAGGGGCACAATACCTGGCATCAGAGCCCCACCTCCAGTCAGGACGATGCTTCCGTCAAGAGATTTAAGTCCTGAATGGCGGATAATATCTCTCTTAACCCACTCCATAATTTCAGCAACACGGGGCTGAATAATCTGGCAGAGGTCATAACGGGTTGTCTGTTCGATTGGTCGGGCACCGATTTCACGGATTATTACTTCTTCCTCAATCTCATTTCCCTCAAGCCAGCAGCATCCGTACTTTATCTTTATCTCCTCCGCATCAGCATAAGGTATGCCCTTGACCTGGACAATATCATTTGTAACGAATTCCCCGCCAATCTGTATACTGGAAATATAAACAGGAGCACCCTTGTGAATAACAATCACATCCGTCGTTTCAGCTCCCAGATCAATTATTATTGACCCAAGCTCCATTTCCTCATCCTGCAAGGTAGCTACAGAAGCCACAAGAGTTTTTGACATCGACACAACAGACGGGAACCCTATGCGCTTTACACAGGAGAGTATATTTCTGCAAACCGTAACGTTTGCAGTTATAATGAACACAGAAACATCAAGACGTACAGCCGATATTCCAACAGGCGACTTGAATCCTGACTGCCCGTCAACAATATAGTCCTGGGGTACGATGTGAAGTTTTGAAATCTCCATAGGAAAATTCAATGTACTCGCTGCGGCAATTGCTCTGTCCTTATCCTCTTCAGTTATTTCAAGACGACGATTTTTTTTTGCTGAAGGATCAACTGCAATATTACCTGCAGAAGCAACACCCTTAACATGAGAACCTCCCACTGACGCAAAAATCGGAACATTTACATCAATGTCAATTCCCGCCATAAGTTCAGATTCCTCAATAACTTCCTTAATTATATTGGCAGTACCATTTATATTTATAATTGCACCATTCTTTACACAGCCTTTAGTTTCCTTCTTAGCTGCAGCAATGATGGTAAGCTTGTCATCTTTTTCAACCTGTCCTATAACACAACGGATATAGCAGTAACCGATATCCAGACCAACAATTATGTCGCTCAAACTTTCCTCACTTACTTGTTTGCACTGTAAGAAACGGCTCCATAGCGAAGATTAATTTCTACAGCATCAGGGTCCATGGAATTTACAACATCAAGAGCTACTATCATTTTTCTGAGAGCATCTTCATCCAATTTGCTGTCCATGAGAACTTTTACGCGCGCATGAATTGGATACAGAATCAGTTCGTAATTTCCATAATCTTTAGGAACAACCCGAATTTCTGAAATTGCAGCAAAATACTTCTGCTCAAGTTCCCTGACACCGGCAATCTGCTCAACGAGATTCCTATATCTGCCAGGAAGTCTCATACCTTCATGAACATTTTCCAGCGGAAGACCTGAAATCAGAGGTATGCTGCTGTCATTAAGTTCAGAAACAATGTTCGATGAAAATAATACTCCATTTTTATCTATTTGAATAGGTGCTGAATGACCATTTATTGAAACAATAGTCTTTGCAACGGCCTCTCTTTCTCGGATTTTAATTGAAACAACATTCGGAAAATGCTTGTCCACAGTAACCTGCTCGACGCATGGAATGCAGCTTATAATGGAAACGGCTTTACCAGCATCAAACTGCATCCATGTACTGACATTCATTTCGTTGACGATTTCCTGAAGCTGATTTCTTGTAAGGGTCTTCGTACCAGAAAAACTTACTTCCACAGGCTCCATGTTAGGCATCACAACAAAATGAGTCACCAGAATAACTGCAACAAGAACTAAAACAACAGTGAGTATTATTTTTGGAAGCAGAAACTTTTTGCTTTTCACTTTCGTATCCGGCTCACTTTTTGCATCAGAATTTCTGCGGGAAAAACCACTAAATTCCTTTAAGGAAGATGTTGTGTACCCCCCAGTAAACAACGTATCGCTCATAATTAATGTTAAACTCCACCCATTTTTAAACACAATTATTAAAAAAATCTTAAATAAACTTAAGAAACTTTATTCTATAATAAATTTGCCTTTTTTTAAAGGCCTTTCTCAGAAATTCCAAATTTTATTTTTCACTGACTCATCCTCTTTTGATTCATATTCCACACTCTCTTCATCAGTCTTACAATGAGATGCATTAATGATGAACCCGCACATAATCATAGTCGCCACCAAAGAAGACCCTCCTGATGAAAAAAAAGGCTGAGGTATTCCGGTCGTCGGAAGAGCTCCTGATACGACCCCTACATTTATAAGGGACTGCAAAAATATTATCGAAACACAGCCAAATGCACCGTAACTTGCAAAACGGCTTTTGGACGTAAAAGAAACAACGTACCCCTGAAAAGCAAACACAAAAAGTACAACCTGATAGGCAACGACTCCTACAAATCCCATAGAATTTACCCAGCCAGCAAAAACAAAGTCACTCTGAACTTCAGGAATGCCGGCAACATTAGACATACCAGTTCCGAGGCCCGTTCCCCAAATACCTCCTGAAGAAATTGCTCTCTGGGACCGTAAAGCCTGATACCAGGAATCATCCATGAAAGCTTCCCTGTTAAAGAAAGACATTACGCGATCAATTCTGTAAGGTTTTATGGCAATCATCATGAATGTTGCAGGAACGGCAAGAAGAACCAGGGGAATGAACCATGACATACTTGCTCCTGAAACAAAAAACATAAGGCATCCCACAACAAAGACAAAAAAACCTGTAGAAAAATCATTCTGTAAAAAAATCGAAAGAACAAAAATCAGAAGACCTGTAAGAGGATAAATAAAATTCAGCTGTCCGGATTCACTGCTCACTTTCTGCTTGTCAAAAAGATTTGCCAGGAACAGCACCACCGCAAATTTTGCAAACTCCGACGGCTGTATCGTTGCAAAGGAACCAATCCTGATCCATCTGGCTCCTCCTTTCTTTTCAGAGCCGATACCAGGAATGATTGTAATTATGCACAGAACCAGAATCCCTATTACAAAAAGCGGAAGACATTTCCTGATTACCTTCATGGGCATCAGAGCAAAAAAAAGAAGTCCAGCAAAACCTATTGCAGACCACATAAGCTGTCTGACAACAAAATAATATTTGTCATGAAGAAGAAGCTCAGCTTTTTCAGTTGTACTGATGATAAGTGTGAAAATACCCAACCCCCATAACAAAAGAACCGCAACAATGAAGAGAACATTTGTTTTTCTGTAGTCAGCACCAGGATGCCCGGGGAAAAAGGTAAAAGGAGTCACTTATTCATCCTCCAGCAGAAGCGGAGTAAGACGTTCAAGACCAATACCCCTCGAACCCTTTATGAGAACAATGTCTCCTCCAGCAGAAATGCCCTTAACAATATTGCAAACATCTGCAATATCTGAATCATCATGTCCAGGCACATAATAATACTTGTCACCGGAATCCTTAACTTCATCAAAAGCTGACTCCATCTCTTTTCCGACAAAAATTACAGCAGACGCACCGGAACCCCTAACCTGTCGTCCCACATTCCTATGGGCCTCAGCTGAATCATCTCCAAGTTCAAGCATGTCTCCAAGAACAAAAATCTTTTTTACGTCAGCATTAACAGAGGAAACAAAATCAACGGCCTTTTCCATGGAGTCAGGATTGGCATTGTAACAGTCCTGAACAACCGTATACCTGCCCTTAAGAACTTCACTTCTTCCGAACATAGGCTTAAGAGAATTGATTCCGTCAGCAATCTGCCGGGCAGAAAGTCCTAACGCGAAAGCCAGTTCAACAGCGCCCAGGGCATTTGAATAGTTATAAATTCCCGGCAAAGAAAGGACAGCCCTTATTCCGTCCACAGAAAATTCAGTTCCCCAAAGACCTAAGTCCTGAACAAACTTTACACGTTCATCAGCTCCGTCACCGTAACAGACAACTTTGCCGTCAATCCTCTTTGAAAGATAATCCGCAAAATCATCTTTCAGGGGAATAAAACCTATTCCTTCTCCATGAAAATAATCGAAAACCTTGGACTTCTCCTTCGCGATATTTTCACGGCTACCAAGAAGTCCTATATGAGCTGTACCGATATTTGTTACGATTGCATAGCTGGGCCTAAGGACTGCAGAAATTTCACCGATTTCATTTTCACGGTTCATTCCCATTTCAAAAAGTCCAAGCTCATGTTCATCTCTTATATTAAAAACAGAAAGCGGAAGTCCGGTCTCACTGTTAAGGTTTCCCTTATTTGTAATCACCTTATATTTCTGTGAAAGCACGGAGGCTGCTATCTCCTTTGTAGTTGTTTTACCGCTGGAACCTGTTACCGCAACCCTGATGAGATCAGGAAAATGCTCAACATATCGTCCTGCCGCATTCTGCAACGCATGAAGCGTATTTTCTACAGCAATAAAATACACAGAAGGATTAGACCTGGAAAGTTCAACAAAAAAATCTGAATCGGCTTCATAATTCCTTTTGGCTATAAAAATTACGCTCGCACCTTTTTCAATTGCCTGGGGAACATACTTATGCCCGTCCTGAACTTCACCAATGAGAGGAACAAATAAAGTACCTCCAATAACGCTTCTGCTGTCAGTCTGCACTGAAGTAAAACAGAAGTCACCTATGCCCAGAACGTGAACACCATCAACTGCTGCGAGAAGTTCATCCAAATCCAAAAGACTTTTATTTGTAGACATATCCAATTCCTTTTTTTTAATTTTCCTTCATTTCTACTCTGAGAATTTCCGCAGTTTCGGCCTTTCTCATGCCAAGCTCATCTTCCGCAATGCGTTCAATTCTGTCTGTACGCGAAAGAATACTTATATCAGTTATGAGCTTCTTGTTTTCTTCCACAAGATCGCTCTGCCTTTTTTCCAAATCAAGAACCTGCTGCTCAAGTTCCGCATACTTTCTTGCCTGCATGGCGTTAAAAACCAGAAGACCTGGTATGCATAATGCCATGAGGCACACCAGGATTGACTTAAAGACGGTCCATGCCTTTTTCATCACATAGCCTCTATTCCGTAAAGACGATTCTCATCCGCATCCCTGATTTTTCTGACAACACGAAGCTTCGCGCTGCGTGAGGGGGAATTGACCTTCACTTCCTCTTCCGTAGGTTCAACAGGCTTTCGTGTAAGTATTTCCGCACAGGGAGTTCCGCCGCACTTACAAACTGCAACTTCCTGTGGACATACACATTGTTTTCCAAGATTCCTGAAATAATTCTTAACAATTCTGTCCTCAAGAGAGTGAAACGTAATTACACCAAGCTTTCCGCCCGGAGCAAGAACATTATATGCATCATGCAAGGCCTCGGGCAGACGCTTAAGCTCACTGTTGACCTGTATTCTTAGAGCCTGGAAAGTTCTTGTCGCAGGATGAATAGGTCCGTGACGATATTTTCCCGGAACACAATCATTAATTATATCAGCCAAAGCCTTCGTGGAACTTATCCGGCCAGTTTTTCTTGCCTCGACAATGGCAGACGCAATTCTGCGAGAAAATTTTTCATCTGAATAAAGATAAATCATGTTGGCAAGCTTCTCTTCTTCCATTGTGTTTACAACATCCGCAGCACTTTCACCAGCATCCGGATTCAGCCTCATATCCAGTTCCTCATCATGACGAAAAGAAAATCCTCGTCCGCTTCTCTCATAATGATAAACACTGATTCCAAGGTCAAAGAGTATAAGCTCAGGACGTCTTTTATCCTCAGGATAATTTGCATAGAAATCATTGAACCAGCCGTTAAAAAAATCCATACGGCCACCGAATTCTGAAAGCCTTTCCCTGGCCCTCTGCTGGATACGGCTGTCAGCATCAAGTCCAAGAACTTTAAGGGCTGGATATTTTTTTAAGAAATTATAGGAATGTCCACCTTCGCCAAGAGTAGAATCTATCATGAAAGCATCATCACAGAAACTTTCCCCCTCTGGAGAAAGATACTGCAAACACTCTTGAAGTAACACAGGTGTGTGAATTATTTCCAATTTTTTACCCCGCCATTTTTTTTAGCAATACGGGAGGAAAGGCAATTTTTTTGGATTTCTGATTCTAATTTTAAATCTTCTGACCAAGCCTGACAAAACAAAGCCATTGCCACAACTTTTCCCCACTTTATTCCCACTTATTTACATTTTAACAGTATTTTTCATAATGTCAATTACAAAAAAAGCCGATAAACATTTTTTTACATAATTATTTACATAATTAATTGAAAAATGTATGCAAAAAATATATCATGGCCGCCATAAACAAAACATAAAACATAAGCGAAGAACTGAACATGATAAACACCTTCAACGAAACACATCTTCATAGGACCCTGAAAAAAATATATGCAGCAGATGAAAATGCCCGGTGCGAAGTAAAAGCAGGTCCGTACATTGCCGACATATTTATTCCTGAAAACAGAATCATTGAAATCCAGACAGCCAGCGTATCTCATCTTCTGAAAAAGGCTGAATATTTCATAAGCGAAAAATATAAAGTCAAAATCGTTTATCCCATGGTCAGCAAAAAGACAATTGAAACGCGAAACCCCATGACAAATGAAATAAAAATAACCAGAAGTCCAAAGAAAGACAACATCTACTCAATATTCAAAGAATTTACAGGAATATATCCTGTTTTTCTGAAAAGGAATTTTTCTATGGACATAATTGATGTCAATATAATAGAAGAAAGAACAGTATCTGAAGAACCTGTTCAATCTAGAAACAACCGGAGACGTTTTTTGAAAAACTGGATCAAATCAGGAAAACGTCTTGATACAATCAATTCAACAATAACTCTTGCTACAAGACGCGATTATCTGAAACTATTACCGGTCTCAATACGGGAGGCCCGTGATTTCACCTTAACAGAACTGCAGCAAGCAATATTCCGTGAAAAGGAAACCAGAACAAGGACCAAGGATCTTAAATATTTTCTCTGGGTCTATACAAAAATGGGAATCACAGAGCTTACAGGAAAAAAAGGTAAAAGCAATCTATACTCAGTGAAAACAGAATGAAAAAAAGAAAACCCCACAGAACAGGACTGCAGGGTTTTCTGCTAGATTAAACGACTATTACCAGTTGTCAATCATGTCATCAGCATCTCTATTTTCAATATCATAGAGATCTGTTACGGCACGAAGGTCATCCATGTACAAGTAATAAGAACCCTGTGCATCCATTGGATTACAATCAACACGGAAACCTACAATACGAAGACCTGGTCTGTCACCGTAATAAATGCTGGACTGTACGATTCCATGAACTCCGTCTTCTGAAGGAGGAATAGCTGTTGTAAGCTTCTTCCATCCAGAGAATTCCAAGGAACCCAACCAGATTTCAAATTCATTTCCATAGTAGTCCTGAACGATGAGCCACATTTCATGTCCCATATTACGACCGCAAACCCAAACAGATACTGTCTTTGTAACACCTTCAATTGCAACCGGACGTGCTGCTGTAAGATAGAATGAATTAACTCCACGGCGGAAGAATTCAACCTTCACGCCAAGAACCTTGGAATCTTCTGACTCCTGATTCTCTTCATCATTCAGAGGCTCCTTAGCAGCTGGAGATCCGTCAAAAAGACGGCCTGCAATTACACCGTTGTCAGATGAAATATGAACGTTCCAAGAGCCCTCTCTTTCAAAGCGATCAACACTCACTTCACGAAGTGCCTGACGTGCGCTATCATTTCCAATGTTTGAAGCATCCGGATCCGCAATACTTGAACTGTCTGTAGACTGAGCAAATGCTACACCAGCTGCAAGAACTGCCATAGCCATGATAGATAAACATAATTTTTTCATTCTTTCTACCATCCTTTATTATTTTTCTACCTGAGCATCTGATGCTGATGAAGAAGACCCACTCGATGCTTCACCAAAATCTGCTTCCTTAAGATCATATCCATCATAGATATTTGTGAGTGGATTTGTAGTATACTTAAGCTGGTCAAAATAAACTACGAAATCATCAACAGCTTCTTTTGAATCAGAACGAACCCTAAATCCTACGAACGAAAGAACTTTTCTTCCTGAACGATAACGAGAATGCTGCTCGATGTATGTAGGAACGTTAAGAATTATATTCTTCCATCCATCAAAGTTCAAGTATCCTGCCTGGAGCGTATGAACACGACCATAAGCATCACGTACAAGAAGCTCAAGTCTGTAGTTATAACCTGCTCCCCAAACCCAGAAATCAACCTGAGATACTGTACCTACAAATGGAATCTCATAAATATTTCCATCTGCATCTTTTGGATAAACTTCAAACCAGTTATCACCTTTACGATCGAAAGCAGTTTTCACACCCAGAACCTGAGCTGCCGGATCGCTATCCTTGTGATAAGGACGGAGAGAATTAGGAATTCCCTCAAATGTTTTAATGATTGGATATCCCTCTGTTACGAAGCGGCTTGCCTGAACACCCCATGTCCAATCCATTTCACCTGGTGTATCGAAGTTGTCGATAACGATTGTTTCTACAGCCTTTGTACTTGGTTGTGCAACTGCAGGTACGCAGAATCCAAGTGCAAGAATAAGGCCTCCCAAAATGACTACGCCCTTTTTCATTCAATTCTCCTTGAATTGTGTTGTTTCCCCTTTTAAGAAAAACATTTTATTTAAAACTATCGGTAGGAATTCGTGATTTCTTTAACTCAATTTCCAAACTGGAAATCAAACTAAACTCACTCACATTTATATTATATTTTGCAGATTTCCATTTGTCAAACAGCTTTAGATTAAATATGTAAATTTATCAAAAATTTAACGACCCCTGCTCTTTGCACGAAAAAAACTTCACAGAAAAAAAATCTGGAACCTAAAACAAGGTACACCCTTCTCCATTTAGCCGGCATCACAACCCCAGAGCAACCATAAATACGTTCCTTAAGCTCCCCGACTCCCACCTATGTTTACAGCATAAGCCAACATTCCATGACCGTACGGAAATCGGACCAAAAAAAATCATAAAGGCGCAACCAGCTGTTATAAAATCCGAAACCAAAGTTTTACCATATAGAAATTTTACAAAAAAAATACACCATTGAACAAATCATTTTTTAGTGCTATCCTAGATTATTATGTACACATTTTTATTTCTGGTAATTCCGATCACAACAATAGCATGTATGGCATCAAATGAAAAATTCACATTCCGCTCTCTCATTCCGCCAGCCCTTTTCGGAGGTCTTGCAGGGATTGCAGTCAGTGCGATAAAAAAATTTTTTATTTTCTCCACATATACGTGGATTGATTCTCCTGCAACAAACATCCTGCACTTCTTCCTGACACAGGGGCTCCTTCCTGTCCTGCTCTGTGCAATCATCTTTTACCCTTTCTCAAGAGATACCATGGAATACAAAGGAACTGCAGCAATACCGCTCCTGGGATTCTTCAACTCAATATTCATTCCGTTCTGCATTTTTACAAACGGGGACAACCAGAACTTGTTCATGCTTATAGAAAGCCCTCTCCTCTTTGCCGCAATGACAGCTGTAGTAGGAGCAAGCATAGAAAAAATTCTCCCTGCGTTTGCGGAAAAGAAATTCGGGACATCCATTGTGTTAATCCTGGTTGCAGCAATCTCTTTGTTTGTTCCGCCAGTCACGCATGTAATATGGTATAACAGCATCTCGGATACAATCCCGTTGGCAATCACAATAGCATTTGCATCTTTTTCCCTAATCTATGTTATTCTTTGCAGAAAAATTCTTAAATAGCAAATGAAATTTATAAAAATTTATTGAATAAAACGCAAATCAATACTAGACAAACAAATATTTTTTTTGATAAAATTATAAAGCATAATAAGCAACTATGTTATGTTAATTGAGTGTTTTACGACACCTAGGAGGAACGTTGGCAGACAATAAGGGAATGCGCGTAAACGAACAGATACGCGTACGTGAGGTCAGACTCATAGATGATGAAGGTAACCAAAAGGGAATTGTCCCTACACTAGAGGCCCTCAAAATGGCTAAGGAGCGTGAACTCGACCTTGTAGAAGTTTCGCCAAACGCAAATCCGCCGGTTTGTAAGATACTTAACTTCGGTAAGTACAGATTCGAACAGGAAAAAAAACTCCGTGATTCCAAGAAGAATCAAAAGGTGCTTAAACTCAAGGAAATCCGTATGCAGCCAAAGATTGGTTCAGGAGACCTTGACACGAAGGCAAAACATGTTCAGGAATTCTTAGATGAAGGCGATAAGGTAAAAGTTACGGTACGTTTCCGCGGCCGCGAACTTGCTCACACCGAGCTCGGCTTCGATGTCCTGAAAGAAGTTGAAAAGAGACTTAGAGAAGGTTCATACAACATTGAAAAGCCTGCCGCTATGGATGGTCGATTTATGTCTATGACACTCGGATCTAAAGTTAAGAAGTGAGGATAAAGAAATGCCTAAAATGAAGACAAAGAAGTCAGCTGCAAAACGTTACAGCCTGACTGCTACTGGCAAAGTAAAGTACAAGAAAATGAATCTTCGTCATATTTTGACAAAGAGATCTCCAAAACGCAAGATGAATCTCCGTCACCCTGGAATTCTCGCTGAATGCGAATGCAAGAAGATTCGCAAACAGATGTTGCCATACGGTTAATTAAGGAGTTAAGCAATGAGAGCAGTAGACGGAACAAAACGTAACAATCGTCGTGCAAAGATTTTAAAGCTTGCAAAAGGTTTCTACGGAGACAGACATTCAAACTATAAGGCTGCAAAAGACGCTGTAGTAAAGGCTCTTGACCACGCATACTCTGGACGCAAGTTGAAGAAGCGTGATTACCGCAAGCTTTGGATTGCTCGTATCAACGCAGCAGTTCGTGCAGAAGGTTTGACATACAGCCGTTTCATCAACGGACTTTCAAAGGCTAATGTAAAGTTAAACCGCAAGGCACTCAGCAACATGGCTATTGAAGACCCAACAGCATTCAAGGCTGTTGTAGAAGTAGCAAAAAAAGCACTTAACGCATAAAAAAAAGGTATTGATATATGATTTCACTCGAACAGGTTTTGTTATTGCAGAAGAAAGTTGAAACTGCTGTTGAAACTATAAAAGCGCTTAACGCAGAAATTTCTCAGCTTAGAGATGAAAATGCTGCTTTGCAGACTCAGTGTGCAGAGCTTTCCAAAGCATTATCAGATAAAACGGAGTTGGTTTCACTTTTGGAAGCAGACCAGAACCACATCGAGGAAAGCATCATCAATGCACTGAACCAGCTTGATACGGTTGAAAATGCCATTCTCGACAGCGGGACTGTATCTTCTGGTTCAGACACTTCTTCTTGCTCAGAAAAATCTTCAGAATGTGGTGAACAGACAGAAGTTGAAGTTGTTACAGGAATAGAGGTATCTGGTTCCCAGGACCAGACAGCAGTTCAGGAAGGAGAAGCATCCATCGATTCTTCCGTTAACAGCAACTTCGATATTTTTTAATTTTTTGGGGTGAGAAATTTTGGGTAGAATTCAAGTTGATGTTCTGGGTTCAAATTTTGTTATCCAGGCACAGGAAGGCGAAGAATATCTGAACAAACTTCTCTCCTACTACAAAGACATTGTAGATACCGTTCAACATTCTGCCCGTCTTGATGATCCAATGCAGGTTAGTATTATTGCAGGTATAACTCTTGTTGATGAACTTTATAAGGCAAAAACTGCATCCGTTTCATCTGAAATGGAAGATTTTAAGGTTCATGAGATTCTTCAGGGGATGATTGAACAGTTGAACCTATCGAATTTATAATCCATGAACGAAAACAACAATAAAAATTCTATAAAAATTTGGGTTGACGCGGATTCTTGTCCGTCGCAAGTGAAAAACAAAATTCTTAGGGAAGCAAAAAAAAAAATATTTCCGTAATCTACGTTGCAAACAGAAATATTCCCTTTTCCATTGAAAGTTCTCTTTTTTCAATGGTCATCTGTGATAAAACTAAGGATGCAGCTGATGATTACATTGTTGGAAATGCTTCAGAAAACGATCTAGTTGTAACCAGAGATGTTCCACTCGCAAAGCGTCTTGTGGACAAAAAAATCCATGCAATCAATGACAGGGGAACAAAGTTTAACCCTGCAACAGTTGAGTACATGATTGAAGAAAGAGAACTTTGCCTTCAAATGATTGCACTGAAAGTCCACTCCGGAAACAGACGAAGGACATGGACTGATAAGGACTTCCAGAAATTTTCTGAATGCTTTGATTCTGTTTTAGCAGAGCTCAGTTCAGTCCATGGAAGCATTGATTAATTCAATTCTATCTTTTATCTGCAAAAAGGCTTCCACAAGTTCAGGATCAAAATGAGTTCCACTTTCTGATTTAATCTGTTCAAAAGTTGATTCTTCACTCCATCCGTCCTTATAGGAACGGGAATGTCTTAAAGCGTCGTAGACATCCGCAATGGCAACAATCCTTGCTTCCAAAGGAATTTCTTCACCTTTAAGACGAACTGTATCTGTCTTTATGGAATCCCCCTGCCTGAAGTCCATGTAATCAGGATACCTTCCGGGATAACCTTCCGAAGAACCGTCAAAATATTCATGATGATGAAGACATACATTCAGTGCCATTTCATCAAGAGGACTGCTGACAGGAGAAAAAATCTGAGCTCCAATCAGGGTATGACCTTTCATCACATTTCTTTCATCCTCCGTAAGGGGGCCTTTTTTTTTAAGAATGCTATCAAGAATTCCGACTTTACCTACATCATGGCACTTTGAAGCAAGACCGAGCAAGTCCCTGAAAGAATTACGCCTTACTTCATCAATATTTTTATTTGCTGCATACCGGTCATAAATTTCAACGGAAAATCTTGAAACCCTTTCCACATGAGCACCTGTTTCCTTAGGATCTCTGAACTGTGCCATATGATTCAAGCGTTCAACAAGTTTCTTTGTAAGATATGCATACTGATATGTCTGGCATACGCTGCTCGCAAAATGGGAAATAAAAAATTCATCATCCTCATCAAATGGAACCACATTTCCGTCACCATCCTGCGCATTAATAATCTGGATGACACCAAGAACGTCACGGGCCTCGTTTCCTTCAATGACAAGAGGAACAGTAAGCATGGAGCATGTCCTGTAATTTGTTGCAATGTCTGTATCCTTCTTAAAAGAATAGGTACGTCTCACCGTCTTCTCATCATCTTCATATTCAGACAAATTATAGGCATCAGGAATATTAATTATTTTTTTTGTTACAGCACATGCACCGCAAATGGAATTCGTATCCACGGAAAAACTTCTGGAAATATAAGCCAGTTTCTCACCCGGCCCGAGCCTTCTCTGCAAAGACTTGTTCACGCTGTAACGAATTTTCAATATATTTTCATCACTTTCATAAGAATAAATCGAACCCGCATCAGCATTAACAATATCACAAGCTGACTTCAGAATGTTTTCAAGAAGATTATCAACTTCCTTTATGCTGCTGAGGTAACGTTCTATTTCTATGAGGCGTTCAAGCTTATGTTCGTACTTATCAAATGAAGACATTAAAATTCCCTTAAATTAAAAAAATTTATCCGTCCCCTTAATTCTATTTCACTTTAAGACAAATAACAAACAGCAGAATCAAATTAATTATTTTTTTTAAGCAAAGAAAAATACAACGGTCCTGCCCCTTCCGAAGAGTCAGGCAGAATATGGAAACCACTTGAAGTCTTCTCCGCACAAGCAAAAATTTCTTCCAAAGATTTCAGGCTGTCATCTGACGCTGTCAGTTTTCCTGCAAAACTCATTAAATTTGATGCAAATGTTTCAGACACAAAAGCTTCATCGCACAAAATTACATCATCAAACTTCTTGAAAAGCCTCTGCACTACTTCATCATTTTCTTTTTCAGCAAGAGCACATGTTCCGTAAAGAAGATATCCTCCCGGAACAAGAAGTCTCCATGCAGAAGAAAGAAGTGCCCACTGCTCCATTGAAATTGTTTTTATGCGGGAAGGCGACCACCGGTCAAGATATTTTTTATCATTGAGAACATGACGCTCACTTGAACACGGAGCATCAAGGAGTATAGAATCATAAACCTCAGTCCGTTTCGTGCACCATGTAGCACCATCACTGCACGAAACAGTCACCCTTGAAGAGATGTTTTGCGGCATGGAAGACTGAACAACCTTGGAAAGACGCATCTTACGCTCAGGAGACCTCTCGTTTGAATGCAGTTCCGCATCTTCAGGAAGATTACCGCTAAGAACAAGAGTTTTTCCACCCGGAGCCGCACACAAATCAAGAACCTTCCGCGCATTGTCCAGAGGAAGACACAAAGCCGAACAAATACTGGCAGGATCAAGAAAGTATGGTTCGCAACCATCATAAGACAAAGAATAATGTCTTACATCAGCTTGAAGAGACTCCTTCAGTAAATTCCAGCGTTCCCCGTAGAGACCTGAATAATATTCATCAAAACCTGTGCTTCCAGAAAGCTTAACCCCATTATTTTTTTGCTTCATAAAAATTCCTAATTATATCAGAACCTTTCCTATAGGCATCATTAAAATTATCAAGTCTGATTTCTCTCGAACCGTACTGACTTTCCGGGGAAGTGTTTACAAGAACAAGCTTTCCGTCCGAAGAAACCTCATAGGACATTATGCCCTGCTCCACCTTAAAATCTATGACCTTACGTACAGCAGAATCCAGTTTCCTTGAAAAACCAGCATCCCGTTCCTTTTCTTCAACAAGAACTGAAAGAATATCTCCAAAATATTTCTCGCTGATCATTATTACATGCACACCGGCATTGATTGCCATTACAGAAGCCTTCTGTGTATCAAATCCGTTATCCCTCAATGCTCCCATGAAAATATCGTCACTTATGACAAGGCCTCCGAATCCCATTTCACCTTTGAGCACATCATTGACCCAGATCCTACTGAGACAGGAAGGAATTTCCCCGTCAAGATTCTTTGTGCGGGCATGCGACATGAGCACAGCAGCAGGTTCTGACCGGAGCATAAAATAAAAAGGACTGATACAGGATGAATAAATCTCATCTGCCGTAAGCTCAATTTCCGGCAGACCTGAATGAGGATCCGTATTGGTGTTTCCAGGAAAATGCTTCAGGACGCATGCGACACCACCTTTCCTGTAGGCATTAACTGCCGCGTAACTGTATACAACAGATTCCGCAACGCCCCCGAAGGTCCTGTCCTCAAGAAAATCCTTGTTATAACCGGCACTCGCTTCAGCAACAGGAGCAAGATTCATATTAATTCCCATCGAATAAAGCTGCCTTCCCTGTTCAAGATAAAGCTCATAAGCCTTCTGCACATCAAGTTTGGCGGCAACGGACTGTTCATCCGGAAGACGGCTGGAAATATTTCTAAGACGGCAAACGGTTCCGCCTTCCTGGTCAACGGCAATGTATGGTCTCGGATACGAACTGTCCATGGAATAATCCGCAACAGAATCAGTAAGCTTCATCATATCTTCGGCACCGGCACCCAGATTATATGAAAACAAAAGAACACCGCCCGGAACAAGATACTCCTTCTCCTTCGTGACAGGATTCTCGAACATTTCAATCGGACTGTACTCGGTCCTGCCAACAACACTCACAAGAAAAAGCTGACAAAGACGCTCTGTTTCACTCAGGCACTCAAGATATGAATCCGCAGCGGCTCTTTTATTTTTCCGTGAGAATACAGTTTCAGCATATCCAGCTTTCTGGTGCACATTATCAATTCGGAGGGAATGATATTTCTGATTCCGGTAATCTGATTTTATTGTGAAGCTTATCGCAGAAAATGTAAAAACTAGAACAAATGAAAACATGAAAAACGCTAATTTATTTTTTTTCATAGACGCTACATTATAAACAAAATTGAATTTTTTTACAATTACTTGTATAATCTGTTTTTATGAAGAAAATTATTGTGGTTACAGGAGCTTCCAGCGGCATGGGTGTCTGTTTTGCCCAGCAGCTGGCAAAGGAAAGCTCAGACTATAAACTGAAAAACAGAAACGACCTGTGCAGCGATGAAATCTGGATTATCGCGCGCCGTGAATCAAACCTTATGAAAGTTAAGGCAAATATTGAACGGGAGGCGGCTGATTCGGGGAGACCTGACAGCTATCCTGAAATAAGAATTCTTGCCCTTGATATTTCCGGAAAGGAAGGGGCCGTAAAAGTTAAGGAAGCATTCGAGAAGTACGAAGCACGGAACGGGAAGTTCTTAATAAATGTACTTGTAAACAATGCAGGCTTCGGAACCTACGGAGAATTTGCGGACACGGATACCCTGCGCGAGATGGAAATGGTAGACCTTGACTGCACTTCCCTTACAGGAATCACAGGATTTGCTCTTCCGTACATGGAAAGAGGTTCCCGTCTCATAAACACGGCAAGCCTTGCCTCATATATTCCTCTGGGAAATTTCGCGGTCTACGGAGCATGCAAGGCATATGTCCTCAGCTTCACTGTAGCACTGGCTGCAGAACTTAAGCACAAGGGCATAAAAGTTACTGCACTGTGCCCCGGGCCCGTGAGCACCGAATTTGCGGACGTAGCATCGAAAGGCGCCCGAAAGGAAGTTAGGCACGGACTTTCGCCGGAAAAAACTGTCGCACACTGTCTGAGAAAATCCCGGAAAGGAAAACTGTATTCCCTCATGGCACTGAAATGGAAAATCAAGGCAAACGGCAGCAGGTTCATAGGCAGGTATACAGGTGCATGGTTCACATACAAATTCTGCAAAAGACCAAGCAACTGAGCAAAAATTTTAATTCATTCTTTTTTTGGAGGCATCATGAATTCTACATACAGAGAAAACGCAAGCAGCGCACTTTTTACAGACTTCTACGAACTTACAATGGCACAGGGATACTGGAAACAGAACATGAACAACCAGGTTGTATTTGACATGTTCTTCAGAAGACAGCCCTTCAACGGCGGATTCAGCGTTTTTGCGGGAATTGAAACCCTTTTAGATGCACTCACGCAATTTACTTTCAGTCCCGAAGACATTGAATACCTTAAAAGCCAGGGAACCTTCGAGGAAGGATTCCTTGAATACCTGAGGACATTCAAATTCACGGGAGACCTCTACGCCTTTGAAGAAGGATCAATAATATTCCCGCAGGAACCGTTGATCAGAATCCATGCAAACCTTATTGAGGCACAGATAATTGAAGGTCTCGTACTAAATTACTGCAACTTCCAGAGCCTTATTGCAACCAAGACTGCACGTGTATGGCTTGCAAGCAAAAAAGGAAGCATAATGGAATTCGGTCTCAGACGTGCACAGGGGCCGGACGGTGCAATGAGTGCTACAAGAGCAAGCTATATCGGAGGTGCGTCAGGAACAAGCAATACTCTTGCAGGAAAAATTTATGGAATTCCTGTAATGGGAACCATGGCACATTCCTGGATTATGTCATTCCCTACAGAACTTGAAGCTTTTGAAGCCTATGCAAAACTGTATCCACAGAAAACAATATTCCTTATAGACACATACGACACCCTCAAGAGCGGGATAAAGAATGCAATAAAGGCAGGAGCAAAGCTCGTCGAGCAGGGATACAATTTCGGTGTCCGCCTCGATTCGGGAGACATTTCTTACCTTTCAAATGAAGTCCGCAAGGAACTCGACAAGGCCGGATTTCCTCAGGCCTACATTTCAGTTTCCAATGAACTTACAGAAGAAATTATTGAAACACTTGTCTCCGAAAACACCCCCATTGCAAGCTGGGGCGTCGGAACTCACATGGTGACAGGGGGAAATGAATCAAGCTTCACAGGTGTATACAAACTTGCCGCAAGAAACAATTCTTCGATTGAGACTATTCAGCCCACAATGAAATTCAGCGACAACCCGGCAAAAACTACGAACCCTGGTGTCAAGAATGTATGGAGGCTTTACGATGACAAGGGTATGGCACGCGCAGACGTTCTGGCCCTTGAAAATGAAACAATTGAATGCGGAAAGGAATACAGGTACTACCATCCCATGATTGACTACAGGCAGTTCGACTTCAAGGCCTCATCAATAAAACCTATGCTCAGACTTAAACTTTCAAAAGGTGAAAGAGTCGAACCTCGTCTAAGCGAAGCGGAGCAGCTAAGGATAAGCCGAAACAGGATGATGCAGGAAATTGAAACTCTTGATGCATCTTACAAAAGAATCCTGAATCCTCACATATATAAGGTTTCAATCTCCGAGGAGCTCAAAAACCTTAAGCTCAGATTCATAAAAGAGAACCAGGCGCGGAAAGGTTTGTAAAATCAGCCGGAACTAAATAAAAATCCCGGAGAAATTGTGCTGTAACTTTCTGCGGGATTTTCATTTCATAAAAGGAAAATCTATTCTTCCGCGGACCCTGATTCCGGTTCAGTCCTTGAAAATGAAGAAGGAAGCTTAAGGGATGCTGGCTCGGAAGAACCTGAAGGGGAACCAAGTGAAGTACCATCAAAATCACCTGACTCCTCCGAATTCTGGAGAGCGGCTGCACAGTAGTCCAATGCAAACTGATTTACAACCGAATCTATGGATTCAACAAACAAATCACAAAGCCTGCCCCTGTTCCAGGAACCGTTTCTGTATGTCACACCACTTATAGAATATCCAACATATTCCCTGGAAAGAAGTCTGTTACCGAGGGAATCCCATACAGTTATTTCCATTTTTGTTCGTGAATAAGCTTCATAGCCGGAACCCTTTGAACGTTTCTCCTTCTGAAAAGTAAAATTTGCAGAAACAGCAAGGTCACAGCCGATATCCGCTGAAATATTACGGACCAGACCTTTGGATACATTGATTCTCTTATATCCATCAGGAACCATATAATCCGTAAGAACATTAAAAAAAACTGCAGACTCATAAGATTCAGAAGCATTAACAGTTTCTCTGCCAAGAACGCTGATGCCGTTATCCTCCAGCACATGCGACAGTGCAGAAACTGCATAATCTATTCTTGACTGGGCTGTTGTCACTTCAGGATCATTTACTCCCAAAGTTTTATTCACAGCCGCATTCAAAAGACTGGATGTATTGTCTTCACCCTTAGCTTCAGCTTCAGCATCATACCAGGGAACCAAAGAATTCGATGAAGCAGAAATAACAGCCACAGAACTGTAATCACAAAGGTTAACTTTATTCGAAGCGCAGGACATTAATCCAAATGCTGCACAAAAGGCTGTTACCGTTGAAATAATTTTTTTTAACATATCTTTCCTCTTTCTTATTTTGTATGTTCATTTTACTGATATTCTGCAAAATGAACAACAAATAAAACATGGAGTTAGAATTTTTTTTGTTCGGAAACATCCATCACATTAGAAAACCTTTCGGAAGCCCTCAGCATGTACTGTCCCTTTGAAATTCGGCATATCCTTAAATAAAAGTCAGTATCCATAAGGCACACTTCCTTGAGCACAGAAATATATGAATAAAGGGTATTAATCTTGGATTTTGATTTTTCCTTCCACAAATGAATACAAAGTTCCTCCACAGAAACAGCAGTATTCCTGTGCCTGAAAAGATATTCAAAGACCTGGAACTTTGAATCTTGTATCTCATACTTGAACTTAAAATCCTGAAGACTGAAAGAAGACATGTCCTTAATTTTTTCATCAGTTTTCGGCGGACAAATAAGCGAAAGCGTAGACTCCACATCAGGATTATTAATGACTGACTGAAATTCAAGTAACAGAGGAGTAATCCTGTCAAGACAATCAACAGTGATTGCATCGGAAAATCTCTTCATGTTACTTTCATACCAATACATCGACCTGTTTTCACGCGGAGCGAATGGATCATTATAAAAAATCATCGGAACAACAAAATCCTTCTCCACCATATACTTGTAAGGATCAAACGCATCAGGCCCAAAAATTCTGTAGTCACAGGCAATAAGATCAACCCTGTCCCTGCCTTCCTTTCCAAGCTTTCTTATCAGTTCCACAACAGTTGAATACACAAAAACACTGTGCCCAGAATCAGAAAACACTTCCCCCACTCTGCAGCAGGCTTCATACTCCTTAGTCAGAAAATAAATTATCATCTCTCTCTCATTTTTTACAAAACCAAAACCTCCTAAATTATAAGTTTACACTTACTAACCATTATATCATAATTTTACGTTTTATGTCATTTATTTTTTATCAGCGCTTATTTTTTCTCTTCTCTAAATTTTTTTTCACAGAAAGCCTGTGTGAAAAAGAATTTGTAATTTTATACTGTTCAGTGTATAATTTTCTATTATGGGTGAAGTAACAATCGTAAATAACAGTCCAATCGGACAGCATTTGGACAAAATTGCAGAAACAAAACAGGTTTCTTATTTAGTTGTAAACAAGAAAAAAATCCAGCTGGTTGCAAAAATTACCATCGGAAGAGACCCGAACAATGATGTTGTAATTGACAGCAAACTGGCAAGCCGGCAGCACTGCATCATTCAGAAAATACGTGAAGAATATTTCCTTAAAGATGAAAACAGTACAAACGGAACTTTCCTTAACGGAAGCAGAATTCCGTCTGACAAATACGTTAAGCTCAATTCCGGTGACAAGATTACAGTAGGTTCATCAAATTTGGTAATGGCCTGACACTATGCTGACAAATACACAGCTTGAAAACATTATGGCGGAAATATGTTCCTGCTGTAATTCAGAAAAGCTGCCATCGGAGACAGAGATAATCAGTATTGTTGACAAGACAATCACCACATTGGAAAATGAGGACAGAAAATACAGACCCCGAAGCATGGAGAGAAAATCAGGCGGTCTTCTGGATTTTTATTCCAATGTGCGGCCGGTAATTATTGTTCCGGATCTTCATGGCCGTTCCAGATTTTTGTATGACCTGCTTAACTTTAAAATCAATTCACGAACTGTACTTTCTCTACTGAACGAAGAAAAAATCTTTGTTGTATGCGTGGGAGACGGAATTCATTGCGAATACGGTGAAACAGTTGCCTCAAGATGGAAAGTTTCATACGACCTTTATTCAGGCGGAAAAATTCTGTCTGAACCGATGACACAGGAAATCCTTGACAGCTGGAAAACTATGCATACGGTAATGAATCTGAAGAACACGTTCCCGAAGAACTTTCACTTTTTGAAGGGCAATCACGAAAACATTCTCAATGAACGAGGTAACGGTAATTATCCTTTCAGGAAGTTTGCCGCGGAAGGCGAAATGGTAAAGGAATACATAATTTCCGCCTACGGAGATGCAGTACTGCATCTCATTTCCTGCTTCGAAAAATCACTACCGCTTGTTGCACTGTTCAGGGACTTCGGAATAAGCCACAGCGAGCCGCAGAAGTCTTACAGCCGCAAGGAAATCATCAATTATCATAAGTTCCCGGAAGTAATATACAGCTTCACATGGACAAACAATGATGAGGCTGAGGCAGACAGTGTCCAGGCTCAGATGACGAAACTTAACAGGAAGTGCAAAGAATCGCGCAGGCTGGTCTGGTTTGGAGGACACAGACCGGTAAACGAGAATTATTCCGCAAGGCAGAACGGAAAATTTATTCAGTTCCATAATCCAGCATTGCAGAACGTTGTACTAATTGATTCGGCAGAAGATTTTGACCCGGAAAAACATATCATACAAATTTCTAGCATTTAAATTAGAGGAAAAAAATGGCATCTGAAATTAGCAGTATAGGAAAATATCAGATAGAAAGAGAGCTGGCGAAAGGTGGAATGGGAACTGTATACATTGCATACCACCCTACCCTCAAGCGAAAAGTAATAATCAAGAAACTTATACTCAGACTAAGCAACTCGGCTATACGTGAGCGATTCAAGCGTGAAGCCCAGGTGCTGATGGACATTTCAAGTTCATACGTCGTAAGAATGTTTGACTACTTTACCGAAGGCAAGAATGATTACATAGTTCTTGAATATGTGGAAGGAATGTCCCTTGACAGGATCATCGAGAAGCAGGAAAAAATACCTTACCAGCTTGCAATGCTTATCTTCCTGGACGCATGCTACGGACTTGGCAGTGCACATAAAAAGAACATAATCCACAGGGACATTAAGCCCGGAAACATTCTTATCTCAAAGAACGGAAACGTTAAGCTTGCTGACTTCGGAATCGCGGCAACAGAAAAAGAAGAGGACATACCGGTTTCAAAAAAATCTTTGAACGCCACGGCTGATCAGAATTCAAACCTCACCAGAGCAGGAACCGCAATGGGAACACCGTCATACATGTCTCCGGAACAGATAAAGGATTCAAGTTCCGTTGACCAGTGCGCAGATATTTATTCCATGGGAATCATGTTCTATGAAATGCTCACAGGCAAAAAACCTTTTACGGTTGACCTGAAGGAAACATCCATCAAAAAAATGCGAAAGGGTAAATACATTTCCCCGAGAAAATATGACAAGCATATTCCCTACGGCCTTTGCAGGATGATCAGAAAGATGATCAACATAAAACCGTCCGCACGCTACAAAGATCTTGTCCCTATACAGAAGAAGCTAAAAAAATATCTTACGGCATACGATACACATTTTGTAAGAACAGAACTGGCTCTTTGCGTCCGTACTGAAAGGAAATATAATTTCAAGACAATGGACAAGAAACATAAGACCGCAACAAAAATTCTTTCATGTATTCTTGCGGTAATTATCCTCGCATCAGGCGGATATTATGCATGGAAGCAGGGATTCATTCACGGAACAATTCTACGCCACTGGTATACTCCTGTAACAGTTAATCTGATGAAGCCTGACATGGATATGCCGTCAACAGCAACAGCTCATGCAGATCTTCCTGCAAGCGCATTCTTTTTTGTTGATGACAATAAAAACATTCCTGATGTTTCAGACGGAAAAAGAGTGTTCACGGAGAACAGGAAAAACAAAAACATCCTGTCAACAAGACCTATTCATCTGAGACCTGGCAACTATCGGATGAAAATTGTTGAAGGATCCTATATCTACTGGGACACCTTCACTGTTGGAAAAGAAAAGCTTACGCTCTCCGCAGATTTCCTGAAGGATGCAGAAAAACGGGAAATATCACTCCACATAAAAATATGCGACAGAGATACACAGGAGAACCTCAGCAAAAATGCACAGGTTACGGTTGAAATAGACGGAAAGAAAACAGATGCCGACAAGCTCAGGAAAAGTGACCTGACGTCAGGAAAGCTTTACAAGTTCTACATTGAATGCGAAGGTTACAAGGACTTGTACTACGGTCTTTACATAGACTACTATCAAGATGAACTTTATCTAACAGCACGGCTGGAAAAAGAAGAATAAAAATTTGCAGACTATGCTCAGCCTCTTGGAGCCTTTGCAGGATCCAGGGGGCCGTTTCTCTGATAAACCATGAACATAATCTGGGAAGTCCCCTTTATGCTGTCAGTACCGGCAGTTCCGATTACATCACCGAACACCACATAATCACCTAGCCTGACCTTAATATCTCCCAGACCAGAATATGCGTATATATGGCCCGACTTTGCCTGAATAAATACAAGCTGACCATAACCCCTGTAGTTTCCCACATAAGTTACAGTACCGGCACGAACAGCCTTGACATCTTCATTCTTTGCAGCAGAAAGCTGGACTCCGCCGGACTTGCCGTTAAGATACGTGACGGTCGGATTCTTAACAGGCCAGGTCAAATTTGAATCCCCTTTCTTCTGGCTATAATTTCTCGGATCATTTGACGGAAGATCAGGAAGAGACGCCGTAGTGGTATCCACAATTGTCAGAGGTATCCTAAGTTTCTGTCCTATGCTGATAGGATTGCCAGAACTTATTCCGTTAAGAGCTGTAAGCTCTGCAACAGTAGTGTTATTTATTTTTGCAATATGATAAAGGGTATCACCTTTCTGAACTGTGTAAACATCATATCTTCTTGCTTCCGGAGATTTTCTTGACGGAGCAGGAATCTTTAGTTTCTGACCAATCTTCAGAACATCATTCTTTGTCATACTGTTGCAGGAAACCAGCTCATCCACGGTAATATCATAGCGGCGGCTTATATTCCACCAAGTGTCACCTGCAACAACAACATGTGTTCGGTTCGGAGAAGTCTGTGCATAAATCTGATGATGGCAGCCAACTGTCACTAAAAAAACAAAAAATACTTTAAAAAAAATCTTTCTGCCGTAAACGGATTTCACCATATTCACCATTATCGGCAGAAAGAATCAATATGTTTAGAAAATTGAAAGACCTTCAATCAAAGATGCCTAGAACATGTTCCTGAAAACATCGGACATTCCGTAAAGATGTCCTGCCTCAAGTGTTCCGTCATCAAGATATGCCTTAAGGTTCTCAAGAGCATGAACAGCTCCGCTTGCAAATCCCTGGCGGCTTCTTGCTGTATGTATAAGTTCAATAGTATCAGCGGCACTGTCAAAGAAAACCTTATGGGTCCCCGGAACGCTTCCGCACCTTGTGGAAGATACATGAAGCTGATGAGGCTGAGGCTTTTCATGGAAAGCGTCTGTAACAAGTTCCGTCTTGCGCTTGTTGCCGGCAAGAACACGCTTTGCTATATCAATTGCAGTTCCTGAAGGGCTGTCAGCTTTTTGGTTATGATGCATCTCCCATACAGCAGAATCATATTCCTCAAAATTATTCACAAGCTTTGCAGCCTCTTCAACAATCCTGTAGAACATATTAACGCCGATGGAAAAATTTGCACTGTGCATTACAGTTCCGCCGCATGAGGCAGCCATTGCAGAAACATCCTGCATCTTATCGTTCCATCCCGTGGACCCTACAACAAGAGGAAGTCTGAGAGGAAGAAGAGCCTCAATGTTTGCCATAACAGATTTCGGTGAAGTGAATTCAATTATTCCTTCCGCACCACATTTCCTGACAGCATCCGCTACTGCACCAGAATCATTTTCCGGTACCCTATATGTTGCATCAGGAGCAAAAGGATCTATAGACACAACAACTTCATGTCCAAAGTTAAGGGCCGTCTGCTCAAGCATGTGCCCCATCTTTCCGTATCCAACCAAAGCTATTTTCATTTTATTCCCCTAGAAATCAAGAAAAAAGTGCATCATGAAGAACCTGAACAGTTCTGTCAGTTTCACTGCTGTCAACAAGCATGCTGATATTTACTTTGCTTGCACCCTGGCTTATCATCTGAACATTGATGCCTTCCCTGTTGAGAGAGGCGAACGCGTCAGAAAGAATTGCACTTGAACGGCTTGCATCACAGATAATTGTAATAATTGCCTTGTTCTTTTTTGCATGAACTTCAGCAACCCTGGCAAGATCCTCCATAACATTGGTGAGATCATATTTTCCGCTAACCGTTAAGCTGACTGAAACCTCGGAAGTTGCAATAACATCAATGCTAATCTCCCACTTGAGGAACTGATTGAAAATATGAGCAAGGAATCCCGACGCACCGAGCATGCGACTTGACTGAACATCAATCAAAGTAACATCCTTGACACAGGTGATTGCTGTTACGAGAGGTGTTTCCCCCGAGTGCTGCTCAACAATAATGGATCCGGGACTATGAATATTATAGCTGTTCTTGACACGGACAGGAGTTCCTGTCTTGCGGCAAGGAATCATGCTGCGGGGATGAAGAACCTGTGCACCAAACATTGCAAGTTCCTGTGCCTCTTCATAAGTAACCTCAGGAACAAGTTTAGATGTCTTAACAACTCTAGGATCTGTTGTCATAATTCCGTCAACATCTTTCCATGTCTGAATTTCCTTGGCACCCATTGCGGCACCAATCATAGTTGCACTAAGATCACTTCCGCCCCGGCCGAGCGTTGTAATTGTTCCGTTTTTATCTTTCGCAATGAATCCTGTCACGATAGGAATTTCATCAACGGCACCTTCCTTGTATGCGTTCAAACACTTAGGAATATTTTCCCAAACCTCATCAAGAAGTTCCGCAGACATATATCGAGAGTCGCTGACAATTCCCACGTCCCATGCATCATAAAATTTTGCAGAAGTTCCGCACTTTTCAAGATAGGCAGCCATCATTCTTACTGACATTCTTTCACCAAAGGAAACAAGATAATCTCTTGTTCGCTTTGTAAGTTCACGAAGCATTCCGATTCCTGTAAGAAGAGTGCCAAGTTCATCAAGAAGTTCCTTAACAGCAGGAACATCAACTCCAAGTTCCCTTGCCGTATCAAGATGAAGTTTTTCAACTTTTGCAATATCAACCTTCCCGTTCACTGCATTGTCCGCAGCTTCAAGAAGATGATCCGTTGTATCGCCCATGGCACTTAAAACAACGACAGGTCTCTCTGACTTATATTCCTGAACAATCGATGCAACATGGCGAATCCTTTCCGCATTTGCTACCGAACTGCCACCAAATTTCATTACTATCATACGCTAAATCTACCACAAAATATAATGTAATGCAACAGTTTTTGCATATTAATACAAAAATCATGCATAAAAATAAAGCTTAAACTAAACTTTCTATGAACACACTTTTTTTAATCCTGTATAACGAAAAGGAACTTCAGGAAGCCAATGGAACTTGCTTTCTGAAGGCACCCGCAATACATTCCTGAATATAAGTGATTCAAATTCTTCTGTAAAAATTAATCTGCTGTACTATTCTGTCTGAATAAAATCAACAGTCTGGTCACATATATTTATATTTGATGCCCTTACTCTTATAGTTTCATTAAGTTCCATGACCTTATTTACAGCTATAAAAGTTTCCTGGCCAAGGGACGGAATACTGAACATCGGCTGCTTTCCGGAATTATCAAGACATACGGCTTCACCTACCCAGTCAGGATTCTGGATAAGATAAACCAGAGTCCAGTGCATTCTTGTTTTCCTTTCAGCTTTACGGGAAGCCTGGGAAGCAGCATCACCTTCGCTTACTCTCATGAGCATATCATCCTTATTAATTACAGGACGCCCGTCAAGGAAAGCTCTAAGCTGCATATGAGCTATAAGGTCCCCGTAACGACGCAGAGGACTTGTAACCTGGCTATACATATTAATTCCAAGTCCGCAATGCATTGAAGGAGTAACTCCCACGGAACGTCTGTGCATGCACCGTCTGAGAGCATACTGTCCTGCAAGACCTTCCGGTATTTTTTCAGGAAGAGTCGGAGCCTCCTGGCTCACATAAGGGAAAGGTATGTTATTCTTGAAGGCAAATTTTGCGGCACCTTCTCCTGCAAGAAGCATCATTTCACGAACCATAACTGATGCGCTCGGATGAACTTCAGGTTCAATTGAAACCTTCTTTGTATCAGGGTCAATTTTTATATGGACTTCCGGCATTGAAATCTGAACAGCACCTGATGCATTTCGCCTCTGAATATTTTTTTCAGCAATATCAAAAAGAGGCTTGAGTTCCGGAGAATCACAGAGTTCACTGGCCTTTTCATAAGTAAGTCGTCTGACTTCAACAACAGTCTTCATTACAGCACAGTCTTCGACGTTTCCGTTTTCATCAAGCCTAAGCCTGAAAGACAGTGCCCTGCTCAAAGATGAAAGTCCAAGAGCATAATCAGCAAGGCTTGATTCACAGAGCATTCTGGCAGCACCTTCAGGAAGGTAAAGAGTCACACCTCTTCCGCGGGCAGACTTGTCTATAACAGAATCAGGCATAACTGCTGAGGCAGGATCCGCAATATGAACCCAAAGATATTCCCCGTCCCACGCAACTGCATCATCAGGATCATCAGACCAGGCATTATCAATTGCATAAGAAATTCCGTCAATTCTTACCCTCTCCTCTTCAGGCGGAGGAGGAAGCATTTCCTTTGCAGACTGAACGGAAAGACCCCATCTGTGCGGATAAGGATTACGTGTAATATCCCAGATTCCTGTATCAATAAGAAGTTTATGAGCCCGTTCCGGAGTTTCCTTAAGATGTGCGTCATGCATGACCTTGCTCTTATCAGAACGGCCCAAAGCAAAGGCTTCAACTTCTACCATATATTTTCCGTCATCCGGAAGATTAAGCGCATTATCCTTCAAACGCTGAATAAAGGCTGCCCTGAATTCTTCTTCATGGCCCTTCTCCGCAGCTTTTTTTACCAATGAATCTATCTCTTCCATGGGACGCGGAACAAAAACAATATTACCTTCCGAAAATTCCTTTGCATCAAGAACAAAATAGGGAGTATTTCTGAGGGAAAGAAAAATTCCCCATGACTCTTCCGCAGTAAGTTCACCCCTCATAAGGGAAACCAAATCCTCCAGGGAAATAGCTGCTGAAGCAGTCTCTTCATCAGAAACAAGAAGTTCGTAGGCATCCCTGACCTGTAAAAAAAGTTCATTCTCCTGTTCAAGATTATACATATCCTTAGCATCAGGAGCTTTTGAATCTGCAAAATCAAGTACCTTTTCCAGAAGTTTTATTCCGGATTCATGCAGCACAACAAAATCCTTGGCACGTACATTCTGAGTACCATACTGGGCAGGTTTTGTAGCGGTTTTTTCTGCGGTCCTGAATTTTATTGAATATTTTCCTGAAGCGTTCGCCTCTGTAACAAGAGCAGCATTGTTCTTATAAATTACAATGGAGTTAACTATAGCGTTCAATTTATTTTCCTATAAAACTTATTTAACTTATTCTACAAAAAAAAATCAGGTATTACAATAAAAAAAATAAAAAACCGTCTGCAAAACTTTCGCCTTGCAGACGGTTCATCCCTAGATTTTGACTAGAAGTTTACCTGTCTAAACTAACATAAAATCAAATTATTTCTTTGACTTCTTAGCAAGCTTCTTTGCTTCATCAGGATCAATTGAAGAATCAAAAGTTACCTTATCATAACCTACAGCACCTGTAAGAGGATTTGTGAGCCATGGCTCATCAATCTTTTCACAAATGTTCTTTTCTGCATCGAGATCTTCTGGATTCTTTGCAAAGAACTTACATCTTGCCATATCAGGCTTGAAGTAAACTGTTTCTCCAAGTTTGAAAGAATCTTTTGTGGATGCCTGAACACGAGCGATGATGCTCTGTCCCTTTGTTGCAAGGAACAAATGTGTTTCAGCACCAAGAGGTTCTTTGTTTGTGATCTTGAGCTGCATGTTGTTTTCAGAAACAGGTGAATCCAAGTATGTAAGATCCTCTGGACGTACACCAAAATATACTTCCTTTCCTACATAATCTTTAAGAGCTGCCTGCTGTTCTGCTGTTGGAACAAGAGTAAAGGTTCCTTCATCAACGCAAACCTTGTCTCCTTCCTTCTTAACAGTTACGCTCAGGAAGTTCATTGGAGGCGAACCGATGAATCCAGCAACAAATTTGTTTACAGGGTGATTGTACAAGTACAATGGCTCACCAATCTGCTGAACATGGCCGTCCTTCATAACAACAATCTTTGTACCCATTGTCATAGCTTCAATCTGATCGTGTGTAACATAAATCATTGTAGCCTGCAATCTGTTGTGCAATGAAGCAAGTTCAGAACGCATAGTTACACGAAGTTTAGCATCCAAGTTAGACAATGGTTCATCGAACAAGAATACTTTAGGGTTACGTACGATAGCACGTCCTACAGCAACACGCTGTCTCTGTCCACCAGAGAGAGCCTTTGGTTTTCTATCGAGGTACTGTGTAAGGTCGAGCTGTTTTGCAGCATCGCGAACACGGCGGTCGATTTCTGCTTTATCCATTTTGCGGATTTTAAGACCGAAAGCCAT
>JAZUJH010000046.1:0-1848 GCA_045642665.1 Treponema sp.
AGGATATTTACGGCTTTGATGTTTCAGAAGGATTCATCTCAGATGTAACTGACAAGATTCTTCCGCAGATTGAGGACCGGCAGCTTATGTTATTCTTGGAATCAAAGAGGCAATTGCAGCTGCATTCCCTAAGACCGACTACCAGAGGAGCATTTTTCCTGGAGACCAGGCCCTGCTCAAGGCCTTTGCCTGGCAACATTCGAAGCTACAAAAAAATGGACTCAGCCAATTCATAGCTGGGGACCGGCTTACGGTGAAATGTGCATTATGTACGAAGGCCGTCTGCCCGACTAATTATAAAAAAAAAGACAGCCTGCTTTTTACGGGCAAGTTGTCCTTAAATCATTTGACTCTTGAAAAAAATCAAATCTTATTTTATATTCGAAGCATAAACAGTAGCTGTCAGCTGCAAGCGAGAAACTCGCACTGATCTTTTTTGCCGCAGCCTACTGAATTTACAGAAAAGAGTTCACACACTCAGGCCTTCCAGAAAACTGTCTATAAGTCTGACCGTCTTACCCAAAGAAAAAATACCGCATTTTCTCCGTTGTCATAGGACTTTCTTTATTTTCATCCGGCATTGTTTCTGGTAGAACTTCAAGGATTTGAGACACTGTTCTTCCATGGTTCTCTCTTCTTGTTGCACAGGTAACTTTTACTTCAGGATGTTCTTTCTCTGTCTCTCCGATTAAATTTTCCTGAAAGATATCCTGTATCTGCCGCCGCATAAAACTGTTCTTCCTTCTCCAGTCCTCCGAAATGCTTTCAGCTGCGTTCTTCAATTCCTGTCCGTAAAATTTACCTGCGCTTTATCGTCAACTTTGTTTTCCGGTTCCCCGGTTTTCTTTCCGCCTCTTTTCCTTCCGTTCTTCTTCTCATCTTCTTCGCTTTCTTTCTGCTTTCTGTCATGCTCTTCTTTTTCGTGCTCATATATCTCATTCCGCATTTCTTAAATCTGAGTCACGGCTTCCTTGAGAACCTTGAGCCTTTCTCCGCGGATTTTTATTCCTTCCGGCAGCTCAATTTCATTTTCTGTGTTATCGATTATGTCGGCCTGCCTTAAAAGCCCATCAACTTCTTCTTCATACTTTTCAACCTGTTCTTTTGTATATTTATAGCTTGCTGACTTGTGCTTGCCGGCATTCGCATGATCTTTTGTTCCGCCCATACTTATTGTTCCCAGCTTTTTCATGGGACCTGTTGTCCGTGCAAGAAGAAGAACCAACACGAACGCTTCCCTGAATGCCTCTCTGTTATTCTTTCTGAAATTGTTGATTGTATTGTGGTCCGGATGATTCATAGCCGTGATGTACATCACCGGAATACAAGAATCCTCGCTCGTTTATACGGAATTCATATTTAGTTGCTATTGCTTCTACTGCTTCGATTATGAAATGCACGATATGATCTTCCGGCACCCAGTCCCTTATGTCTACCGGCAACAGAAACTGTGCGGCCCTTTCTACTTCAACAAATCTTCTCATGCTTAAATTTCAATGCACTGGAATCTGTATGTTAATTTGGTTTTAAGACGGTCAGACTCTTAGTGTTTCTTTTTCATCTGCAGGTACCCATCCTGTTATAAAGTTTTCTACTTCAAACGACCATAAGTGAGGCTTATGACCGTTTTATTTCTATGCAGTTTTGTTTAAGTTTTCATCAGGGCATGGAAGTAATTTTTCATTTTCCAGAAGATTTTCAATGATTGTATATTCAACTTCATCGACAGCCAGTTCTTCAAAAATTGGTGCATAAAGTTTTTCAGAAGTTTCAGCAATGGTCTTCAATGCTGATTCCTTTTTAATGTGATTTGCATAGTGGACAAAAATCTTGTCACTTTTATATCCG
>JAZUJH010000047.1:0-6861 GCA_045642665.1 Treponema sp.
TAGGAAAAATTGATATTACTGATGTAAAGGAAATACGAATGGTCAAGGGATGTTCGCTTTCTGCTCACTCAAGCCCTTGACTCATTCGTTTTAGCCATCGATAAACATTTTCGATGGCTAATCAAAACTTTCCTGGCGGCACAGCTGGCCGATGAATTAAAAGTGAGTACTGCATTTTAAGAATAGATTCTTGAGATTATATTTATATTTTGGAGGAACCAGAATGAAAGTTAATGCAAAAGAGATGAAATGGATTAGGGAACCAAAGCAAGTTGAGATTTCTGAGGACAAAGTTGTAATAATAACTGAACCGCATACAGATTTGTGGCAGAGGACTTACTATCATTTTAGAAATGATAATGCACCTGTTCTTCAAATGAAAACTTCGGAGAAGTATTTTTCATTTGTCGTAAAGACTGAGTTTGAAAGCAAACACCGTTATGACCAGAGCGGTGTTGTCATGTACCTGGACAGCGAAAACTGGCTTAAAGGTTCCATTGAATTTGAAAACGATGAATTCCAGCATCTGGGAAGCGTTGCAACAAACAATGGTTATTCAGACTGGGCAACAACAGAAATTCCTGCAGATATAAAATCAATGTGGTATCGGTTCAGCCGCCGCGAAGATGATTACTGTATCGAATGTTCAGAAAACGGAATCAAATTTAAACAGATGCGAATCTGCCATATGTACAAGGCAACTGACGAAATCCAGTTTGGTATTTATGCCTGCAGTCCTGAAGATTCATCTTTTAAGGCTACATTCACAAATATGGAAATCACAGAATGCAAATGGCTTGTCCATGACGGCCAGAAACCTGATGAAGAGTAGGGAGAAAAATAAATGACTAAACAGGAAATTGCAGTAAATTATTTTTCAAACAAATTGCACTGTTCTCAATCAGTGCTGGCAGCTTATGCAGAAGAATGTGGAATTACAGAAGAACAGGCTCTGAAGCTTGGAAGCTGTCTTGGAACTGGAATGAGAAAAGGAGAAGTTTGTGGAGCAGTTACAGGGGCTTTAATGGTTCTTGGCCTTTTGTATGGTCAGAAATCATCACAAGATACGGAAGGCCGTCAGAAAGCAAATTTAGTTAATGATTTAATGATGAATAAGTTTAAGGAAAACTGCGGTTCGTACATCTGTAATGATCTGCTTAAATGTGATGTTTCCACATCAGAAGGAATAAAATTTGCACTGGAAAACAAACTGTTCACAGATTTTTGTCCTAAAATGGTAAAGGCTGCAGTAGATCTTATTGAAAATATCAGAAATGAAATTCAATAACATTTGCCGGGATTTTTTTCCACAGCTTCCTTCCGTTTTTTAAACATTTTCTTTCGTTCTGGGTAGCACGAGAGAAATATCTTGCAAAAAAAGAACAGAAGAAAAGGAAATAAAGTATGAAAAATATAGTTATTTATATCCATGGAAAAGGCGGAAATGCAGGTGAAGGGGAGTACTACAAAAAATTCTTCCCGGATGCAGACATCTATGGATTCGATTACAAAGCAAATACTCCGTGGGACGCAAAATCAGAGTTCTTTGAAAAGGTGAATGAACTCTCAAAACAATACAGCAGCATCACTTTAATTGCAGGTAGTATTGGAGCATATTTTTCACTTGTATCTGGAATTGAAAAATTCATTACAAAAGCATATTTCATTTCTCCAATTGTAAATATGGAACGCTTGATTCTTGATATGATTGGCTGGGCACGAACAACTGAAGCAGAACTGAAAGAAAAGAAAATCATACCTGTAGATTTTGGTGATGACCTTTCCTGGGACTATCTGCAGTATGTCCGAACCAATAAAATCTACTGGAAAGTTCCAACCGAAATCCTTTATGGAAGTCTTGATAATCTTCAGTCACTGGAAACAATTCAGCAGTTTGCAAAAGAAACTGGTGCCGGCGTTACTGTAATGAAAGGCGGAGAACACTGGTTCCATACTGATGAACAGATGAAGTTTCTGAACGAATGGATGACGGGTTTATAAATGAAATGGAAACCCGTTAAACGGCTGAGTCAAGGGCGAAGAACGAAGCGTGACTTGACCAGACGTACACACAATTTCCTGCTGAACAGAAGCTCAAACTGCCAGGACAACTGGCGTGTAAATTCCGATGCGTTAGCACCACTTGCACGGAAAAATTACACCAGCCTAACGGTATTTTAGCTCCACCCATTCCGAAGAATTGGCACCACTCAAACCTCGTTAGACTGGCAGAAAAAATCTGTTTATTCCGTCTTACTCACCAATGAATGGATCAGTTCCATCAAAATAAACCTCAATAAAATCATTCCACATTTTGAAATCTGAATAAATGCACGACAAATCTGACTGAAGTTCCTGAACGGGAAACATTCCTGCAGCAGAAAGTTTGCTTCTCAACTGAACCATACTGAGTACAGAATATTATGGATTTCTTGATCCGAGCTTCCGCTAGTTCCAGGATTTCAAATGATTCCTGTTGTGTAAGCTAACGAATCATCTATTCGTCAATTATCAGAAGGTCAACTTTTTTGTAAGCCTTCAAAACTTTTTGCGATTCGTTCGCACTTCTGGCAATCGCAAGTTCACCGAGAAGTTCCGGCATCCTGACATAGCGTACAGAATAGAACTTTCTGCAGGCAGCATTACCAAGTGCACAGGCAATGTAAGTCTTCCCGTACTTTTCAGCAAGCTTCAGAAGTGACACGCAGAATTTGAAGCCCTGTTCCGCCTTGCGGCCGGAAGTGAGGAAATGTGTCACGGCTTTCACCGCATTTGGTCCGATTGCCCTTGCCTGGCTCATGAAGAATTTCTGATTTCGGAGAGCTGCAATAATCCATGTCGATGCATATTTAACAGAATTCTCAGCATGGCTCTTGTCTTTCGGATGACGGACTCGGCCCGGAATGATTGCGGTCTGATAATATTCTGCCATTTCATAGTAGCTTCTGTTCAAGACTGTCTCATATCTTGTATTTCTTGTAATACCAGTCTTGAGATTGTCAGGAATCAAAAGTCTGGTTGTTCCGCCGAAGTAGTTGTATGCGTTAACATGGCAGGTAATCCAGGTGTCTGACTTCATGTCCCTGCAGGATTCTGCGTATATTAAGCAGCTGCATGGAAGAACTGCAATGAAGACATATGCTGGAAGTGAATCTCCTGTAACTCTGTCCCGGACTGGTATTGTGTTTCCTGCCCAGTCAACTTCCATGTTGCTTTCTTCACTCTTGCCCAGAACCTGTATTTGTCACAGAACCGGCGGTAGTGGTAAGGAACCTTGTTCTCTGTCCGGCATTTGGCGTTGTATTCGCTCCAGAGCAGAGTCAGTGTAACGCATTCCTTTGCAAGCTCTCTGTGGATGTACTTATAGTCCGGTTCTTTTCTGTCACCTTTTTCTGCAAATTTTTCAGGGTGAAACACTGCAAGAAGAGCTTCATCTGACATGTTCTCACAGTCTGCAACTGTCAATTGCAGCTTTTGAGCGGTTAGCAGAACATCATTTATCGTATGCCTTGAACTTCTTATACTCGCTTCGATTTTCCTCTGCGAGTACCCAAGACTGTTGAGTCTTAGGATTTCACGATAATTCACCATAATTATCGCCTCCATGAAATAAAATACCTGTTCTTGCGGACTGGCTTTTAATTATAGAGGTTGAAAAAATGGTGCTAAATTGTCGGAATGGGTGGTGCTATTTTCCCGTTTTGGTGGTGCTAAATTTCCATACAAGCGGTGCTGAGTGAATGGAATTTACAATAAAAATACGGTAAAGCTTTTTAATTATTAATTATCTTCAATATAAAATGATTTTTTCTGGTTTCCAGAAGTCCTTCCTTTGCCATTTTAGAAAGTTCACCGCTCATAGCAGACCGTTCCAGATTCAGATAATCTGCAAGCTGCTGGCGATCAAAGGGAATATCAAATTCTTTAGAGCCATTTAATTTTGCCTGATAGGTGAGGTATGCATTAAGTCTTGCACGGATTGTTTTTGCAGAAGTAAACATTATTTTCTGTGAAAGCTTAAGATTTTTTTTACTGCAGATATTCACCAGAATTTGTAAAATTCCCATTCTTGCCTGAGCATTTGAGCCGCTCATGATTTTACAGATATTAATAAAAGCTATTTCACAGTCTTCTGTTTCTTCTACATCTACCATTGAAGGTTCACCTGTTATTGCATAAGTTTCTGCAAAAAAACCGCCTTCTGAAATCTTATCAAGGATAGTTCTGTTTCCCCAAAAATCATTTTGTTCAATTTGAACACAACCTTTAAGAACAATGCCCATTTCTTCTGTTCGTGAACCTGAAAGAAGAATAAACTGCCCTTTAGAATAGCATCTTCTTTCATGAGTAAATGCACTAAACAAATCTGAAATATTTTCTTTCATTTCTTCATTTTTGTTGTTTTAACAACATATTTATTTTACCTCATAATTTATTATTTGTATAGCACTGATTAAAAGGGGTTTCTTATATGGTTAGAAAAATTGTGAATATTGATGAAGAAAAATGCAGCGGATGTGGACTTTGTGCAAATGCCTGTCACGAAAATGCAATTATTATGGTTGATGGAAAAGCAAAACTTGTTAAAGATGATTTTTGTGACGGATTTGGAGATTGTCTTCCAGCCTGTCCCTCTGGAGCTATTACAATAACAGAAAGAGAAGCAGCCCCTTATGATGAAAAAGCTGTTGAAAAAAGAAAACAAATTCTCGGGATGCACTCACACGAAGGAGAGGGTGAATGTCCCGGAAGCAGACTCAGAATGATGAATCAGAATAATAGTTTATCGGAAGATAAAGAACATAGTGAAATATGTTCTTCTAAGTCTCAACTTACAACATGGCCTGTCCAGATAAAACTTCTACCAGTATCTGCACCATTTTATGAAGGGGCAAATCTTCTGATTGCAGCTGACTGTACAGCTTATGCCTATGCAAATCTTCATCAGGATTTCCTGCGTGGAAAAGTTTGCCTTGTTGGGTGTCCGAAACTTGATCAGATAGACTATACAGAAAAACTTACTCAAATAATTACCAATAACAATATTAAAAGCGTTACTTTAATCCGAATGGAAGTTCCATGTTGTGGCGGCCTTCAATATGCAGCGGAAGAGGCAATAAAAGCAAGCGGTAAATTTTTGCAGTGGCGAGTTGTAACAATTTCTATTGATGGCAAGATACTGGAAGATTAACCTAAACAGGAACAGTCTTTCAAACGAAAATAAACCTTGACCAAAGCCGGACGGCTAAATTATAATGTAATTATTGAAAATAAGCCGTTCGACTAAATATTCTAATTAAAACCAAAAATTCGCCGAACGACTAAACCTGACTTTCTGGAGAAATCCCATGAAAATTACTTTCGGACTGTCCGCTGGAACTCCCTTATAAGGAAAGCAAATCACCAATGTTTCTGAATTTGAAAATGCCGATTTTATGAAAGCACTTTTAGAAGGAATGATTAAGGAGCCTAAAAATGAACAAATACATCGCTTACTGTGGATTAAACTGCGAAACCTGTGAGGCTCGTCTTGCAACTGTAAACAATGACGACCAGCTTCGTAAAAAAGTTGCAGCTGAATGGTCAGAATTAAATAAGGTTGAAATAACACCTGAAATGATTAACTGTGAAGGCTGTCGTCTTGATGGAGTTAAAACACCTTTCTGTGATTCTATCTGTGAAATCAGAAAATGTGCCATGAAAAAAAACATGGAAGCCTGCAGAAGTTGCGGTGAAATGTCTTTCTGTGCAGAGTTCAAAATGATTTCAGACAACAATGATATTTTCTCTCATTAAATAAGGTGAAATTGCTGATAAGATCGGAAAAACAGAAAATCTCGTTCTACCACATAGTCTTTTTATATTTGATCCAGATTCTGTTAAACCAGAAAACATCCAACTTAAATTAGATAATCCAGAATTTGTTTTTGAAATTAATCACGATGAATATCCATTAGATTATTCACATTGTAAAATAACATTTATGGTAAGCGAGAAGTGATAAACGCATCATGGAACAGATATTTCAAATACTAAACGACCTGAACATTCCATACGAACTTCAGGAACACAAAGCAATTTTCTCAGAAGAAGATTCCAAAGATGTTGTAATTACTCTTGAAGGAACTGATGTAAAGAATCTGTTTGTAAAAGACAAAAACAACAACTATGGTCTGGTAAGTCTGGATCTGCATAAAAGGGCAGACCTAAAGAAAATTGCTACAGCATTTGGCTATGGCAGACTCAGTTTCTGCAATCCTGATGAACTGATGAAATATCTGAATATTACTCCAGGTTCTGTAACGCCCCTTTGCATTATGTTCGATACCCAGCGTTCGGTTAAAGTTCTGTTCGATGAAAACTTTGAAGGCAGAAAGGTTATAATTCATCCACTGCGAAATACAGCATCCGTAAGCATAACTGTTGATGATTTGAAGCGGTTTATAGAACATTACGGTCATACATATCAGCTGGCAGATGTTTATAAAATAGAATAAACTAAATATTATTACAGGAAAGATATATGGATAAACATTTAAACTTTTTTAGATTTTTTAACGGTTCTGCACTTGAATATTGGGAAGACAATATGTCTCGGGCTTTTATATTATGTTTAAAAAATGATTCATTATTTTTAAGTGTTGTATTAAGAAATATTCTAAGTGAAGAAGATTTCAAGAAAGTGTTCAGTTCAGAATTTCCAGATAATAAAATTGTGATAGACTTACAGCGGAAAGTTCAACAACTGGAAAACTATGATTGTATTTATGCAGTTGCTGCCAGTGGATTTGAAATTGATTGTTCAAGTAACCAGAAACCTAGAAAAACAGAAAATCCTGAAACAGATTTATTAATTACATA
>JAZUJH010000048.1:0-3207 GCA_045642665.1 Treponema sp.
CCCATAAAATCAGGAATATAATTCCAGAACTGAGGACAGCCATTTTTTTAGATTCACACTTTCCAACAACTGAATAAATTACATCTGCAAGGAATCCAAAAAGAATCCCCCCAATAAATGGATATACGCCCATTCCTGTAACCATATTCAAAAATCCCATGAGAATACCAAAGATAGTAATCATGCCGAATTTCTTTACTTTTGTAAGAAACAGCATGAATGGAATTGCACCAAATAAAGGGCACAATACACATAGCATTGGTATCATTACCGGAATAAAACCTGTCATTGCAACCGCAAATACGATTACAAAATCAATTGCAAGGAAAATACCAATATTGATTAAATCCTTGCCGTTAAGCTTTTTTGAGTTTTTCATCTCTTACCTCCTATAAAATGTTAATGAGGAAATATCAATTTCCGAACTAACGTTTTATGCACATTCGCAATGAAATGAGAATGTGCTGTATATAAAGAAGTTTGCAACGCAAACTTGAAGTAGATAAAAACTGCGCTATTTCAGCAGTTTTTATCTAACAACCTCTTATAAAAATTTTTTAATCTCACAACATAACTGCAGCAACCTTGAATCAGTTCTGCATCGTGGGTAACAACAATTATTGTTTTTCCCATTTCTTTTAAGCTTTTTAACAAATCACAAATCTGCTTCATGTGAATGTAATCCAGACCGCTGGTTGGTTCATCAAAAACCAGGATTTCCCGTCCGCTGGCTATTGCACAGGCAACCGCAACTCTCTGCTTCTGGCCTCCGCTTAAACTCATAGGATGTCGGTGTGCATAAACTTCTAAGTCCAGACTTTTGAGAATCTTTTTAGCGGCAGATTCATCCTCTTCTTCCTGACTGATTAACACTTCGTCCAGAACACTTTCTGTAAATAGCTGATGATTTACATCCTGCATAACCATAAAAATCGATTTTGACCGTTTACGGTTATTATAGGTCTGTTCCCTAAAAATCATTTTTCCTTTGAACTTCTTTTTAAGTCCACAAAGACAGTCCAGGAAAGTTGATTTTCCTTCACCATTTGAACCGACAATTGAAATTATTTCTCCAGCTGGTAGTTCCATTTGTGGAATATCAAATACAGGATGATTCTTTTTATAGGAAAAGTTGAAGTCTTTAAGAAGAATCGTTTTTTCTGACAACGGTAACGATGCAGAAACCAGTTCCACCGGATCTTTATGAACACAAGCCCGAAGTCCCATTCCTGCAAGTTCAGTCTCAGTAATTTCATCCATCTGCTGACGATTTAATTCTTTTATAACTTCGCCATCTTTCATAATCACGGTTCTGTCTGCTAAATCCCACAGGTAAGAAATTCTGTGCTCGCTGATAATTACAGTTTTACCGTCAGCCTTCCAGATTTTTATCATCTCTTTAAGCTGATTTGTGGATGGAGTATCAAGATTTGCAGAAGGCTCGTCCAAAACGAAAATTTCAGGTTCTGATACTGCCACACTGGCACAGGCAATTTTTTGTTTCTGGCCACCGCTAAGCTTAAAAAGACTCTGATTCATAAGAGGCTGAAGCGAAAATTTTTCAACATTTTCTTTCACACGACGTAAAATTTCTTCCGCAGGTTTTCCTTGATTTTCCAGTGCAAAAGCCAGTTCACTGTTTGTATCAACATTAAAAAACTGACTTTTAGGATTCTGGAAAACTGAACCAACAATTTTACCAGTATCATAAAGCTCCTGTTCACTGACATTTTTGCCGTTAATCAAAACCTGACCTTCCAGTTCCCCTTCATAAAAGTTTGGAATAAGACCATTTATAAGACGGAGAATTGTAGTTTTCCCACAGCCAGAACTACCGGTTAGAAGAACACATTCTCCTTCGTTAAAAGTCAGGTTTATGTTTCGAATCTGTCCACCCAAGGAGTCACTCTGGCTTTCTTCAATATTTGCATTGGCATATTTGAAATTGATATTTTTTAATTCAATCATTTTCCAGCTCCAGACAAACTAAGCCAGATGCACCATCCAGCTGCGGCTAGACAGAAAAATAAAACTACCCAGTCTAAAAATCTCATTCCGATTTTACAGATGTTTGTTCTTTTTTCTGGCCCTCCAAGACCGCGGGTTAATGCGGCAGCAGACAAATCCTGACCAATATTTACACAACAGCACATCATTGGAATAAGCCGGTATTCAAACATTTTTAAAACCTTCTTTCCGCCAAACTTGATGTCCCGCATTTTCATAGCTTTATTTATTGAAGAAAATTCTTCACCGATTGTTGGGAAAAATCTGAACATAACAGAAAGTGGAATTGTTATAAAATCCGGCATGTGGATTTTGTGCATAGCACCAATAAATTCACTTACAGTTGTTGTCTGTACAAGATAAGCCCCCATCATAATGCTTGGAATAAAACGGGTGAAAAATCCTGTAATAAACAGAATGATGGAATTTAATATTCCTGTTGTGCTGTTTATTAAATATTTTTCACTGAAGTATCCTGCGCCAATAATTACTGCACCTTTTATAAAAGTCCCAAATCTTCCTTCAAGAAGCAAAAGAATGAAGGGTAGGGCAGAAAAAATATAAAAGGTATAGGAGTTTTCAATATTTCCCGCACCTCCAAGAACAAAAATTGCAATCATAAGTAATGCAACCAGTTTTGTCCTTGGATCTAATAAGGAACGTTTTTTACTTGAAGCTTTGAAAAGTTCCATAATTAAATAGTTCCTTCCCTTATCAGGCAATGCCTGCTTTTGCAAAATGTTTTTTAAGCATAGCTTTTCCAATCAGCGCACCAATAATTCCAAATATAAAACAAGCAAGAATTAATATTGGAAAAACCCAGACAGGAGTATAAGATGAAAGTTTTTCAATATAGTCTGTACCAAGAGTCTGACGGGTTGCAAAATATTTGTCTTTCATAAATGTAAGCAGGAAGAAATTACCTGCTATATAAATACTGAATACACCATGAGAAATAATTCCCTTTGCAGCACTTTTGTAATTTCCACTTTTGCAAACTAGGTCAGCAGCAAGACCTGTGAAAACGCTGATAATCAAAGCGTGATATGACATGCCTGCTAGAAACATCAAAAGGCCGAGAAGAATATTCATAATCCAAATCATCCCAAACTTGCGGACTTTTGTTAAATAAAGCATGTAAGGAATACCACTTACTAAAGGTGCAATTGCACAAAGCAAAGGCATAAAAATTGGGATAAA
>JAZUJH010000049.1:0-8570 GCA_045642665.1 Treponema sp.
CCCGTCGCCGAATAATTGCAATAGGGATAGGGGGCTGGACAGTACCTTTTTTTGTTTGTAAATGATGAGTCAGGTATAAGTGTAAAAGAGTAAAAGAATTTTAATGATTTTACAATCTATCTCTATAGTGGAATACATTTGCGTTAAAGTATTCCACTAATGCGCAACTTATAGAAATAGGTTAAAAAGTTTTACTCTTTTACAGCTTATTAATTTTTTACTACTTTTTTACTACTTCTCTTCTTATTTAAATGTTTTTAAATTTTTATTAAAAAATGTAAAAGAATTTAAAATAAAATTTAAAATAAAAAAAAATGGAATACTTGTTAAAGTATTCCATTTAAATTTTGCACGTGTTCCATTTGATGATGTTGCAGTTAAAAAAAAATCTTTTACAGTAAAAAAAATCGCTTAACCACCAGCAACGCCGACGGCAATTAGTTCTTGATGGACTTGCAAAGTGTAATCATATTTTTAAGCTGAGCTTCTGATAATTCTGTAATTATTTGAAAATCATCAGGGGCTAAATTCTCAAGTTTATCAACCAGGGGCTTTATTTTTTTTGTGACAATGAACGTCTCAGAATCATCTTCAAAAAAATGCTCCATTGGAACTTCAAGAACTTTACAAATATTGTATAGATCATCTGAACGAGGAAACATATCTCTAGCTCGCCAGCCAAAATAGACCGCACTAGTTTTTCCAATCTTCTTCATCACAGCATCAATTGTTGTACAACGAATCTTACATAATCTATTAATTTCATCGTAAAAAAACATATACACTAGTATATAAAAAAAATCTCATTATGTACAGTTTATTTCTTGACAAAATATCGTCTCCGATATTAATATAAAAGTCACGATATGAATAACAATAGGATATTTCACTTACATCTATCGCTAACGGAAGAAGAAACCGAAGCGTTTAAAAATTATTGCAAAGAAAATGGCATAATCGCTGCTCAACTTGTCAGACGATTAATTCTCACAGAATTGAAAGATAAATCAACAATTCTTTCACCGGATTATATTCCGCCAAAAGTATTGGAGTCACTTAAAGCGAATAAACGATGAGAATAGCTGGTTCTGCATATCCTGTTTATGTTGATGGCATTAGATATGCTTCAATGTTTCAGGCCTCAATAGATTCTGGAATCTCTTACAAAACTCTTTATTTCAAAATAAGAGATAATGATGGAAGGCCAGTTGTAGTAAAAGGCTTGACTTTATGCGCTGAAGAATGGGTAAAGCAGAATCCTAAAGAGTGGATAAAATTACTAGAAAAATTAGTTGAACAAGAATCAGATCAGGAGGACTAAATGATTAATCATATTGTTCTTGAAGGAAGAATTGTAAAAAATGCTGAATTAAAAACAGCAGGAACATCAATTGTAACCTCATTTACTATTGCTAATGACCAGAGTTATAAAAAAAATGGTGAATGGGTAAATAAAGCTTGTTTTGTAGACTGTCAGATCTGGGGAGAATACGGAAACGCAATGCGCCAGTATTTGAATAAAGGCCAGAAGCTCACTGTAGAAGGAATCCTGGAACAGAATAACTGGGAAGATTCAGACGGCAAAAAAAGAAGTTCTTACAGAATCAATGTAAAAAATATTTCAATTCAGTGGGAGAAAAAAGAAAATTCTTCACCAGCAACAACTAATTCAGCACCAGTAGAAGATCACTCTTTAGACTTTCCTCCAACTGATCCAGAAGGAAATCCTTTTTAATTTTTAATCAAACTAACACTAGGGGCATAAAATGAACGACGAAAGAAACACAAAAGACTTACTTAATGATTTTGATTTGATGCTTAGCGGATATATTGCATCAGTTAATGAAGGAACTGTTTATTCTGAAGAAGAAAGCAGATTATTAATCACATACACACTTTTAAAATCAAAAGTTCTGGCGGAATTAAAATAAAATGTCGGAACGCAAACCTGGATTCACTTATATCTATTCAGAAACTCTCCAACAGGAAATAGCTGTCAGCATCAAATCTGGCCGTGTCTATTGTTCTGACGGAGTGCAATATTCACCTGAAGAAGTAAAAGAAATTCAGAAAACCTACGGCGAACTGCCATTGCAAGTACACATTTTAAAAAAACATTTTGGTGGGAAAATTATATCTGCAGGAGAAAAGCAATGAAAAACATTAATGTAATAGATATGTTTTGTGGCGGCGGCGGAGAATCAACAGGAATTTTCGAGGCTGCTAAAGAATATAATTTTAAAATAAATATGAGCGCAATTAATCACTGGGAACGCGCAATAGAAACTCATTCTGCTAATTACCCATCAGCTGAACACCGATGCGAAAATGTTCAGCATATAGAACCAAATACTTTAATGGCATCAAAAAACACAGATTTACTTTGGGCCAGTCCAGGATGTCAGCACTTCTCTACAGCTAGAGGAGCAAAACCAAGATCTGAAAGTATGAGAAGTCCAGCATGGGAAGTTTTGCGTTTTGCAGAAGAATTACGCCCAAAAAGAATTATCATTGAAAATGTTCCTGAATTTAGAACTTGGGGACCATTGGACGAAAACGGAAAAATTATTAAAGAATGCAAAGGAAACACTTTCAACGCTTTTATTTCCGGCTTAAAATCCCTTAATTACATTGTAGATTATCAGGTACTTTGCGCAGCTGATTATGGTGCAGCAACTTCAAGAAGAAGATTGTTTATTCAGGCTGTAAGAAAAGATTGTGCCAAAAGAATTATTTGGCCAGAAAAAACTAATGTAAACGGCGGGGATTTAATTCTACCAAACTGGCATACTGCAAGTGAAATCATTGACTGGTCAATTCCATGCAAACTTATTAGCGAAAGAAAAAAACCTCTTGCAGAAGCAACCATGAAAAGAATTGAATATGGAATTCGTGAATTTTGGGGAGAAAATGCTGTGCCGTTTATTGCAAGACTTTACGGCCAGTCAAAGGCAGAAAGCATTGAAAAGCCACTTTCAACTATCTCATGTAGTGGTGCACATCACATGTTAATTCAGCCTTTTATAACTGCAATTGGTCAAACATCAGCAAAACAAAGAAATAGAAAATTGACAGAGCCACTTTCAACTATATGCACTAAACAAGAACATTGCCTGGTAAAACCTATGCTTGTTCAGTATTACGGCAACGGCCACGCAGTTCCTTTAACAGATCCAATTCCGACTTTAACAACTAAAGACCGTTATGCTTTGGTAAATCCAAGTTTAAATTATGAATTAGGTTTCAGAATGTTACAGCCTAATGAACTTGCAGCAGCTACAGGTTTTCCATCTGATTACAAGTTCACAGGAACAAAAGTTGAAGTTGTAAAACAAATTGGAAATGCTGTACCACCAAACTTTGCAAAAGCAATTTTCGGACAAATATTAAAAGAAATGGTGATTTAATCCAAAATGAACAACATAGACTTTAACCAATACAAAAATCGGCTCCGCGATTACCTGTTAATGCACGGAATTGAAGCCGATAAACCAAAAAATATAAAATGTTTCTCACCTACACACCAGGACGAAAAGCCAAGCTGTCAGATTTTTGACGACTATTTCAAATGTTACGCTTGTGGAATCCACGGCGATATTTACGATGCAGTAGAAATCCTGGAAGGAATAACAGAACGCGGAAAACAGTTCAAACATATTCAGGAAGTTTTTGGCGGCAGTGTTGATATTACACAGCCAATTGAAAAAAATAAAAAAGAATACAAAGTAAACCTCATTCCAGAAGAAACAACAGAAAAGTTTGAAAACTATTTGCGCAAAATTACAAATGATACTGTTATAAAAAACTTTTTGCGTGAACGTGCAAAATATACTTCAAACGGAACAGTTGCAGCATTCTCAGATGAAATTGTCACAAATTTGACAAAAGAATTATTCTGGTGGAACGGCTTAACAGATGCACAAAATGACGGACTTTCAGAAGATCTTCTTAGAGCTGTAGGGGCTATTCACACAGACAAAGAAGGCAATTTAAAGAAAACCTTTTGGCATTCTGGAATAATTATTAAAACTGGTATTGGTTATAAGCTTCATTATTATGAATTTGATAAAGATGCAGACAAATTCAAATGTAAAAAAATAGCTTCTCACGGTGGCAAAGGTTTTCCATGCCCTAACCGTCCACTTCCAGAAAAAATTGTAATTGTAGAAGGTGAACTTAAAGCTCTTACATGCCAGGCTGCAGGGCTTGATAATGTATTTTCTATTGGTGGCGTAACATCTCTTACTAAGGCTTTAATTAATCATTTTTTGCTTAATTCTGATGTAAAAGAAATTACAATTTTTTTCGATAATGACACCGCTGGCACAACCAAAGCTCCCGACTGCGCAGATTTTCTCAAAAAGAATGGATTTACAGGAACTATTCTTTTTGCAAAATCAGACGAATTAAAACAATATAAAGATCCAGATGAAGCAATTCTTTTTGGTCATTTGGATTATGTACAGAACGCAATCCAGCAAGCAACCTTATATCAGCCTGTCACAGAAACTGTAACAGAAAATAAAGCTGATACAAAATCAGAAGATAAACGCAAAAACAAAACAGGAAAAGGAAATTGTTCACTCAAACAAATAAAAGGACTCCTGAAATTAATCCCTTATAACGAATTACAGAACCACGAAAAACAGCCTTTTATTTCTGCTTTGGTAAACGCTGGAAAAGATTATTCACAAATTACTTCTGCTCTTATTTCTTGGGGAGCTTCAACAGAAGAAATTCCGCCTGTAAACGAAAAAGTAAATCTTTCAATTTTGCTCCAAATCGCCCGCGACCACGGCGTAGAACGTCATGTAATCACACGATTAAAGCAGGGACTTGAAAACTCAGTTGATTTTAACAATGTAAAAATCTCAACACTTCCAATTGTAGAAGTCGATATTGAAAAAGTCGCAAACACAAACGATTTAAGAATCTTCATTGAAAACGAAGGTTACAAATCAGAAAAAGAAACTGCTAACCTTCTGGAATTTTATTTAAAAGATAAACTGATTTATGTAGAAGAACTGAAAGAATTCTACTTTTTTGACGGGCTCATCTGGAATCATCGTCCAGATATTACAGATATTGCTTATAACATTCTCAAAGAACTTGCTCTGCAGTTTTATGATTATGATATTTATAATGCAAGAAAAACACTAGATAAGCTTAGCCAATACAAATTCTGTCAGACTGTAATGAAAGCACTGGCAGAAAAACCAAGCATTTTCAGAAAACAAGTCAGCTTTGACTCTACTCTTATCCAGGAAACATTAACTCTTCAAGATGGAGTTTTAGATTTTTCAGGAAAGCAGATTGTTTTCCGTGATGCAAAGCCTGAAGAATACAGACAGAAAAAACTCCCATATTATGTAGCAGACTGTAAAAAAGCTGGCGAACCTAAGCACTTCATGGAATTCATGAACGGCAATTTTGACAACAAAGACACTCTCAATTCTTTAATGTACTTTTTAAGCCTAATTCCAAGCCGTGCTGCAAAGTTCAAAATTGGTGGAATTTTCACTGGAAAACCACATACAGGAAAAACTACCACAATGGAAATTATGTCAGAAATTTATCCTGATATGACAGTTCCAATTCCACGCGATCTTATTATGAACTCAAAATATGGCAACCAGACAGGCGGAGCAAACCCATTCCTGGCACAGCTTGAAGGAGCCGGAGCAGGTATTTCAGATGAAACAGAAAAGAACGACCACTTAAACTCTTCTATGTGGAAATCGCTCACTGGTGGCGGAAAGCTCACAGCCCGCGGACTCTGGCAGAAGCCTCATAACTTTGTTCCAACAGCGCAAACAATTATTCTTACAAACTACTCGCCTTTATTCGACAAAACCGACCAGGCTGTTATTGATCGTATGTTAATTATTCAGTTTGCAAAACAACACGAAAAAGGCGAAAAAGGCACAATGACAATTGATGAACTTAAAGAACAATTGCGCCCAGAATTTCCTATTATTGTCCGCACTTTTGCAGAATATTATATTCGCCTAAAAAACGAATACAAATCAAAAATTCCTCAGTCCTTAGAATCTGAAGAATACAAAAAAGACTATATCGAAAATATGGATGATAACGGACTCCAAAACTTTGTACAAAAATACATTGATTTTGCCAAAGGTTCAGGAAAATGGGTATTACTCAAAGAAGTTTATAAGCGTTATTGCCTCTTCTGGAATGTAGAACTGGACGAAAACGGTAAACCAGTTGATCCAGAAAAACTCACACAAGCAAAATTTACTCGTTATCTTAAACGCGATTATAACGAATTCAAGGTTAAACAAATGCGCGTAAACGGCCAGCCTGAGCAAGTTGTAGTAGATGTTATTCTTAAAGACTGGAACGAAGTACCAGAACAGAATCTTACTACTGCAGAAATAAAAACTGAACCAGTTGCAACACCAAAACCTGCAGCAAAACCAACTCAGCAACAATTACTTCAGCCGCCACCAGAAGAGGATGAAGAAAATCCTTTTGATGATGGTCCAAGGTACGATATTTTTTAGAATTTAATTATGTGTATATACGAAGAATATGGCATCTGTAGCTTATGCCCGCAGGAAGAATGCCCAGAAAAGGAGAAAAATATGGAAAAATCAGTTTCAGCAAAAATTAAAGAATTAAATAATCCAGTTACATTCTGGGAAGATGTAAAAAAAATTATTCCATCAAATTATGAAGATTGGCAAATAAAACAATGGCAAGTAGAAGCAGAAACTCATTACTACAACATATTAGGTAAATGGGCAGGAATATTAGGAGACTGGACACATATCTCATTTTGCTATGAAGAAATAGAAAAAATTACTTCATATTTAAAAAATCATAAAGAAGAAGTTATTAATTTAATTAACGAATTATAACAGCGTGTCACGCTGATTATATAAACCTTGCCTGTATAGGCTGGTATTTTTTTTTATAAATTTGTCAATAGTTCCAGTATGGTTAGCTGGAGGTTATTACTTTCAATTGTTTGCAATTAGGATAAATCGCAATTGAAAATACGTGAATAACAAGGCTTTAAGCCGGAATAACCAACTTTATAGGAGAACTAACACTATGAATCCAATCGACAAAAACACTCTGCTTGAACATTTATCATCAGCAATTGAAATGCTTGCTGATAAATCATTAGATAACAACCCAGAAGCAACAAAATTAGCTATAGAAAAAGCAAGAGCAATGTCAGAAGTAGCAACAACCTACACCAATGTAATTAAAACAGATCAGGAAGATAAGCGAATTCTCATTGAAGCTATGAACGTTGCTGGAAAATGGAATTACAACAAAAACGAATTACCAAAAGGTTTAGGTTTTTATCCGGAAGAAAAAAAATAATGAAACACTTTAGAAAAATCTGGGATAAACAAAAACACGATTTTCTCATGGAGCATAAGGAAATGAAAATAGATGATTGTTATCAATTATTCCTAAAAACATTTCCTGAAGCTTCTGATGTTACACCAACCGCTTTCAGAAATGAACGCTCCAGAATCGGCGCAATTTCTATAAAATACAAAAATGGATCTAAAAATCATGCAACAAGAACACCAAAACCTTTATTTTCAGAACATGAAAAAAAAGGCTATATTCGCATAAAAGTAGGTCAGCCAAACGAATGGATGTTTAAACAACACTACGTATGGTGGCAAAACACAGGACATAAACCAGAACCAAAAAAAGAAATGGTTATTTTTTTAGATGGAAATAACAGGAATTTTGATTTTAATAATTTATTTCTAATTTCTCGTTCAGCTGCAGGAATATTTAATAATCCAAATTTGCATTTAGGAATGATAAAAGGCCAACCTGAACTAACTAAAATAAATGCAATGAATGCAATGCTCATAGTTTTAACAAGAAAACTTGGAAGAAAAGTCGGATTAGTCAGTGAATCAAATGGAGCCTTCAAAGATGATAACGCACGAAAAGCAAGAGAAAAAAAACAACAAATGACAAAAGATGAAAGAGAAGAATATAACAAAAAAAGAAGAGAATATTATCAAAACTTAAAACAAACAAATCCTGAAAAATACCAGGACTACATGAAAAAACATTATGAATATCTAAAAACATACAGGAAAAAAAATGGATGAATTTTCTCCAAATGGCAGAATTATAACTGAACCATTTCGCACAGATGAAAACACTTGCGGAAACGACAAACTTACAATTCATTATTACAAAATAAAAACTTTACTCACATACTCAATACAGGCACAAATTCAAAAAAGAGTATTTTGCAAATGGCCGCATCCACAGGATGGGCTTTTTGAATCCGTCTGGGAATGCAAACAAGATGCCAGAAACTGTCTGCAGGCTTTTTGTGACCAAAACAAACTTAAAAAAGCATTCAATCGCCTGGTTCCAACTCTTACGGACCAACTAGATTTATTTGATGAAATTTAATAAAGTCAAAAACAAGGAGATAAAAATGGAAAAATCAAAAAAAATATTATGGAAGATTATAAAAATAATCTGGATTATCACGATTGCACTTTTTTGTCTTGTAGGTATAGCAGTATGCAGTGAAAACAAAAACAAAAAAGAAA
>JAZUJH010000050.1:0-31123 GCA_045642665.1 Treponema sp.
ATTCTCCAGTCTGAAGTATCCCTGCAGCGATGAATTCCTAATACCAGTTGAACAAAACTCGTTCTCAATTTTTATTGACCGCGTTTTGTTATTTTCCCATGATGGATGGTTTCGTTTGAATCCTGAACCCAGGGAACTAATCCGCAAAAAGCAGCAAACTTTTTTGCTGTCGCAAATCTGCTTATGTCCTCCGTGTATGCCCTGATTGTCCATGCAGTAATTCTGCCGCAACCACGGATTGTCATAAGACGGTTCACCATTTCATCATTCTTTGTCAGTTCAGCAAGCTGCTACTCAACAGTCTTTACGCTATTTTCCATCTGTTCTATAATCTGTTCTATAATTGAAAACATCAGTTTTACTGATTGTGCCTCGAGCACGTAATCGTCATTCGACTTAAAGGTGTCCAGAATCTTCTGGCACCCTTTTTTACTTTGCAGGCTTCTCAATTCATCCGGCAGTCCCATGCTTACTAGAAGTACATGAATTTCATTTTTCTGTCCGACTATGGAACGAACGAGCCTTTCCCTTGACTTTAGAAGTCTTCTCAGGTTTTCAGTTTCCTTATTGCAAAGATAGCTTCCTGGAGGCAGACATGAAGCTTTCAGAAAATGAAGATTTTATTCTTTTGAGAGTCCACAGCCCGGCAACAGGAAAAGTTGTCAGTGATTTTTACTACACAGACAAGCACAAAGTTAAAAATGTGCGTCCTCTCCATTTGAACTCCGACTTATATATAAGAAAAGCTCCAATGGCAAGAACAGACTTTGTTGTAAAGGTAAGAGAAACAGACCAAATTGTTCTCCTGAAAGCAAAAAAAGCAACCTACGGCATAATACATGTTGGCAACTACAGCGATTACTGGGACGCATATATATGGAATGTTGAAAGCGGAAAGGTGAACTATATTGGAGACATAACACTTGATGTAGTCGAAGGAACACTACCTAAGAACAAAAAAATAAAAGACTACTACGACATGAGCGTTGCAGACAACTTCAATGAAATTATTGAGGATGAAGAAATAGTAAAACTTTGCAGCGGATATAAAATTATAAACCAATCAAAAAATACTGACACATGTAAACCTTACGGGTGTCTCATAACTCGGTACAACTAAAAACACAAAACAAACACATAAAAATATCCCGTGCAGACCCCAGGTATGCGGTTTGCCGCGGAATATTTTTTTATAACCAACTGTTCAGCACAACGAACGATTGCAAATCACTTCACCAAATCCTTGATCACTTCGCCTGCAATAATAAGACCAGCAACGGATGGTACAAATGAAATGCTTCCCGGCGGATTTTTCTTACCGCCTGTGCAATCATTTATGGGTTCCAGAGGTTTTACAGGTTTTTCTTTTGAATACACGACCTTCACGTTTTTAATGTTACGCTTTCTGAGTTCATTCCTCATTACGCGGGCCAGAGGACAGACTGATGTCTTATGAATGTCTGAAACTTCAAACATTGTAGGATCAAGTTTATTTCCAGCTCCCATTGAACTGATTACAGGAACACTGCAGTTCTTTGCCTGCATTATGATTTCTATTTTTGCGCTGACTGTATCAACGGCATCAACAACATAATCATAATCTGAAAAATCGAACTCACTGGAATTTTCAGGAAGATAAAAACACTGACGGCATTCAACATCAGCATCAGGATTTATGTCCAGTATCCTGTCTTTCATTACCAGAACTTTCTGCATTCCGATTGTTCTATGGGTTGCAATTATCTGGCGGTTTATATTTGAAACAGAAACTTCATCATTATCTACAAGAACAAAATGCCCTACACCACTTCTGGCTAGTGCCTCACAAACATAACCTCCAACTCCGCCTACACCAAAGACAGCAACAGTTGAATTCTTCAATCTGTTAATCGCCTCCTTGCCGAGCAGAACCTGTGTACGTAAAAATTCTTCCATAAAATTACCTGATTGATTGCTGTAAAAAATCCGTTACAAAATATCTGCACCCGGGCTGCAGAAAACTGAAGCGTCATCAAAAAAATATGGTGCAGCATTTTAGATATCATGAACCAGAATCCGTAAAAAAAACTGAAATCCTGATTTATTTTAGGGCACCGGTAAAACAATATTTCCAAGGATGCCCCATTTTTAATTGGAATTAAAAAAAAATCTACATTAACTTTTTGCCATCAGAAAAAGCGTTTCCAACTTTTTTTCCAAGTTCATAATAGCCATGATTTGCGCTATCATAAGCTATCGGATGAAATTTTGTCAGATCAATGTTACCCTTTTCATCAAGAACTCTTTCATCAGCTCTTACATTTATTATTTTTCCGATGTAATGATATTCGTCTTTTGAAGCTTCACCGTCAATTCGCAGGAGCTCACATTCCATACAAACAGGAAGTTCATTTATTACAGGTGCATTGACAAATTCACTCTTACTAACAGTGAATCCTGCTTTTTCCATTTTATTTTTTTCCTTGTTTGCGCTTACAATTCCAACATAATCACAGGCTGCCACGTGTTCGGCATCTGCAAAGGAAACTGTGAAAGCCTTATTCAAATCAATATTTTCTGTTGTCGCATGCTTTGAAAGTGAAATACAAATCTGATCAGCTTCAACAATACCACCCCAGGCCGCATTCATTGCATTAGCTTTTCCGTACTTATCATAAGTGGCCAAAATAAGTACAGGCATAGGAAACATCATAGGTTTAGCACCAAAATTTTTCATAGAACCTCCAAAAAAGTGCCATTATTATACCACTTTGCAAAACAGTTTACCATACAAAAACATTAACGCCTAACCAAAAAACACAATTGACTTTTTCTACTTCTTATGATAATATAACATATCATGCCAACTTAGCTCACCTGGTAGAGCAGCTCCCTCGTAACGAGCAGGTACTCGGTTCAAGTCCGGGAGTTGGCTAGTTGATCCATCTGTTAAACAAGCAGGTGGATTTTTTTTAAATTTAAGACTTACTTTTTCTGAACTGAATAGCCAAGCAAACTCTAAGTCCAAGGCAAGGTCATATGGGCACAAAGTAATAAATGAACTTAGCCGCAAGGAAAAAACATCAGGAGGATGCCGTCATCGGAATGGACCAGCCTGAAGTAAAGAATTCAAATGAAAACCTCTAAAAGCTACAATTTTTAGAAATGTCCAAATATAACTTAATTTTAGAATAAAAAAATCACACTAAATTGCTTTTTCACTTTTACGCCTTATAATAAATTCCAGAGGTAATTATGGAAAATTTAAATTCACAAAATAACAACCAAGAGCATTTCAAACGGACTGTCACACTTTTTTACCTTATGTTCATTGTCGGAGACTCTATCTGGTGGCTTCCATCCTGGAGCAATAAATTAATAACAGGGCGGGAATTCTTTACATATATTACTTCTCCAAAATTTTTGTTATTCCTGTCAGTAAAATACATCCTCATTACTATATGGATGATATATACAATAAAAGCCATAAAAAATTTTGAACCGGCAGATAAAAAAAAATCAATGGAAGCAACCATTGCAGTAAGTGTTGCAGAAAAAATACCCTTCATAGTGGAAGAAATTTTTGTTCTCATCCTTATTCCTCTTCTCTCACAAATAAAAAAGCAATACAACCTTGATTCTGATATAAGTGCAATGACTGCAATGCATATCGGTGCTACTGCAATTACAGGATGCATGATAGATATTTTCTATTTAAGAAGCTTTGAAAAATGGATCAAATTCATTCCTTTCACCGGCAAATCGAAAGTCAATTTCGGAAACAGTGAACGTTCTCTGATGGTTGCCGCCATAAATATTTTTGCACAGATTTTTGTAATGTATGCAATTCTGAAAGGCGGTACTTCATATATAAAAGGTCACGAGGAGAGGCTGAACGATTTTATTATCAATGGAATCGCTACACTTGCTGCAAATACAATCTGGTCATCGATTACTACACTAACCCAGTTCAGGGGACTAGGAAAAATGTTACGTTCAGTTAACGATATCCTGAATAAACTTTCCGAAAAAGATTACAGCATTGATATGGAAGAAATTTCCAGCAGGGATGAACTCGGAAGAATTTCTAAAAGCATACAGGAATTTATTTTGCATTCACGTGTAATGATGAAAGAAATTCAGATTTCAACAGAAAGTTCTCTCAAGATGGCTGACAATCTTGATAAGCAGTCTTACATTACATCAGAAGCCGTTGAAAAAATTATTGAAAGTACAAATGCAATGTCAGAAAGCGTAAGTTCAGAGACGAAGGCTTTTAAGCAGATGAGCAGAAACTGTGTGAACCTTTCCAGGGCTATTGAAAAAGTCGGAGAAGATATTATCGTACAGAAAGAAGCCGTTGATGAATCTTCTGCAACAGTTGAAGAAATGGTTGGAAATATCAGGTCCGTTACAAATATTCTTGATAAAAACGCAATAACAGTTAACGCATTAAGTGAAGCGTCCGTGCAGGGAAGAAAAAGCATCCAGGAATCTGTAAATTCTGCGGAAGCTATTCTTGCTGACAGCCAGGGACTTCTTGATACAACCAATGTTATTCAGGCAATTGCAGAACAGACGAACCTGCTTGCAATGAATGCAGCAATTGAAGCAGCCCATGCAGGTGAAAGCGGAAAAGGATTTGCTGTTGTTGCATCAGAAATCAGAAAGCTTGCAGAAGATACGAACAAGCAGGCCAAATCCATTGGCGACAGTCTTCAGAAGCTGCAGGAATCAATCAAAGAAATTTCTCAGAGCACAATTTCTGTTCAAGAAAATTTCAACAACATTTTTGATCTTACAAATAAAGTCCAGCAGCAGGAAAATGTTATCAAGGCTGCAATGGATGAACAGTCCTCAGGAAGCGAACAGGTACTAAGAACCGTCAAAAGAATTACGGACATTACAATTTCCGTAACAGACAGTTCCAAAGAAATGATAGACAGCAACAACCTTATTACGAACGACATGAAAATTCTTACAGCTGAGACAGAAAAAATCAACGTCACTATGGAATTTGTTTCAAGAAGTGCAGAAGAAATCAGTGCTGCAACAGAAAATTCAAAGAACGCTACTTCCCAGAATAACAAGATGATCGAAGAACTTAAACAGACCGTAAAAGATTTTAAGGTTGAATGACCGATTCAAAAAAAAATTAATTCGCACGCTGCTGATATTCAAAAACTTTTCTCATCTTCAGATACTTCAGGGGAGTTGTTCCGCAGAATTTTGTAAAGTCCTTGATGAACTGGCTCTGATCATAATATCCAAGATTTACAGCAGTCTCAGTCATATTTTCAGGTCTGCCGCGGTTCAGCACTTCAAGAGCTTTCTGGAACTGAATAATCTTGCAGAAAGTTTTCGGAGGGAATCCCATTTCATCAATGAACACTTTATTTATATAGCGCTCGGAATAATTTGTAAAAGTTTCTAACTCACGTATTTTTATGTTACCATTTTTAGCGTAAACAAAATTCTTTACGGCCTGAAGAAGTTCCTTCTTTCCATAATACTTTTCCTTCCGCTTTTTATTTTCAACTTCCGAATAAAATTCCAGGAACACTTTCATGCGTTCATAAAAATCAGTTTCCTTTGCCATGCGTCCAATCCATTCAGTGTCACCGCAGATAACATCCTTCAAGTCAAAACGATGATCCTGCAGATTCTTCATTGAAACATTAAGCATGTCTGGATGATTTCCAGGCATAAATCGCACACCAAAAATTTCACTATGAAAGTTACGGACATCAACCTCATAAGAAAGTTTTGTTCCGCAGACATAAGAATGCATGTGACCAGGACGAATAGGATCGTACTCGAAAATAATTTCAATGCAGCCGTCCGGAACAAGTCTGTGAGGCTTTTCCGCATCCGTTCTGAATGTGTAAAAATGACTTATACCGTCACGAAGATAAATTTCCTGCCTGAAATCAATTGTATCAAAAACAAAATAAGGCTGTGTAGGCTTCAATGAATAATACTGTTCATCAGTCATTTTTGGCCTCCTAAAAATTTTAAACAAAAAAGGTCGGACTCTTTTCGAATCCGACCTCGTTGTCTTAATGACCTTAGTGTAGAATAAAAAAATATTTTAGTCAAGTTGTGATTTTTTAATTTCAAATCAAAAAAACAAAGTTTTACAAAAAAAACAGCAGTCCCTGAAGTTTATTTTATAGACAACTTTGAAAAACTCGATGTCTTAATCCCTGTAATTTCAAGAATTAAAGCTTGCAGTCATCTTTGTAAAATATTTTTAGGGATGCACTATATTGCCTTAAATAAAGTTTAATCATATATTTATAAAAGGTCTCCAAAAACTTTAGTTTCCGGACATTCCAATTGAGGCGGGCAAAAAAGCTTTTGATTTATGGACGCCCATGATAAATTAAATTTAAAATGTACTAACCTGTCTAAAAAGTATGACAAGGATTTTGCTCTGGACAATGTTAACCTTGAACTTCCGGCAAACTCCATTGCAGGACTTCTTGGACCAAACGGAAGCGGCAAAACTACATTCATGAAAATTGCCGCAGGACTTCTCACTCCTACGAGCGGAAATATCCATGTATGCGGATACAAGCCCGGTGTTGAATCCAAGCTTCTTATATCCTATCAGCCGGACAAAATTTATCTGAACGACTGGATGAATGTGAGGCAGCTGATTGCAATGATGAAAGATTTTTATCCTAACTTCAGCACAGAAAAGGCTATGGACATGCTGAAGGATTTGAAAATTGATCCTCTTCATAAACTCAAGACAATGTCAAAGGGAACAAAAGAAAAGGTGCAGCTTATTCTTACAAAGAGCCTCCGGGTTCCGCTTTATATTCTTGACGAACCTATCGGTGGTGTTGCCCCTACCGCAAGAGAATATATTCTTAACACAATTCTTACGAACTATAAAGAAAATTCTACGGTCCTTATTTCAACACACCTTATTTCAGAAATTGAAGAAGTTGCAGACTATGCAATTTTCATCAAGTACGGAAAAATTATCCGTTCAGGCAGAAAAGCAGATATTGAAGCTGAAACAGGAAAATCTCTTAATGACTTCTTCATGGAGGAATTCAAATGCTAGATACAGAAAAATCAGTAGAAACTTTACCTGCAGATACAAAAAAAATTCTCAGGAAAAAATAAAATCAGAACCCCTTTCCCTGCAATCGGAAAATTTTTTAAATACGAATTCATTTCTTCAATAAAAGTATTCCTTCCGATGAACGCAATACTTATTTTCCCTGGACTGTTCAACGGAATCTTTGTAGTAAAAGAGTATTTCTTTGACAGCAATACACTGTTTACCGGACTATCAGTGGGTCTAATGATAGGATTCCTTTACGCGGTCGCAATTTATACTTTCGTAACTGTCTACAAGAGATTCAAGAAAAGTATGTTCGGAAATTAAGCATATCTGAACCTTTCACTTCCCGTAACTATCAGCGAACATATTATATGTTTCATTCTGCTATTATCTCATAATTACAGTCAGCTACGCACTGAGCATGTTCTTTGTTATGATACGACCTTACATAGCATTAAAAAAAGAAAACCCTCACTTCGTTGCAGATGCAGTTGAACATCTTAAAAAAGTTATAAGCAGCAACTCCAATATAAGTTTCGGCGGATATATATGTAATGTAATTTTCATTTCATTACTCGGAATCCTGTTTTCAATTTCCATGCTCTACGCAATTATCGCAATCGGAAGCAACATCAAGAAGTGCAGGAAGCTCATAAAAATAATTCTGTTCTTCGCAATGAGCTGGATTCCGATGGCCGCTATTGCAAAGAGTATGCAGCAGATAGTAAGTGTGACCGATTCGAACGGCGGTTACTACAGCAATGTTACAATTAATTTTACACCGTTCATTGCAAATGTATACATTGTAGTAATCTGCTTTACAGCAATTTATTTTGCGATTACAGGTTCCGTCCTGAAAAAGAAAATTAATATCGAATATATTTTTCTAAAAAAAAGGCGGGACGTAAGCTAAAACATTCACAGAATTGTTTACAAGAAAAGCAATCCTGTGAACCTCTGCTTACGAGCTCAGTAAAAAACTAAACTCAGTGATGTAACTTCAGAACCAGCTTATGCAATTCTGAATCCGTTTTTTTCGCGGACTTCAAATACCGTGTTCCAGTCAAGATGCGAACACGAATCAATTTCATCAATTGAAGGTATTTCCATCAGACGCTGATATACCATCAAGGCTGCCCCCTGAGCAATTTCAGTTTTATTTTCCTGTGCAACATTGAATACGCATCCACATTTTTTCAGGGCGCAATCAAACTGGGAAACTTCCTTTGAAAGAGTTTCTTCAATCAGCTGAAGACGAGAATTTTCCTGTCCATGAAAAAATATTTCGCAAGGTTCAAGAAGTGGAACAAAAACTGTGAGAGTTGAAAACAAATCAACAATCCACTCACGGTAAGAATCTTCAACTTCATTGATGGTCCTAAGCACTGCTTCCGGCAAACCTGTCTGGCCCTCCTTTGTTCCCTTCCAGGAGCGGGAAATATATTCGCCCACAGCAAAGTTATGACCGTTTACAATCCTTCCGTTCATTGCAATTGAAATACCGACACCTATGCCATTTCCTTTCTGATACTCGGCAGGCCATTCAACAGACAGATCATTTCCGTAATTCCGAGCAAGAACACAAAGAAAATCTTTTTCCGTAACAACTTTATTTTCTGCAAGATGAAGCCATCCGCAGCACTTCGCATCATTCTCAACGAACAAAGGAACACCGTATCTGTTTCCAAGTTTCACTGCATAGTCGAAGTCAGTAAGATTAAAAGGATCTGAACGTATTATCTTTCCTTCATCAGTATTTATTATCCCCGGAATGCCCAAAGAAATTCCGATTACATTCAGTTCAAGTTTCCTGATGTCATCATAAATTTCATTCATAATAAAATCAGTCATGGAAACAAACAGCTTTTCAGGTTCATCAAAAAATGCTTTATCTATAAAATTATTTCCGGTGCACGTGTATACAGTTTCTCCGTTAAAGGCTACTGCACACACACTGTAAAAGCTCCGCTGGATTTCTATACCAATCACACAGCCATAATTTTTATTTACAGAAAGAAAAACAGGTTTTCTTCCTCCCTTCTCCGCAGAACTTCCGGTTTCACCTTCAAGAATCACATTGTTCTGCAGAAGGGTGTTCATTATATTTGAAACAGTAGACCTATAGGAATTAAGTTTCTTTGCTATATCAATTCTACTGATTTCCTTGCTGCGCCATACTGTTGCAAATATGTTGGAAATATTAGAATTACGCTGAAAATCATTATTTACGTGCATGGTATTATTTTAACCTTTTACGGCACCTGCTGCAACACCATCTGTAATCTGTTTTCTATTAATTATAAAGAAAATAATCATAGGAACAATACTGATTATAAGAGCGGCGAACTGTTTACCGTAATCAGATGCAAGTGCTCCTGAGAATTTCTGTACACCAACAGGAAGAGATTTTATTTTTTCACTTGATGCAAGAATATTGATGAGCATAAATTCATTCCAGGTTCCGGTGATTGTAAGAATTGCAAGAGTAATTCCTACAGGCTTTGCCATTGGAACAATAACAAAAAAGAAGATTCTCAGGTAAGGTGCACCATCAATTCTTGCTGATTCGATAAGAGATGTAGGAATGCTCTTAATGTATTCCGTGCACAGATAAATTCCCATAGGCATACCTATGCCGATATAACAGGTAAGAACACCGAGCCTTGTGTCATAAAGACCTGTCCAGCTTGCCATAAAGAACAATGGAATCATTATGCACTGCAATGTAATGAGAATGCCAATTACAAAACTTTTATAGAAAAAAGCTGTTGCTCTGTTCTTTAACTTTGCAAATGCAAAACCTGCGGCAATGGAGCAATAAAGAATTACAACAGTAGAAACACCTGTATAAAAAATACTGTTCAAGAAAAGACTTCCAAAGTTTCCGCGGCACCAGGCATCTGCATAGTTTCTCCACCACCATACCTTTGGAAGAGAAAGCTTACTTGCCAGCTGATATTCCTGTGTAGTCTTGAATGATGACATAAGAAGCCATACAAGAGGGAACAGAGCCATGAAGGTAAACACAATAAGAATTGCATAAATTATAATCTGAGCAAAAATATATTTCGCACCTTTTTTTCCATTACATTCATATTTTATCTCCCGATTTTCAGAAAATATTTTATGGGAACCGATAAAAATCTTAGCCCATGAGAATTTCATTATTCTTCTGTCGAGCCGAATTTCTTCTCCAAAGATTTTACAATTATAATAAGGACTAAACTTACAACAACCATGATTGTGGAAATTGTATTTGCCATCGGATAATCAGCGGCACCTTTAAAAGCCTTGTCGAACATGTAAAGCGAAAGAACGTAAGTCTGCTTAGCAGGACCTCCTCCTGTCATAACATAGATAAGGTTAAAAAGATTTTAATGATCCGGAAATTGCAAGGATTGAGCTTGTTACAAATACACCTGAAAGCTGAGGGAAAATAATATGCACCAGAGTCTGCCATTCAGTTGCACCGTCAATGGTCGCTGCTTCCATTACTTCAGGATTAATTTTCTGCAGGTTAGCAAGGAAGATAATCAGATATGTACCCGTATACATCCACAGCATTACTATGAGAACAGGTACCATAGGATGATTATTCATTGACCATTCATAGGAAGGATTAAACTTCTGGAGTATTTCAACCCAGACACCGTGGGAAGAAAAGAAGGACTGGAACAGAATGCCGATTACAACAGTTGAAATAACACAAGGAAGATATATCATTGTCTGAAAGAAATCCTTATGCTTTACAAGACCTCTTGTCAAAATATAAGCAAGAAAGAATCCCAAAGGAAGCTGTCCGAATACTGAAATCAGAACAACCCAGAGATTGTTTTTCAGGGGAACATAAAAATAAGGATCCCTGAAAACTTTTAAATAATTCTTGAAGCCTACAAAACTTAAAGCTCCCTTCTTAAAAAGTTCACCGCCTTTATAATCTGTAACACTAAGGAAAACAGAAAACAGTGACGGGAATGTCATGACTGCAAAATAAAATATGATTGCAGGCAGACAGAGCATCCAGTAAGCCTGCTTCTCTTCCCTTTCAGCCGATAATTTAATCGGTGACATTTTCATAAATTTTCTCCAATGTTTTTTTTAGTAAGGGAAGCACAAAAATCTGCCCCCATTTTTAGAAAGTTCCCGGCTTCCCAAAATGCAAGCACCCTGGAGAAGCCCTAATTTTTTATGAAAACTATCAGGAATCTCAAAACGTATTGCCCTCAGAGATGAACCCGTATGCACATCATCAAGACCTGCACAATTCACAAACCCTTAATCCGTAGGTCATCTCATCAGGAATTATCAGAGATGTACTATTTTGTAGATTCAAAAGTTTTCTGAATATTTTCTCAAACCTGAGCAGGTGTCTTCTGTCCAAGACCAAGAGCCTGGAATTCTGCGTTCAATACAGAAGAAACATCAGAATTAAATGCACTGTCAAATACAGGAGTTGTTGCTGATGGTGTTCCGTAGAATTCTGCACGCTTTACAGAAAGAGGTTCAAGACCTTCGTAAGAAATTCCTTTGATGAGTGAAGGGAATGCAGCACCTGTATCAAGACGTCTCTGCTGAACTGTTGAACTGCTGAGCCACTTAATAAGTTCCCATGCAGCCTGTTCTTTCTTGGAACCTGCAGCAAGATTTGAACTCATACCATAACCAACACCAAGTGTACCTGAGTTTGTTCCATGGAATTTTTCTCCAGGAATTTCAGGGAAGTTAATCATTTCAATGTTATTCCTCTGGTCTTCTACAGAAATAAGTGCGAGACCTGTTGACTGGTCTGTAAGAAATGCAGCTGCTCTCCAGTCACCATCAATCATGTATGCACCCTTCTTTGCTGCAAACTGACCTGTTACATCACCGTAAGATGTTGCAAGAGTCTTATCAGAAAGAACACCGTCATCATACATCTGCTTAATGAATTCAACTGCCTTTACGAAATCGCTGTCCGTAAACTTTGCATTTCCTTCAATAATTTCATCAGCCCATTTTGTTCCGCCGAAACGACCTGCAACCATAGAGAAAAGACAAGACTGCATAACCCAGTCATCCATGTTTGCCATGAGAATTGTTTCATAGCCCTTTGCCTTGAAGACAGGAACCTGAGACCTGAGTTCGTCATAAGTCTTTGGAACACTGAGACCGCATTCGGAAAGAACTGCAGAGTTTGCATAGAGAGCATGTGAAACAGTAAGACCGAAAGGAATTTCTGCTACATAACCGGAAGCCTGGGCTTTCGGATCTACACAAGCAGGATTGCAGTCACCAAGGATTCCGTCTTTTTCCATGAAAGGAACAAGGGCCTTTGCCAAATGCTTTTCATGAATAGAAGCTGAGCGTCCAGCAGGGAACATGTAGAAAACATCAGGCATCTTTCCTGAAGCCGCATAAGCTGCCATCTTCTGATGATAAGGTTCATTGAAGAGAACCTCACGTTCAAGCTTAATATCCGGATGAGCTGCTTCAAATGCTTCCCAAACATATTTGTTATCTTCAAAAGCATTAGGAGCTGTTGCATCCTGATAATCAAGAACCGTAATTACAGTCTTAGGACCTTTTGAATTAGCTGCATCTGACTTTCCGGAACAGGAAATAGCTGCCAAACATGCAAGAACAAGACCTGCACCGAGTAATACTTTTTCATTTTCTCCTCCTTAATTCAAATGAAAAAAAAACTGTATGGAAACTTCCAAAAACAATTTACCAGATTTTAAAAGTTCCATTGAACAAGAAAATCACAAAAATTAATTCGGATTCCCTGCTGAACCAGAACCTGCCGGACAGCAGAATCCGGAACAACATTTAAAGTTACTTCCAAAAGCGAACACTCTTGGAAATCCACATGAACAAACTCTTACCGACGGTCCACCCTGTTGAATATTCAAAAAATTCAGAATGCCCTCTCCAATTAAAAGCTAGATTCTCATGAACAAAATCATAGAAACAAGGTTCCTTCACAGAAATTTATTTTCCCGGAAACCGTCTTTATTTTTTTTATTTAGTACTTCCTTTGTACAAAGAAAATACTAACTTACATTATTTGATTTGTCAATAAATAATTTGTATATAGATTTTTCAACTTTCACAATACATCATACTAGTTAAAATAATAAAAATTTTATAGAGTTTGTTTTTGTAGTGGACTAACTAATAAACATAATGTAAGATGTTAATCATGAACACACAAATTAATTCAAGCAAACAAAAAATATCTGTCACACCTTTCCCTTTCCATCTGGAAAATAAAAACAATATACTTCATCTGTCATCAGAGAATTTTTTTATAGAAAGAGAAGTACCTCAGGCAATAAAAAATTATATACTCAAAGCAAATTTTACGCTTTCAGAAAACAGCACAACATCAGGTAAAACCGAAAGTTTTCTTATAAAACAGAAAAAAGTAGAGTGCCACAATAATTTTGACCTTACAAAAAAAAGATTCCTATGCGCTTGATATTTCAGGATCTTCAATAGAGATTTACTATTTCCATGAAGAGGGATTTTTCTACGCCCTCACAACTCTTGCTCAACTTCTGATGACAGACAAAAAAAATCTGCCATGCATTTCATTTATGACAAAAGCGAATACTCCTTGAGAGGATTTCTTCTTGACACATGCAGATATTTTTTCAGCACGGACTTCATCAAGAAAACAATTGACCTTTGCGCTTTCCATAAAATGAATATTCTTCACTGGCACCTTACCGATGACCAGGGGTGGAGACTTCCCGCAAAAAAATATCCGGGGCTTACGGAAATTGGTTCAGTAAGAAAAGATCATACGATGCCTGAATCAAATGACACTTACTATGACAACCTCAAGGAAATAAGAACCTATTATACTGAAGAAGAAATCAAGGACATCGTAAAGTATGCGCAGGAAAGATTTGTAACAGTAATTCCTGAAATTGAATTTCCGGGACACGCTTCCGCACTTCTCGCAGCATATCCAGAATACGGATGCACCAAAGGTCCTTACAAGGTTCAGCATGCATGGGGAATCTTCAACGATGTACTCTGTCTTGGAAATAACAAGATATTTGAAATCTATGATTCCATCCTCGATACACTTGATGAACTTTTCCCTTCACAGTACGTTCACATTGGGGGAGATGAATGTCCTTCAGCAAGCTGAGAAAAATGTCCGGAATGCAAAAGGTGAATGGAAAAAGAAAATCTAAACAATCCTTCCCAGCTTCAGTCATGGGGAACAAAAAAAATTGTTGAACTTGTTCTGAGGCATAATAAAATTCCTTTAGGATGGGATGAAGTTCTAAACAACACTGACATAATTCCTCTTCCTGAAGAAATTATTGTACAGTCATGGCAAGGTGAAGAAGGCGGTGAAAAAGCAAGCGAGCTAGGGCACAAAGTTATTATGTCACCGCAGACTACCTGTTATCTGAATTTAAAGAACAGTGATTCATATGAAGAGCCGGGGCGACTAGGATTTACGACAACAGAAAAAGCATATTCTTATCTGCCCTTCACAAAAAGAATGAATGCCAAAAACAGGAAACTTGTTCTTGGAGGTGAATGTACTTTCTGGTCAGAAAAAATAGTTGCCTCGAGGAATGCAGAATACATGATGTTCCCGAGGTTCTGTGCAATAAGTGAATGTCTCTGGCTTAATGAAGGGAACAAAAATTTTGAACGTTTCGCAGATTCAATGGAAGAACACAAAAAGCGTTTAACATTAATGGATACAATTTTTTATGGAGGCGAATTAAAATGAAATACTGTATCCACAACGGAATTATTCTAAACGGAATTTCTTTTAGCGAAGGACTTTCCGCAATTTTAGTTGAGAACAAAAAAATTGTTGATGTGTTTACGGAAGAACGCTTTGCTAAAAAAAAATTTTCCCCTGAAGTATCCATCATTGACGCAAAGGGACATTACATTATTCCTGGTCTCATTGATACACACATTCACGGATTCAAGGGGAACGGAACAGACAACTGCTCAACAAAAGCAATCCTGCAAATGTCAAAAGATCTTGCACAGTACGGTGTCACTGCATTCAATCCTACAATGTACCCTTCTTCAATTGACTCAATGATTCATAACATCAGACAGATTGTCTCTGCAATGGGAAAGGAGGAAGGTGCAAAAATAATGAACATTCATCTTGAAGGGCCTTTCATCTCTCCCGAAAAACTTGGAGTTCAGAAAAGAGATACAATTCACACACCTGACATAAAAATTTTTGAACAACTTTTTAAAGCCTCCGAAGGTCACATAATAAACATGACTGTTGCACCAGAGCTGACAGGAATGAGAGAACTTGCACTTTACTGCATCAACAAAGGAGTTGTGCTACAGGCAGGACACACTAAAGCCAAATACAAAAACATGATAGAAGGTTTGCAGGTGGGAATTCTTCATGCAACACATTTCTTCAATGCAATAAGCCAGCTGCATCACAGAGATCCTGGAGCAGTGGGAGCAGTTCTCACGCATCCTGAAATTTCCTGCGAAATAATTGCAGACGGAGTTCATGTTCACAAGGATCTGTTCAAACTTCTGAACCGGAACAAAAACTCCGATAAAATAATTCTTGTGACAGATGCGCTTACACCAACTGAACAGAAAGAGGGACCTCTGTTTGCAAACAATGAGGAAGTTATCCTGAAAGACGGATGCTTCCACAGAAAAAGCGATGACGTAATTGCAGGCTCCTGCCTTACATTGAAAAAAGCTGTGCAGAACATGCAGGAATTCGGTTATCCCTTATGGGAAGCCGTAAAGTTTGCAACATCAAATCCTGCACGGACAATGAATTTCAAGGGAAAAGGAATTATCTCTCCTGGCTACGATGGAGACATTGTTGTTCTGGACAAAGATTTTAAAACAAAGTTCGTAATGATAGAAGGAAAAATTATTAAGGACAGACTTAAGAAAACGGAGGATTAAAAATGAGACTTGTTATAAAAAAAGATTACGATGAATGCTCCAGCTGGACTGCAGATTATATTGCCGCAAGAATAAATCAGTTCAATCCTGCAGAAGAAAAAAAATTTGTTCTCGGACTGCCAACAGGAAGCACTCCTTTAGGAATTTATAAAAAATTAATTGAATATGTACAGCAGAAGAAACTCAGCTTCAGAAATGTCATAACATTCAATATGGACGAATATGTAGGACTTACCGAATACAATGACCAGAGCTATCACTACTTCATGCACAAAAATTTCTTTAACCACATAGACATTCTTCCAGAAAATATTCATATCCTTAACGGATGCGCCCAGAACCTTCAGAAAGAATGCGAGGAATACGAAAACAAAATAAAGGAATGCGGAGGAATTAATCTGTTCTTAGGAAGAACCGGATGCGACGGACACATCGCCTTCAACGAAACGGGCTCATCTCTTAAATCACGCACCAGAATCAAGACTCTTACAACTGATACAAGAATCGTAAATTCAAGATTCTTTGGAGGAGACATGAACAAGGTTCCGAAGACGGCTCTCACTGTTGGAATTGAAACAATTACAGATTCCGAAGAAGTTGTAATCATGATGAACGGACCTGCAAAATCTCTTGCACTTAAACACGCAGTAGAAGATTCAGTTTCACAGATGTGGCCTGTTACAGCACTTCAGATGCACCGCCAGAGCATTATTGTAGCGGACGAACCTTGCACGGAAGAACTTAAAGTCGGAACCGTAAAATATTTCAAGAACATTGAAAACTCAATTGCAAACGCATAAAAAAATGGAGCAGTAAAAATGTTTGAGCACATAAGCAACTCCCTTAATAAAAGTGAAAATCTTCTGCCGATGAAAAATTTTCTTAAGCAGAATGATTTTGTCAGACCAGACAAAAGTCTCCTCACAAAAAAAATTTTTGAGGACATGGAAGCAGGTCTCATAGACAAAAATAAATCAGACCAGCCCATGCTTCTTTCCTTCAACAATTTTGATTCAAAAAAAAATAATTAAATCTTCTTTGTCAGGAGAAAAAATTATTATCATTGACGCAGGCGGCACAAACTTCCGTTCCTCACTTGCACATTTTTCGGAAGGCAAGCTAGTCATTGAGGAAACAAGAAAAACATTTATGCCTGCAACAGACAGGAATCTTTCAAAAAGAAAATTCTACGACCAGATTGCAGCAAACATTGATTACCTGAAAAACAGGTCCACTAAAATTGCATTCTGTTTTTCATACGCAATGAAGACAGGTAAAAATAACGACGGAAAAATTCTTGCCCTTGGAAAAGAAGTGAACGCATCCGAAGCGGTAAACTCCTGGGTCGGAAAAGAACTTAAAAAATCTCTCAAAAAAAAAGGCTGGAATAAAATAGAAAAAATTATTCTCCTCAATGACACCACTGCATCTCTTATAGCTGGAACTTCTCAGGGGAATTACAGTTCCTATATAGGATTCATTCTTGGAACAGGAATGAACTGTGCATACATTGAAAAAAAAAATCAAAGGAAAAAATTATCGTCACAGAGTGCGGAATGTTTTCAAAAATAAACCGCAGCACCTTTGACATAACTGTTGATAGGGAATCCAAGAATCCAGGTGCATCCATTTTAGAAAAAATGTGTTCAGGTGCTTACCTTGGAAACCTTTTGTTCCACATACTGAAAAATGCTTGCAAGAAAAAAATATTCACCATGGAATTTGAGAAAGAATTTTCCGGTGTACAAAAAATTACATGGCCTGAAGTCAGTATTTTTCTTGATGACAAGTCGGACTCCACCAACACATTTGTAAAACTCTTAAAGGCTTCTTCTCCTCTGGACATAGAATTCCTTTACTTCATCATGAACTGCATCTTAAATAGAACTGCCGCCACAGTAGCCAGCATCCTTGCTGCAAACATTCTCAAATGCAAAAAAGGAAAATCTGAATCAGATAAGATTTGCATTGTATGTAACGGCTCAACTTTCTGGAAAACTCCGGGTCTTGCATCAAAAATAAAAGCGGAGCTTGATGACATTCTTGACGGAGAACTGAAACGTTATTACAATCTGATAAAAATTGATGACGACATAAGCAGGGGAACTGCATTAGCTGCATCATAAGCTTACTTTCAAATCCATAACCTAAGCAGTGCCCATATCTATTTCCAAAAAAAAGCTGAAATCAAAAAAAGGAACCTCTAAAAACAGTTTTTAGGGGTTCCTTCATATAGTAATACTTTTAACTGCTGAACAAATTCCGGCTGGCAATGATTTTGTAAGTACAAAACAATCTGATGTAAAAACTATTTCTGTCCAAGCTTAATCTTATTAAAATCTTCCTTATGGCCTGCAAAATATGAATCAACAGTACGCTTCATGTCCATTATGTTTGCAACGGTAACATACTTATCAAAGATTTCAATTTTATGGGCCTTTGCGTATCTCTTCATTACATCATCAGCCTCTTCAACTGATATGCTTGCCCAGTGAGCAACATCCTTTATTGTTAGAAAGAACTTTCTTCTGTAATTTTTGCTGCTGTTCAATGACTCCGCAGAATTGGTTTCATCAAACATGAGGAAGACATCTGCAACTCGTGCATAGGAATCACTTATCAAAAGAATTCCGAACTTTCTGCGCTGATCATAAATGCGCTTGCAGAAAATTTTAATAAGAAGCATTGCTATCTGCGGATTTGCTGTCACAAGAACTGCAAAGTTTTCCTTATTAAATTCAAGGCATTTGACTTCTGTCTTTGCAACACAGGTTGCACTTCTCGGAGAATTATCAAGAATGGCCATTTCGCCAAAAAACTCACCGGGCTTAATGATGTCTATGTTCTTGAGTGTATTGTTCATATATTTCTCAATCTGAACATGACCGCTCTGTATAAGATAGAACGTATCACCGGGCTCATATTCCGTCATTATGACATCACCAGGTTTATATAACTTTGAAAAACGTTCAAACATGGGCAGCGAAAACTGTGCAAGAGTCTTCTTTTCTGCAGGATCAATTTCCAGAACTTCAGGTTCCATAAGCGCAGCTTTCTGCTTACGCTCGTTTGCTATCTTTGAAGATTCAAGAAGTCTCTTTACGGCAGCAGCATTGGCGGCATGAGGAAAACGGTCAAGAAGTTTTGTACAAACAGATAGAGCACTTGCATGATTCTCCTCCTCACTGAAGGCCTTTGCAACTAAAAACATCCCGTCCTCTGGATTCAGGAGCTGCTTATCCGTTTTGAGAATGGCTTCAGTTTTTTTATGCAGTTCACGAAGATTACGGCTAAAAACATTCAGCATCTTAAGAACAAGAGTCTGTTTTTTGCCTACAAGGGCTTCAAATTCAGCAACCGAAAGCAGAAGGGCCTTTACTTCTGATACAGCTGTAGCAGTTTCTGTTCTCGGCTTATTTGCCAGAGCACTTTTTACTCCAATAAACTCACCTGCCTTAAGAAATTCATTCATTTCACAGCCTGATTCTATGTCTATACTGGTGAGCTTTATTTCTCCAGACTGTATTACAAAAATTCTTAAGTCCCTGTCGCCTTCAAAAAACAGAATCGCATCTTTTGAATATGTTACCAACTTAGGCATAAAGCTACCTCTCCGAAAAGGCCTCCAAAAACAACTTTTTAAGAACAGCCCTGTATTTTTAGAAAATTATCCATCCTTTATTATATCACATTTTTTTAAAATATGGTATCATTCAAATAAATATGATTGATTTACATACACATTCTACAGCTTCCGACGGAACTTTTTCTCCTGAAGAACTCGTAGACTTTGCGGCAGATAAAAAAATACAGGTACTGGCAATAACAGATCATGATACAACTTCAGGACTTCTAAGTGCACAGACCAGGGCTTCAGAGAAAGGAATTATCTTTGTGCCCGGCATAGAAATAAGCATAAGCTGGCCCACAGGTGAATTTCATCTTCTTGGTCTTGGACTGCGAAAACCTTCACAGGAATTAAAGGACCTCACTTCAAAATTAAGGGCTGAACGTGCAAACAGGAATCTCCGCATGACAAGAAAGCTTCAGGAAAACGGTGTGGACATTACCTACGAAGAAGTGCAGGCAAGATTCGGAAAAGAAAACATAGGAAGACCTCACTTTGCGCAGTTTCTTGTGGAAAAGGGAATCGTAAAACAGCGTCAGGCTGCTTTTGACAAATATTTTGCAAAAGGAAGACCATGCTACATAGAACGGGAAGGAGCGGACCTTGAAGAAGCTGTTGAAGCAATAAAAAACAGCGGAGGTTTACCAGTACAGGCCCACCCTCTTTCAATCTATGTTTCATGGGGCAAAATTGAAGAAGTCATGAAAGGCATACATGAAAAAGGTGTTGTAGGACTTGAAGCCTATCATCCCGGAATACGATACGGAGAAGCGGAAAGACTTGAAGAGCTTGCACATAAGCTTAACATGTTTGCAACAGCGGGAAGTGATTTTCACGGAGAAAAAGTTCGTTCAGACAGACATATAGGATATTCTGCCGGCAAAAAGAAAATTGAAGACAGGTTCTGGTTCGATGAATTACTTCCTGCCCTCATGGATGCAGCAGGCGGTAAGCTGGAACCTTTTGCAGAATAAGGGCATCTCCAAAAATATTTTTCAGGGATTCCTGCGAGTTTTGATCCATGAAATTACAGTGCCTAAAAAATCACGTTTTCAAAGTTGTCTCTAAAAATTGCAACTTTTAGAAATCACCATAACATTTTTGCACAGTCACAAAAAAAACGGTTCCGACAAAAATCGAAACCGCTTTTTATTTAAGTCCAGGCCTGGCCGTAATCCTATTCATCCATAAGATAAATCATTGCACCAAGAATAAGTACATGGTTTGCAAGACCATACAGCCAATCCATTTTGAAATGGAAGCCTTTGTCGAATATCCAGTTGAAATCCAAAAGGAACACTGCAAGTATCCAGATTATCACTACTATTATGTTAAGAACCTTACCGAAAGTTCCCATCCTGTTACCGATGAACAGTTCAAGAACCATGAAGATACCTGCAAGAAGTTCAATTACGCCGAATACATACTTGAGTATCTCGCCAAGCTGTCCGTTAAAAATCTTTGTAATTGTTTTGGCAGCCAGATCACCGCCATCCATGAGAACAAGAATTCCACCTACTGCAAGCATAACTCCCAATGCAAGCTGGAGAAGGAATCTACCGAATGCAAAATGTGCCTTTTCCGACATTTCAGACCCTCCAAATTTATAAAACAGGATAAATCCTGATATTCCCTTTACTATTATTTCTTAGCCATCACTATTTAGTTTTAAATATCATCAGCACGAAGGCAAGAATAATGAAAACCATGGGAAGCACTGCGAACAGCAGTTCCAGTACAGGTATTCCGAAAATATAAATGTCAGAAGAAAATACAATTCCGAAGTCCTGCATCATTTCATAGACTGTACCGGCATAACGAATAAGTACACCGGCCACAAGACTCATCCATGCACCGTCCCTTGTTCTTCCCCACAAAAGAAGAGCCGTGAAAGCTGTAAGTCCGCCCAAAGAAAGTTTTATTATATAAAAGATTAAATCTGCCTGTGACATAAATACCTAACTAATAGTGTATCGGTATTTTAAAACTGATTTTTTAGCAGAGAAGCAAATACTCCCTTGTCCGCCCCGTAAGGCACAATGCTTGGATCCTCATAGCAAGGATTTATAATTACTCCGTTATCAAGACAGTGCAATACAAAATCCCTGTACCTTTCCCTTGATACTACATCCTGCTTTATATAAAGGTAAGGCCCTTTGCGTGTCCAGTATTTTGTAAGAACAGTATCATAAAGGAACCATTCCGTTTCCTTGCGTTCGCGAAGTGCGGCAATAAGATTGTAGATGCTTCGGTTAACTGCTGTAAGCAGACATGGTGCAAGACGCACATTGCCGTTTACAGTTTCCCTGGCATTTCTGCTTTCAAAAATTTCTTTCTTCACTGCAAGAAGACAAATGCCCTGCGTCCATGGAAGTGCCGGTTCAAGGACAACACATTCCTTTGCAGTAAAGTCATCTCCGCTGTTTATCCACGGCCTGTATTCTGAAGGTTCAGCACCGCAAAGTGTACGGGAAGCTTCAGCTGCATCAGTTTTTGAAAAGAAAACAAGAACTCTGCGGGAATCTTTAATGAGAACAGACATCGCCTTGTCCATCTGATAAAGCATATCAGTATTGAAACTTCCTGTCAGCCCGCGGGAAAGTACATTCTTGAGCATAGTAAAAGCACTGGCTCCACCCCAGCCCAATATTGCTCTTCCGTTTTCCTGGTACAGGTCCGTAAGACGCACAGCTTTTGCAGTGTACAGGAAACATCCCCTGGCACGCTTTACTGCCCCGTAACGTTTCTCTATCTCATCCGCCAAAAATTCAACATCGTTCATAATTTTCTCTTATAAAAAAACAGATTACCTCCGGAAAACTGTAAGAAGCATTCCGAAGGCCCGCATCAAAAAAAAAGCATACCGGGCATCCATAGTAATTCCAGTAATTCCCCATGAGATGCCTGCCGAATAAACATTTCAATGGTCATCCAAAAAAAAAATTAAGTTCCCAGAGATTCCGCATCAAATCACAAAATCTACAAAAAAAATTTTTTTAGAGATGCCCATTACAAAGCAAGAAGCTTCTTTTCCACAAGAGCCTTTGCCATTGCAGGGTTTGCCTTACCCTTAGACTCTTTCATGACCTGGCCAACAATCCAGCCCATTACATTTGTCTTTCCGCTCTTGTAATCGTTCACAGCCTTTTCATTGTTTGCAATTACGGCATCAACTATAGCTTCAATTGCACTGTTGTCACTTACGACTTCAAGCCCGAGGTCCATTATGATTTCTTCCGGCATCTTTGTTGACTTGAGCATTTCTGCAAAGACAGTCTTACCCTGAGCAGAAGAAATCTTACCTGCGTCAATGACATTGACAAGAGAACTGATATGTTCAGGTGTAATTGTCACGTCATTGATTGTCTGGTTATTTTCATTAAGAACTGCAAGAAGCTCGGCAAGAATCCAGTTTGCAACCTTCTTGACATCCTTTGCTCCGAGCGCTGCTTTTTCAAACCATTCAGCAAGATCACGTGTAGTTGTAAGTGTATCAACGTCAAAGTCTGAAAGTCCGTATTCCTTCTTGAGACGATTGCGCTTTGCCTCCGGAAGCTCACCTACACGGCACCTGGCACGTTCAATAAGTTCTTCACCAACAGAGAAAGGCTTTATATCCGGTTCAACAACGAAACGGTAGTCAACGAAAGAATTCTTTGTACGCTGAACAACAGTCTGTCCTTTTTCTTCATCCCAGCCCATTGTTACCTTGAAGCCCGGATCAAATTCCTGGCGGTCTTCCTGGAACTCTTTCAGCTGTCTTTCAGCTTCATAGGCACAGGCCTTCCTGATTGCCTGGAAAGAGTTAAGGTTCTTGATTTCCGAAATAGGCGTATGATAAAGCTTTCCGTCTTCCCATACATTAAGGTTGATGTTGGCGTCACATCTCATGTTTCCTTCCTCAAGGTTACCGTTTGTAACTTTCATGTAGCGAAGGATTTCCTGAACAGTTTCCATGAAAAGTGCAGCTTCTTCAGGACTTGCCATATCAGGCTTTGTAACAATTTCAATAAGAGGTGTACCTGAACGGTTATAGTCAATGTAAGAGTGAGCTCCCTGAAGATGAAGAGACTTACCTACGTCCTCTTCAAGGTGAATACGTTCAACTCTTATGCGGCGATACTTTCCGTTCTCAATGATGCAGTCCTTTCCGATGAAATTCTTGTCGCGGCACTTTGCTCCTCCGGCTCTCTGGTCTTCAGGAAGCTTTGCCATAGGAAGATCAACGAATCCGTCCGTACAAAGCGGAATATCATACTGAGTAATCTGGTAACCCTTTGTAAGGTCAGGATAAAAATAGTGCTTGCGGTCAAACTTTGTGAAACGTGCAATATTACAGTTCAAAGCCATGCCAGCTACTGCACCAAGTTCAACATATCCTTTGCTGATTCTTGGCATTGCACCAGGAAGACCTAGACATACTGGGCAAACACGAGTATTAGGCATTCCGCCGTAACGGTTTTCACATGCACAGAAAGCCTTTGTCTTCGTAAGAAGCTGTGTATGAATTTCACAACCGATAACAATTTCCCATTTATCTATAGCCATTTATTTTTCCTCCGCAACAGGACTTCCGCATCCTGGATGATCTTCTTCCCAAGCCTGTGCCACGCGAAGAATCTTTGCTTCACTGAACATAGGTCCTGCAAACTGGATACCTACAGGCATACTGTCACTGTCCCCCCTGGATGCAGCCTTAAGGAATTCACCGTCAAATCCCTTTGTAATTCCTGCTTCAACTCCGTTTCCTGCTGTGTGTCCCGCAGGAACAGAAATACTTGGAATACGTGCAAGGTTTACGAATACAGTGAAAAGGTCGCTAAGATACATTGCAAGAGGATCATCAAATTTCTCTCCAAGCTTGAAAGAAGGTGTCGGACAAGTCGGACAGAGAATAAGGTCATAAGATTCAAAGAGCTTTGCAACATCCTTCTGGATTCTAGCTCTTACTGCCATACCCTTCTTGTAGGTATCACCTGAAAACTGTTCAGAAAGAACATAGTTACCGATTATGATACGTCTCTTTACTTCAGGACCGAAACCTTCGCTCCTTGTATCAACATAAAGCTTGTCATAGCCTGCGTTATTGTCCACGCGCTTACCGTAGCGGATACCGTCGAAGCGGCTCAAGTTGCTTGCGGCTTCTGAAAGAGCGATAACATAGTATGAAGCAATCGATGCATCAAGAACAGGAAGATCAACTACATCAATCTTTGCACCCTTTTCTTCAAACCAGGCACGCGTTTCGTTGAACACCTTACCTACATCAGCATCAAGACCCTTGCTTTCAAGGAACTGCTTTGGAATAGCAATCCTAAGGGACCTGAATTCATCTGCAGTCAATGGGTTCAGGTTCCTGAGAGTTTCGCTTCCGGGAAGATCTGCGGATGTATCATCATACATGTCTGCACCGCTCATACAGGAAAGAGGAAGAGCAATGTCACGTGGAGTATGTCCGAGAATACCAACCTGATCAAGTGATGAACCGTAAGCTACAACACCCCAGCGGCTCAATACACCGTAAGTAGGCTTAAGTCCGTATATACCGCAGTAACTTGCAGGAAGACGAACAGAACCACCAGTTTCAGTACCCAATGCAAAGAGAGCCTGGTTTGCACTTACAGCAGCAGTTGATCCACCGGACGAACCGCCTGAAACATACATGCGGTTAATAGGATTACGTGTCGGGCCGTAGGAAGAATATTCTGTTGAAGAACCCATTGCGAATTCATCCTGGTTACAGCGGCCAAGAGGAATAGCGCCAGAAGCCATAAGTCGGTTGATTACAGTTGCATTGTACGGAGCAACATAACCTTCCAGAAGCTTTGATGCGCATGTAAGTTTCTTTCCGCGTACAGAAATATTATCCTTGTTCGCAAAAGGAAGCCCCAAAAGAGGCTTGGATTCAAAAAGCTCATCAAGCTTACCTTCTGAACGTGCAGACGCAATTTCCCTGTCCGCTTCTTCAGCAAGAGAAAGTGCGTCATCATACATTTCAATGAATGCGTTCAAAGGAAGATCTGAATTTTTATCATCTTCGAATGTCTTTATTGATTTTTCCACCAAGGCACGGCTGGTAACTGTTCCGTCCTTAAGAGCTTTAACAGCTTCAATAATTGTCTGCATAAATCAGGCCCCCTCTCCCAAAACCTTAGGAACCTGGAAATAACCGTCCATAAAGTGTTCTGTAACTTTCTTAACATCAGACATTTCAAGACCGTTTACAACTTCGTCTTCACGCAATTTGTCTGCTTCTGTTGTAGGATAAGCGTCATAAGGATTTGCGCTGTCATCATACTTAGAAAGAATATCAAAATATCCTACAATTTCATCAACCTGTTTCTTCAGGGTATCCATATCTGTACTTTCCGGAGAAAGACGTGAAAGATACAACAATTTATCAAGTGTATCTTCATTAACAATCTTAGAGTCACTCATAGCGGTTTATTATACACTATTTTACTGATTTAGAAAACCTCCAAGGACTGAAGTTTTTACGGAACCCGTCCACATAGGAGAGTTCACCCGCAATAAAAAATCCTTTGCCCCAGCTATCAAATTTTCATAACTCAATACAGAAAGTTCAAAACTAATGGGAGCCTCTAAAAATTACAATTTTTAAAGATGCCCCGAATTCTCTGCAAAAGATACATGCAAAAGCTTACCTTCTTCAGAACCCTGGACGGCTGCTGACCGGAAAGCATGATACAGAGAATGCGCGAACATAAAGGAGAAGCATCCGGCAGTGCTGAAAAAATAGACACAATTACGCTGACAACGAAACAGGCGGACAGGAATTTGAAATTGAAATGACTCTTGAAGCTGAATTCCCGGAAGGTTTCAGGGAATCCGGCATCTCAATAACCTGTCCTGACAGTCCCATGGAAATACTGAAGGGCTATGCAGTCTGCAGCAATGAAAGCAATGAAGTTCCTGAAAGTGAGCGGAAAAATGATCCGGCTGAAGCTTATTACCACATGGAAGATAAAATCTACACTGACGAGGACCTTGAAAAATGCTGAGCGACGGGGAACAAAAAATCTTTACCAGCATGACACAAGGATAAAAGCTAAACAAAAAAAACCGCAGAACACCTTTGCGGACACAAGTTCCGTCTGCCCTGCGGATTACATGCAATGTAATTCTAATTATGATTCATATCCGTTAGGATTATTGGACTGCCATCTCCAAGAATCCTCGCACATTTCTTTGATTCCGTACTGAGCCTTCCAGCCGAGTTCACGTTCAGCCTTTGAAGGGTCGCAGTAACAAGTTGCAATGTCACCAGGACGGCGTGGCTTAACTGAATAAGGAATCTTCACTCCTGTAGCTTCCTCAAAGTTATGAACAATGTCAAGAACAGAATATCCGTGTCCTGTTCCAAGATTATAGATGCAGAGACCTGCCTTGTCTTCAAGTCTCTTTATTGCCTTCACGTGACCGTTAGCCAGATCAACAACATGGATGTAATCACGAACACCGGTACCGTCATATGTATCATAATCGTTTCCAAATACACCAAGTTCCTTAAGCTTGCCGACTGCAACCTGTGTTACATACGGCATAAGGTTATTTGGAATGCCGTTAGGATTTTCACCCATTGTACCGGACTTATGGGCTCCGATAGGATTGAAGTAGCGGAGAAGAATTACGTTCCATTCAGGGTCAGCCTTCTGCATGTCACTGAGAATCTGTTCAAGCATGGACTTAGTCCAGCCGTAAGGATTTGTGCACTGGCCCTTCGGACATTCTTCCGTAATAGGAATAAATGCCGGGTCACCGTAAACTGTAGCGGAAGAAGAGAATATAATATTCTTGCATCCGTGCTGCCTCATTACGTCAACCAGAGTAAGAGTACCTGCAATGTTATTTTCATAATACTCCCAAGGCTTTGAAACAGATTCACCGACTGCCTTGAGACCTGCAAAGTGAATTACAGAATCCACCTTTTCAGAATCAAAAATCTTGTTCAACGCTTCACGGTCAAGAATGTCAGCCTTATAGAACTTCACCTTCCTGCCTGTAATCTTTTCTACTCTCTCAAGAGACTTTACACTTGAATTTGCAAGATTATCGAGGACTATTACATCATAACCTGCATTCTGAAGTTCAACAACTGTATGGCTGCCAATAAATCCTGCACCGCCTGTAACTAAAATTGACATGCTAAAACCTCCTGGGCTGTCTTTATAGACTCAATAATATATCCTGCCTGCAAAACTGTACATTGTTTTATGTTTACTTAACATGTAAAAATGTTGCATAATGTAATAGACGGAAACAAAATCAAGGGCCCCTGCATCCGCTCCGATATTCCGTTCAGGAGAAAACAATGACTTCAGCAGAACAGATAATGTCCGAAATCCTCAGGAATCAGCTAAGAACTTACCCTGCCTCAAGCGTAACACTTCTGAGCACAGCGGACACTGAGTATGCAATCCCCAGGGAAAAATACAGGACTGTCTGTTCCCTGAACATAAACAAACAGCCGGTCCTCATTCCAAAACTTAATCAGTCCGACCTTCTGATTACAAATCTTCTCCTTGAAAAAATGGGATACGATTTCTTTCTTAACGTAGTAAACAAAGTACGTCCCCAGTTTATATGCTGTACCTTTCATAAAAGCAACGAACTGAATATTACAGAGGAAGGTCTGTGTGCAAAACTTATGGATCATGCATACGACCTTTTCTGCAGAAACGAAATCTCACTGCCCAACGGCAAGAATCTTGTTCAGCTGGATTTCATAATCTCAAGTCCCGCATTATCTGTTTCGGAACCTGTCCGTTCATCCTACAAAGACACCAGCAAGGAACTCATATCCCTTTCCGTATACAACGTGGGTCACCAGAAATGTGAACCACTTTACAAATGGGGTCCGGGAGTCCGGGACCATTATATTATTCATTACATAAAATCCGGCACGGGAACCTATGTATGCATGGACAGGGAATACAAACTTTCCGCAGGCGACTGCTTCATCTGCTATCCCAACACGGAAGTTTCTTATTACGCGGATCCTGAATCACCATGGGAATATGCGTGGATAGGATTTTACGGTCCGGACGCAAACCTGATTCTCAGCTCAACAGATTTCACCAGAGACGAACCATATATACGTTCAATAAACAGGGGCAAAGAAATACAGGAAAAAATCACTGAAATTTACAAAGCAAGAGGAAAAGGATTTTCGGGCTCAATAAAAATGGCAGGCCTCCTGTACCAGATGCTATCATTGTTCGTTGAAGAGTCAGCAAAAAATAACATCCGGTCAACTGCACAGATATATGTCCATAGCGCAACAGAATATATAACTGCAAACTATTCATATCCAATAAGCATTGAAGATGTCGCCGCTTACATAGGAATAAGCAGAAGCCAGCTGTTCCGGTGCTTCGATTCGGTACTTGGAATCTCTCCCAAAGAATATCTCACGGACTACAGAATAAAACAGGCATGCAGACTTCTTTCCGAAACCTCCTATTCAATGACCGCAATAGCAAATTCTCTGGGCTTTGACAACAATCTGTATTTCTCAAAAGCTTTTCACAAGGTCAAAGGAATTTCTCCGAGCGAATACAGGGAACAAAAAAAAACTCAGAAAGGAAACACATAAATAAAAATCCCCGGAAGAATCAGTCCGGGGGATTCCATATAAATTAAAGAACAGCCACATCTATTCACTCAGGTCAGGCTTAAATTCATCATCAAAAGTATTAATAATCCTGTCTATGTCTGACTGACTAAGATTTGTATTCGTAAGATTCTCATAATCCTTAATAACAGAGTCTATTTCATTTTGGCTAAGCTTCTTCTTCTTCTTGGACTTCATGTCCTTAAGTTCAGATACAAGCTTATCAATTTCTTCTTGCTCAAGAATTTCTGCTTCCATAGGCACGGCCTCCTATCATCAGTTTAAAGCAGTATTCCCCAAAAACAAAGTTCTGATAAAATATTTTTGAAATCATATTCACATAATATCATATTCACATAATTCCGAAAGCCGTAAGCTTCCCGTCAACCTTCTTCCCTTCAAAAACATACACTTCAATGACACTCTCCCCGCTTTCATCCGTATACTCCACAGCGAAAACAGAATTCCTTTTCACGCTGCCAAGTATTTCTCCGTCAAACACCTTGCCGCTTCTGCCGAACCTTTTAAAGTCCTTTGGGGAATATCCCTCAAGAATATAAAAAGTCCTCCTACCTGCGGCACCTCCGTCAGATATATTTTCTTCATAAAAATATTCCGCATTATAAAAGCGTCTTCCAAAAATCAGCTGTATCTTTGAAAGATCCGTTGCATAAATTCTTCCGGCAAAATAATTTCCCAGACGCACAGCAAGAGGAACAACATCATGACTGTACACAATTTTCTGTGCCGTATGAAAACTTCCGAATATTCCGAAAACATTTTTGTCTCCAAGAAGACTGAGCTGACGTAAAAAATTTTCCGTCATAGATTTCTCGCGGTATTCATCCGAAGCCTTACACTTCATGGAATAATAAATCTCACCCTGACGGCACATTGATTCCGCAAAATCATACTCACTCCTGGTGCATCCATTCTTTGCAAGAAAGTCCAAATAATATTTTCCTGTACTTGCATACTCATGCTCAACATCAACACCATGAAAAACAGTTTCCGGAAAATATTTCTTTATCGTCTTCAGAAAACTGTACTTCCCGTCATTAAAAGACAAAGTACCTTCCAGATTTCCGAACATCACATCAAGAAATTCATCGTCATCACTTTTCATCCACAGATTAAGAAGCTCTGCAGCACAGTATCCGCTTTCAATAAAAAAATCTCTTACACCCTGACCATAATAAGTTTCATACAAAGAAATTTCTTTTCGATAAATATCTTCAAAACCATGCACCTCACCAAGCAAATAAATTTCTCCATCAAATTCACATGAATCCTCCAAGGGAAATTTAACAGCAGACTGACAGGATAAAATAAAAAATGAAACCAGCACAAATCCTGTACAAAAAAAAATTCTGAAAATATTTTTTTTAAAACTTAACATACATTAATTCTTCTCATAAATCCGTTATTCTGATTATATTTTTTTCAAATAAATTTAAAATACAAATGGGAACCGCTAAAAATTACAATATTTAAAAATGCCCAAATATTCTACCACAATAAAAACTGCAATACTTTTATATAAAACTATCACAGCTATAAGTATCCCGAAAAAAATATCCAGGAATAAACTATTTAAATTTTTTCCTATAAAATTAAAAAAAACACCAAAACTAATTGTGCAAAAAAAACGTAAACGTAAATGCCCCTGAAAAAATTTAGCTTAAAAAAAAGAATCCACTAAGCCTCATCCAAAACAAATTTATTCGGAGCATATTGCAACCATTAAGAATATCCGACAGCTGAAAACGGCCGGAAGCCGGAACCATCACCCGCTTTCCGTTCCAATCGGCCCTGCCCATTTCCACTGCAATCGGGGCTAGGCCGGAACATTCATTCAGCATCCGGAGTTCCGTATCCT